>DLKK01000065.1:17289-33815 GCA_002478955.1 Treponema sp. UBA7590
AAAACCGAAGGTTTGGAGCGCAGGGCGGTTGTCCGCCCTTTATAATGCAAAAATAACCGTCATATTTACGCAAACATTAAAAATCGCTAAACTAAATTGGAACAGTCACCTTGACGGGATTGATTCGGTGCGGCGACATTTGTTTCCGCAAAATTAAAGCTCTTTTACAAAAGACTTGATCTAAAAGGACAGGTACTATGAATTCTCTTGATTTTTTTAAGTACAAATCGGAAAAGCGTAAAATTTCCATGGTCACGTGCTACGACACGACTTTTGCACGCATCGTGGAAAAAACAAACATTGACTGCATTCTTATCGGCGATAGCCTGAGCATGGTGATGCACGGCGAATCCACAACGATTCCGGCAAAAATGGAATGGATGGAAGAACACACTAGAAGCGTGCGGAATGGAACCCAAAAATATATTGTTTCAGATATGCCGTTTTTAAGCACGCGGAAAGGCATTGAGTTCGCCACGGACTGCGCGGGAAAACTTCTTGTTGCCGGCGCAAACTGCGTAAAGATTGAAGGAATTTTCGGGCAGGAAGAAATTATCCGCCATCTTGTTTTAAGCGGAATCCCGATCATGAGCCACCTAGGGCTTACTCCGCAGTTTTTTCAGGCTTTTGGTGGACACAAAATGCAGGGAAAAACAGAAGAAGCCGCCGCAAAAATCCTAGAAGAGGCAAAGCTTGCTGAAAAACTTGGCTGTGTGGCAATCGTTCTGGAATGTATTCCCTGTGAGCTTGCTGAAAAAATCACAGAAAGCGTAAAAATTCCAACAATCGGAATCGGGGCCGGAGCAAAAACAGACGGTCAGGTTCTTGTGCTTCAGGATATGCTCGGAATGAGCGGATTCCACCCAAGATTCGTCAGACAGTATTTGAACGGTGCGGAATTAATAGAAAATGCGCTGAATAGCTACGCAAAAGACGTCGCGGAACAGAATTTTCCAGGGCCAGAGGAAACAAAATGAAAGTGCTAACAAAAATCCAAGAAATAAAAGAAATCCGAAAAAATCTTCAGAATAAAAAAATCGGCTTCGTTCCAACAATGGGCGGACTTCACGCAGGTCACCTTAGCCTTATAAACCGCGCAAAAAACGAAAATGAAACCACAATCGTAAGCGTTTTTCTGAATCCGACTCAGTTCAATGACAAAAAAGATTTAGAAACTTACCCGGCGAACCTTCAGGACGACATCGCGCTTCTTGAAAAATCTGGAGTGGATTTTCTGTTCGCGCCAGATTACACAGAAATGTACCCGGACGACTACAAATACAAAATCACCGAAAATTCATTCTCAAAACTTTTGTGCGGCGCAACGCGCCCTGGCCATTTTGACGGCGTTCTTACGATTGTGATGAAACTTTTCAACCTTGTGCGTCCGACAAACGCGTATTTCGGCGAAAAAGATTTCCAGCAGTACAAGCTTTTAAAAGGCATGGCAGAAGCGTTTTTCCTGGACATAAATATAATTCCGTGCCCGATTGTCCGCGAGCCTAACGGACTTGCGCTTTCGAGCCGGAACAAGAAACTTTCGCCGGCAGGACTTGCGCTCGCCCCGAAATTCCACCAGATTCTTTCCTCAAACAAAACCGCCGGGCAAAAAAAATCCGAGCTTACGCAGGCAGGTTTTACCGTGGACTATATCACCGAGCTTGACGGCCACATTTACGGAGCTGTTTTTCTTGAGAACGTGCGCCTGATTGACAATCTGGAATTATAAAATTCAAGGGGAGAAGCCTCTCCCTCGGGCGCACTTTGTTGCGCCCTACCCTCTCTTGCACAGGACGCTGCCTTCGGCCGTCCTGCTTTTGGAGATTTTATGAAAAAAAATATTCTTCTTCACGTTTCAGGCTCAATTTCCGCATATAAATCTTGCGCGCTTATAAGCCTTTTAAAAAAGCACGAATACAATGTGCGCGTAATCGCAACAAAATCGGCTTTAAAATTTGTCGGCAAAGCCAGTTTTGAAGGTTTAAGCCACAACAAGCTGGAAACAAAAATGTTCAACAATTCAGACCCGATTCCGCACATAAATATTGCTCAAAACTGGGCGGATTTAATAATAAGCTATCCGTGCAGCGCAAACACAATAAACCGGCTTGCGGCAGGACTTTCAGATGATTTGTTCGGATCTGTCTGCCTTGCAAATAATTTTGCAAAACCGCTTCTGATTGCGCCGGCAATGAACACGCAAATGTTTCTTCATCCAAGCGTCCAGGAAAACCTAAAAAAGCTTGAATCCTGGGGCACAAAAATTCTTCCGGCAGAAACAGGACTTCTTGCCTGCGGTACAACAGGAACCGGCCGTCTGATTTCCCCGGAAAAAGCATTTGAATTTATAGAATATTTTACGGAACATAAAAACTAGGAAACAGACATGAAAATTCTTATTACCGGCGGCGGAACCTGCGAGCCTATTGATTCCGTCCGTTACATCACAAATTTTTCAACTGGCAGAACTGCGGCCTTTCTTGCTGATTTTTTTTGTGCAAAAAAACATGAAGTGACCGCGCTTATGGCAGAAAATGCACAAAAACCAAAAAACGCAAAAATAATTACGTACAGAACTTTTTCAGATTTGCAAAAACTTCTTGAATCTGAATGTACGGATTCAAACTATGATGCTGTAATCCATGCGGCGGCTGTAAGCGACTACAGCGTTCAAGAAATTTCTGTTGACGGAAAGATTTTCCCGGCCGGCACGATTTCAAAAATTCCTTCCGGCAAGAATATTTTTCTAAAAATGCAGGAAAATCCAAAACTTCTGCAAAAAATAAAACTGTGGAGCGGAAAACAGACAAAAGTTGTGGCATTTAAATTAACAAGCGGAGCAACTAAAGAAGAACAACAAAATGCCGTAAAAAAAATCTTTTTGGCAGAAAAAGATTTTTCCCCGGATTTTGTTGTTCAAAATGACAAATCAGAAATAACAGCCACTTCACATCCGTGCAAAATCTACAAAAATTCTGATAAAATAATAGCCGAAACAAAAACCCTTCAGGAACTTGCAGAAGCCCTGGACGGGGCGTTATGGGGTGTCCCCATAGAAGGGGTAGGACGCAACGAAGTGCGACCGTAGGGGAAGACTTTCCCCACAGAATAAAAAGACGATGCCAACAATTGACTTTGGCAATTGTTGGTTAGTTCAGAACGTAAGTTCTGAACGGCGGGAAGCCTTTCCCCACAGAATAAATACGAGGACAGATTATGATATTGACTTTAGATGTTGGAAACACGCAGATAACCGGCGGACTTTTTGAGGGCGACAAGCTGGTTCTGCAGTTCAGGAGCGCGACAAAGGCAAACTCAAGTTCGGACGAAATCGGGATTTTTTTGCGCTCGGTGCTACGCGAAAATGGTTTTGAATGGCAAAAAATCCAGAAAATCGGAATATGCAGCGTTGTTCCGGCAATAAATTATTCGCTTTCAAGCGCAATCGCAAAATATTTCAAAAAAGATTCAATTTTTGTTCAGGCTGGAATAAAAACCGGGCTAAAACTGCGATATTCAAATCCAAAGGAAATTGGCGCGGACAGAATCGCCGGAGCAATTGGCGCAACAAATCTTTTTCCTGATGAAAATTTAATCATTGTTGACATGGGAACCGCCACAACCGCTGACTGTATAACCAAAAACAAGGAATATCTTGGAGGTGCAATTCTTCCTGGCTTAAAAATGAGCGCGAACGCACTTGCGGACGGCACGGCAAAACTTCCGTCTGTGGAAATCGCAAGACCGGAGCATATCTGCGGAACAACAACAATCGAGGCAATCCAGAACGGACTTTATTTTGGAAATGCCGGCGCAATAAAAGAGATTCTGTATCTTTTCAAAAAAAATGTCTTTAAGGGCGAAAAAACTATTGTAATCGGAACCGGCGGATTTTCGCGTATTTTTGAAGAATACGGACTTTTTGACACAATCAGCCCGGAACTTGTTCTTTTGGGCGTAAAAAAATCTGTAGAAATGAACAGCTAAAAAAGGAAATCGAAATGGAAATCACAGTTTTAAAGGCAAAACTTCACCGCGCAACGGTAACAGACGCAAATTTGAATTATGAAGGTTCAATCAGCATAGACACAGAACTTTGTAAAAAAGCAGGAATGTACAACTGGGAAAAAGTTGACATTTTAAACGTAAACAACGGAGAACGCTTTTCAACTTACATAATCCCTGGAAAAAAGGGCGAAATCTGCCTGAACGGAGCAGCAGCGCGAAAAGCTTGTCCAGGCGACAAAATAATCATCGTAACATACACAAAAATCGAAGAATCTGGCGCAGAAAACTGGAATCCAAAAATTGTACTTCTGAACGATGACAATTCTGTAAAAGCTGTAAAAAATTAATTACAAAAACTTTTTACTTAAATTTTGAGTCTTATGAAAGAAATAAAAGCGTAGTCAGATTTTTAATTTGTGAAGACTTTGGGCGATTGAACCAGTTAAAGTGCGTAGCACCCAAATTCCTACAAGCGTAGCGCGAGCGAAATCGTCTGGAGCAAATTGAAAATCTGACGAAAGCGATTTTTCCGAATTTATAAAAACTAAAAATTCAATCTTCAAATTTCAATATTTTTCTTGACAACTGAATATCTTCAGATTATTATATGAACAGTTGTTCAAATGAATAACAAACACACATCAAAGGAAACTTTATGGACAAACAGGAAGTTTTAGAAAAAATGCCGGATGAAGACACTTTGTTCGATCTTGCGGAACTTTTTAAGATTTTTGGCGATTCAACCCGAATCAAAATTCTTTTTGTTCTTCTTGACAACGAAATGTCTGTGAATGCAATTGCAGATGCGCTCGGAATGACCCAGTCAGCCGTAAGCCATCAGTTGCGCATACTAAAGACAAATGGACTTGTAAAATTTGCCCGCGACGGAAAATCGTTGATTTATTCACTTGCAGATGCGCATGTACATTCAATTCTTGCGCAAGGACTAGATCACATCGGGGAATAAACTACAGGCGGCACATTCTAGAGACGCAAAAAAAGGAGTTTGCTATGGAAAAAGAACACATTGAACATGAAAATAAAAGTTCCTGCGGATGCTCATGCTGTTCAGGACATAAATCACATGATGAAAAAAATGAAATGCAAAATCATGAGCACGAACACGAGGAAAAAGAAATTTCTTTATCAAGAATTATCATTGCAGGAATTCTTCTTGTTGCTGGAGAAATTCTTGAGCGCATAAAATTTTCAGATTTCATGCATAATATCAATGGAATCGATTTGTATCAGCAGTACATTTTTATCGGCGTTTGCCTTATTGCGTATCTTCTGGTCGGTTATGGCGTTGTAAAAAATGCAATCAAAAATCTTTTTCATGGTGAAATTTTTGACGAGCAGTTTCTTATGTCTGTCGCTTCATTGGGAGCAGTCTGCGTTGGTCAACTTCCAGAAGCGGTTGCAATCATGTTTTTCTATCAGATTGGAGAACGCTTTGAAGATTATGCGGTTGATAAATCTGAAAAATCAATTGATGCGCTGATGGAAATCCGCCCCGATACGGCAAATGTAATCCGCGGCGGAAAAGAAATCAATGTAAAAGCTGAAGAAGTTCAAATCGGCGAAACAATCGTTGTAAAACCAGGCGAAAGAATTCCTGTTGACGGAATAATCACAAAAGGAAATTCTTTCGCTGATAATTCAGCTATCACAGGAGAATCCGTCCCTGTGGAAATCTCCACCGGCTCGGAAGTCTTTTCCGGCGCAATCAACAGAAATTCTGTAATCGAAGTAAAAACAACGCGACTTTCTTCCGATTCAGCCGCTTCAAGAATCATAAAAATGGTTGAATTTTCAAGCGAGAAAAAAACAAAGACAGAACGGTTCATCACAAGATTCAGCAAAATCTATACGCCGGCTGTCTGCACACTTGCAGTTTCTGTAGCAATAATTCCAGCGGTAATCATCGGGCTTTCAAAAGGAGAATGGCAATGGTCAACCTGGATTTACAGAGCAATCTCTTTCCTTGTTGTTTCCTGCCCTTGTGCAATAGTGATTTCTGTGCCACTGACTTTTTTTGGTGGAATCGGAGCTGCCAGCCGGAACGGAATCCTTATGAAAGGTTCCTCAGCAGTAGAAGCACTTTCAAAAACAAAAACTGCTGTTTTTGACAAAACTGGAACACTGACAAAAGGCATTTTTGCGGTAAGCGAAGTTTGCCCTGCGGACGGAAAAATTTCAAAAGATGCGTTGCTTGCTCTTGCGGCTCATGCAGAGGCACAGTCAAACCATCCGGTTGCAAAATCAATCAATGCGGCTCATTCCGGAGATTGCTGCAAAAAGCAGAAACTTACACAGACCGAAGAAATTGCGGGCCAGGGAATAAAAGTCAACTTGAATGGAAACGAAGTTCTTGCCGGAAATGCAAAACTCATGCAACAAAATAAAGTTCCAGATTTCAATGCAGAAGAAACAAAAGAAAAGGCTGGAACAATAATTCATCTTGCCGAAAACGGAAAATATCTTGGTTACATTGTAATCTCTGACCAAATAAAAGATGATGCAAAAGATGCAATAAAAAATCTGAAGAAAGTTGGTGTCTCAAAAATTGCAATGCTAACTGGAGACAACAAAAAAGTTGCGGAAAAAGCAGCAAAAGAACTTGGAATTACAGATGTTTTTGCTGAATTGCTCCCACAGGACAAAGTCTCAAAAATCGAAATTCTTCTGGATGAATTAAAGGGCAGCCAAAGAAAAGTCGCTTTCGCAGGCGACGGAATAAACGACGCTCCAGTTCTTGCCCGTGCCGATGTTGGAATCGCAATGGGTGCGCTTGGTTCAGATGCGGCAATTGAATCTGCAGATGTTGTAATAATGACGGACGAGCCTTCTAAAGTCGCAGATTCAATCCAGATTTCAAAGCGGACGCTAAAAATCGTTCATCAGAACATAATATTTTCAATCGGAATCAAAGCGCTTATCATGCTTTTAAGCGGAATTGGAGTCGGTTCCATGTGGCTTGCCGTATTCGGTGATGTCGGAGTTTCATTCCTTGCAATTTTGAATTCAATGCGGGCACTCGGCTACACAAGCCTAAGAAAAACACGTAATAATAAGTGAAAATATTAATTCCGAGTTTTTTATACTGGAAACTTATTCAAGCTATTTCACAACAATAAAAACTCGGAATTATTTTTTTAGTACACAGAAAGTATTTTCTGAAGTTTATCTTTTCCAATAATTTTCATGAATGAAGCCAAACGCGGTCCCTGATCTTTTCCAATCAAAGCCTGATACAATGCAGTAAACAATGCCTTCGCGTCAAGCCCAAGCTCAGTTGCAATATCGTACATTGCCTGCTGACATTCCTTGTCCACAGCAAAAGTTCCTACACGCGGAACAACTTCATCCCGCACGCGCTTTACAGCTGTAAGCATATCGCCAGATAGGTCAGCTTTGGAACCGTCTTCCCTAAGCGCAAAGCAAAAATCCTCCGCACAGGTCGGCGCGCATTCACGGATCCAATACCAGGCGCACTTAGCACGGCGGCGCAATGCAGCTTCCTGTTCAGGTTTTACATCGCCCAAAGACTTAATAACAGCATCAATATCGCCAGAATAAGTCTGAAGCAATGTTGTCATCATTCTAAAACCAATCTGATATGGCATTACAGAAGGCATTTTGTTGTCTATCTGGGAAAAAACGTAAATTCTCTTTTCTTTTGCAAGAATGTCTTCTGACTTTGCTTTGTCGACACCCCAGACAATCCGTTCTGTCTTATCATAATCCTCGTAGACTTTATTTACATCAAGGTCGAATGAAATTGCAAATTCAGTGTTCGGTCTTGTTCCGGCAAAAATATAACGCAAAACTTCAGGCTGATAAACTTCAAGGGCATCAACCAAAGAAATAACTTTTCCTTTTGATGACGACATTTTTCCAGGAACACCTTTAAGATTCACAAAGTCATAGCGCATTGTAATCGGGGCATCCCAACCGTAAACTTTCTTTGAGACAAGTTTTGCAGTGTCGTAAGAACCACCAGGAGAAATATGATCTTTTCCGCCCGGCTCGAAAACAACTTTTTCCTCGTTCCAGCGCATAGGCCAGTCAACGCGCCAGCCAAGTTTCGCACCTTTAAATGTACGCAAATCGGCTGTCTCGCAGTTGCCACATTCACATTTATAGGAAACACCGTATTCGCCGTCATAACCTGTTATCTCAGTTGTATCTTTGTTGCATTTTCCGCAGAAAATAGAAACCGGCCAGTAAACATCTTCAGGTTTCATTTTGTGCTGCTCGTCGCGGTATTCGTTAAGACATTCCTTGATAAGCTCGCGGTTCTGCAAGGCTTTTTTCATTCCTTCAGCATAACGGTTTGCCCTGTAGCGCGACGCCTGATACAAAAATTCAGGATTTATTCCAACTCGTGGAAGTTCCTTTTCAATATCAACTTCGTGATGGCGCGCATAATTTTCGTTTCTGCCTGTTGTATCAGGAACCATTGTTATTGGGTATCGCAGATATTTTGTAAGAATCTCCGGATCTGGCATGTTCGCCGGCACTTTGCGGAAAACATCATAATCATCCCATGAATAAATAAATCGGACATTCTTACCGCGGTCGCGCAAAGCACGGACAACAAGATCAACTGTTATAATCTCGCGGAAGTTACCGATATGAACTGTTCCAGAAGGTGTGATTCCAGACGCACAAGTATATAAATCAAGGTCGCCTTTTTCCTTGATGATTTTGTCAGCCATCTGATCTGCCCAGTGACTGAACTGCGAATTCTTTTCGTTATTGTTACTCATAATAAGTAAACATTATATTGAAAGCGTCCAATCTTTTCAACGACACGAAAGACTGAAAAAAATAAGAAGAATTTTGAGTTTTTCCAGAAAAAGAAATATAAGCGCAAGCGGATTTGTAATTTGCGAAGACTTTGTGCGATAGAACCGATTAAAGTGCGTAGCACCCGAACAAATACAAGCGAAGCGCGAGCACAACCGTCTGGAACAAATTGCAAATCCGCTGAGAGCGTTTTTTCAAAATTTATAAAAACTCAAAATTCTTCTTATTGATTCTCGTCCGGGATATTCTCGAACATTTCGTCAAAGTCAGCGCTTTCAGTTTTTTCAGCTGTTTTCTCTGATTTTTCTGAAGATTCATCAACAACCGAAGAAGGATCAAATTCCACGCCAGAACCAGAATTTTCTGAATTGCCAAAATCTGCTTCTAGCTGAGCCTTTAGTTCCGGTGAAATAATATTTTCAATTGTTGAATTTTCAATCTCTTTCTGGACTTCCTCAGATTCATCGCTTGTGGTCTTGAATTCTTCAAGGACATTTTCAAGTTCTGTCATATTTTTGTAGCTTTCTTTGCTCAAAGAACCTACCGCTGCCATACGTTTTACGATTTCTTCCGTTCCGGCGTTAATTTCCTTGATTTCATCAAAAGCCTTGTTAAAAAGTCCGCTTACAGAAGAAATTTCCGAGGCAACTGTCTCCTGGTTCTGCGCAAGGTTTTCACAATACTGATTGATTTTTCCCGCAGTTGTCGCAGTTATTCCGGTTTTTTCTGTAATGTGCTGTGTCTGGCTGTTGATATTTTCAATCTCATTTGTAATCGCTGAAAAAGAAGCTATCATCTCATCTGAATGACTTGAAACTTTTGCAAACGCCTCTGACGCAAGCAAACTGGAATGGTTCGCCTCAATCGTTCTTTTTATTGACTCTGTGATTTTTTTTGCATTATTTGCCGTAGAAATCGCAAGCGAACGGATTTCTTCCGCAACAACTGCAAAGCCTTTTCCATATTCACCGGCGTGTGCCGATTCAATCGCCGCATTCATGGAAAGAAGATTTGTCTGCGCGCTCACAGAATTGATGATTGTCACAATTTCTTTTATCTGGTCAAGCTGATTCATAACCTCTCCAAGAATTTTGTTTGTTGCGCCAATCTTTTCATCACCATCGGCAACAAACGCACCCATTTCCTGGGCAATTTTTGTACGGCTAACAGCGTTTTCCTTAATCTGCTCGATTCCGTGAATCATATTTGCTACAGCATCTGTGCTTTCATTTATTGCGGAAACTTGCTGGCCATTGTCATGAACCAGCGTTTTTACCTGAATGTTAATCTGGTTCACAGCCTCAACTGAGCGTGCAATCGACTTATTGATTTGCTCAAATTCATCTGTGATATTTTCAATGTTCAGGTTGATTTCATTGGTTGCAGCCGCTGTGCTTGAAGAAGAGTCATTGATTGAATATCCAGAAGAAATCGCTTTTGCAGCAGTCTTTTTTACAACAATAAAGAAATCATTTATTTCTTTCACCATGTTGTTCATATTGTTCATCAAGTCCTGCATTTCATTGCTGCCCTGGGGAACAATTTTTGTGGTGAAATCTTTATCAGCAAGCAACTGGGACATATCGCGCACACGGCCGATATTTTTAATGACAATCGTGGTGCCGTAAAAAATGCTCACAAGTACAATCACAGAAAAAATACCGCCCAGCAAAAAAACTCCAATCCGGTAAAAATTTGTATAACGCTGAAGAGTTTCTCCAAGCATTACATTGATTTTTGCCATAATATCTCGAAGGTCATTGCTATTCTGAATAAGCGCCTTCATCTGATTTTCAATAAGAAGAGTGCTACTGCTGATTGCCTGAACCGATTCCGAGTCTGAAAAACGATCAACACCGGCCTTGATTCCGTTCCTCGAAATAAAATTCCGTTCTTCCTCGTTAATCGTAGCTTTCTGGATATTCTGAAAATGAATGTTAAACGGATTCACCTGATTTACAACTTTTGTCCAGATGCTGTTTGCATTTTCAACTTCATTCCTGAAATCTTCCGAAAAATACTTAAGACCGCTGTAACCTGTAAATTCATGGAATTTTTTATTCGTACTTACAATTTTTGATTTCCACGCTGTGGAAGCCTGAGACGTGTCTACCCCATAATAAACAGTCTGGTTCAAATAATTAATCATATCAGCAACATCAAACTGACATTCCTGCTCCAAAAACTGAAAATTCTGAAGCCGTTGAACAAAACTTGCCCCAATCATCGTAAGAGTTGCAAGAATGAACATCTCAATGGCACAAACTAAAGCTATAATAGAAAAACGTCGTCTTAACTTCATTAAAAAACCCTTAAAAATTATCTCCCTGTTCAGATACCATTATAACTCAAAAAAAAAGATATACAAAACAAATCTCTATCAAAATTTATATTTTCTTGTTATAGTTTTTATATGCTAAGTTTATTTTTCAAAAAGAATTTTTATGACGGCTGGGACAATGTCATGTTCTTCTTTGTTCCAAATCTTATGATTGACGCGCTGATTATTTTATGCACCGGAATTTCAAGCCTTGGAGTAACTGTTTTCAAGGATGCAAATTTCTTTCTTTACATCTGGATTTTTCTTGCAGTTGTGCTTGTATGCGGCTCTTCAATTTTTACGCTTGCATGGGCGGAATCTTCGAAAGGAATTGCAGATTACGAATCAGTTGAATTCAAGGATTTCTTTAAATCCTTGAAAAGCTGCGTGAAAGACGGAATAAAATACGGAATAACATTGATTGCGGTAACAACAATTGCAGTAATCGGTGGAATTTATTTTTTAAAGCCACAGAGCGGGCAAATCTCTTTTGCCGGACTTTTAGCCGGAGTTTGCTACATCTGGGCCGCATTGATAATAGTGGCTTCTCTGCTTTGGTATCCGGCATTACGAGCGTATATGCACAATCCGTTCCTGAAATCAGTAAAAAAATGTTTTATTGTCTTTTTTGACAATCTTTTTGTTTCAATCGTGCTTGGATTTTACAACATTTTCCTTTCAGCCATTTCAATAATCATGCTGGGAATTGCACCAGGAATGTGCGGTCTTGAACTTGCCCGTGCAAACGCCTTCCGCCTTATAATGAAAAAATATGATTATATAGAAGAATTAGACAAAAAAGGCGAGCCCATGAACAGCAGAGCCCGCCGAAAAATTCCATGGAAAGAACTTTTAAAAGACGACATTGAAGCAAATCCAACGCGTGGCTTCAAAGCATTCATTTTTCCATGGAAAGAAAACCAGTAACGCGCAAAAATAATGCGCATAAACTCCTAGTTTGTCATCAGCATTGTTTTTGCATCAAGTTTTACGGCTGCTGATGAAGGTTCTTTTCCGCCAGCCTTTAAAACTGAAAGCCTGACATTTTTTCCATCAGAAGCAAGATGTGCCACGATTTCAAACAACGGAAGAAGCTCAGGTTTTACAGTTTTTGAAAGTTCCGAATTTTCGTTTGTTCCGCTGAACCATACTTCAATTCCTTCAGCCTTCGCAAAATCAGCGACAGTTTTTACATCCTGAACAGAAACCTTGTCCATATCCTCGCCGTCAATCACCAAAGCCTCAACCTTGATTCCACCTTCCTTCAATGCCTTTAAAGTATTAACAACTTTTGGAAGAGTAAAAGTTTCCTGATTAAAATTCAAAATTGTGCGGTCTCGGATAATCGATTCGCTCAGTTCGTTCATATCCTCAACATTCTTTTTTTTGCCCATTTCTGCAAGAACACTTTCATACCAGGCAATCACATTAGAAGATTTCTGGTCAAAAGAAACATGAACCAAATGTTTGTCATGCAGCAAAGCATCAATTCCAAACTGAACAAGAACAGAAGTTTTTCCAAGCCCCTTTTTTGCCGTGACTAGCCCCATCTGACCAGGTTTTAATCCGCCAAAAGAAACATCCTCAAAAAAACGCACAGGGCTTGTATTTATAAAATCCTGTTTTACCATAAAATCCTCCATGAAAACAAAAAGTGGACTTAATAACTATAAGTCCACTTTTAATAAAAGTCTATCAAATTTATTTTGAAAACCAGTTCTAAAACAGATAAATCCTAAATCAATGCAACACACAATTTCTTGTGAAGATACATCTGCAATAAGGATGAACCTAAAATCTTGCAGCTTAAAGCCACAAGATTTTTTAACGATTCTTCTATTTGTTGCCTTTTGCCTTTTCTTCCTGGTGTTTCTTGATAAGTTCTTCTGCTACTGCGTTTGGAACTTTACCGTATTTTTCAAATTCCATTGTGAATTCGCCTTTTCCCTGTGTTGAAGAGCGGAGAATTGTTGAGAATCCGAACATTTCAGAAAGTGGAACTTCTGCATTTACTACAGATGTGTTGTTTTCATCAGTTGTTTCACCGATGATACCACGGCGCTGGTTGATAAGACCAAATACGTTACCCTGGAATTCATTTGGAGCTGCAATCTGAACTTTCATGATTGGCTCAAGAATAACCGGCTTAGCTTTCATGTAACCTTCGCGGAAAGCACCAATAGCTGCAATCTGGAATGCGTTATCACTAGAGTCTACCGGGTGATACTGACCATCGTTGATTGTAATCTTAACACCAACAATCTGAGCACCAATCAATGAACCTTCCTTCATTGCTTTCTGGAAACCCTTATCGCAAGATGGAATGTATTCGTTAGGAATAGCGCCACCCTTGATTGCATCGATAAATTCATAGTCTTTTTCTGAATCCGGTTCCATGAATCCAGCAACACGACCGTACTGACCAGAACCACCAGTCTGCTTTTTGTGTGTGTAGTTAAAGTCACCGCGTGCTGTGATTGATTCACGATAAGCAACCTGTGGCTGACCTGTAATAACCTCACAGTTATATTCGCGCTTCATTCGTTCAACATATACAGCAAGGTGAAGCTCACCCATACCCTTGATGATTGTCTCATTAGACTCAGGATCTGTGTATGTCTGGAATGT
Organism: Treponema sp. UBA7590; assembly: GCA_002478955.1. GTDB lineage: Bacteria > Spirochaetota > Spirochaetia > Treponematales > Treponemataceae > Treponema_D. The sequence goes on from DLKK01000065.1 coordinate 31,058, forward strand.
AGGGTCTTCCTTAGTAAAGCGGTTCAAAGCCTTAGACAACTGCATAGCAGCCTGTTTGTCTTTTGGAGTAATAGACAAAGAAATTACTGGCTCCGGAACATACATAGAAGCCATAGACAAGTTCAATCCGCCGTTTGTGAATGTATCACCAGAAGCACAGTCTACACCGAAGAGAGCAACAATATCACCAGCGCAACCTTCGTTGATATCTTCCATCTGAGCAGAATTCATGCGTACAAGACGTCCAACCTTGAATCTTTTCTTTGAACGTGTGTTATAAAGTTCTTCACCTTTCTTGATTTTTCCCTGATATACACGTGTATAAGTCAACTGACCGTACTGGCCGTCATCAAGTTTGAATGCCAAAGCTACACAAGGCTTGTTGTCAACTGATTCAAGCTCAACTTCAGCTTCGTTGTTGTCAAGGTCAAGAGCAACGTTCTTTACTTCGTTTGGAGCTGGAAGATAGCGAACTACAGCGTCCAAAAGTGGCTGAATACCTTTGTTCACATGTGCAGAACCACAGAATACACCAACAAACTGCTCTGCGATTGTTCCCTTGCGGATTGCAGCGATGATTTTGTCCTGGTCAAGGTTAGCGTAGTCGTTTTCCTCGTCCATCATTGCATCTTCCATAAGAGCATCATCAAAGTTGATTGCAGCTTCAATAAGTTCCTTGCGGTATTTCTTTACATCTTCAACCATATTAGCTGGAACATCAGCATAGCGAAGTTCTTCACCATTCGGTCCATCAAAATAAATAGCTTTCTGGCTGATAAGGTCAACAACACCTTCAAGTTTGTCTTCCAAACCGATTGGAAGTTCCATCATATATGCGTTCAATCCAAGCTTTTCGCGGAGCTGCATACGTACACGGATAGGATTTGCACCCTGACGGTCACACTTGTTTACAAATGCAACACGAGGTACATGATAACGTTTCAACTGGCGGTCTACAGTGATTGACTGAGACTGAACACCTGCAACGGCACAAAGAATCATGATAGCACCGTCAAGAACGCGAAGTGAACGTTCAACTTCTACTGTAAAGTCTACGTGGCCTGGAGTGTCGATAAGGTTGATTGTGTAGTCTTTCCACTGAACCTGAGTTGCTGCAGACTGGATTGTGATACCACGTTCACGCTCCAATTCCATGTTGTCCATAACAGCACCAACACCGTCTTTACCGCGAACTTCATGAATAGCATGAATCTTGTTACAATAGAACAAAATTCGTTCAGAAGTTGTTGTCTTTCCTGAGTCAATGTGAGCACTGATACCGATATTTCTCATCTTTGAAATATCAAAAGCCATATTGTTACCTCTTAAAAAAAATAAATTTACTATTTAAGTTTTAGCAGAATAAAATTTCCAGAAAATAAAATTTCCAAAAATCCGTTTATCAATAATACTAAAAGATGAAATGTTGTTCAATAGTAGTTTTTTTGATAGAATATGTGATTATGATTAATTTAAATAGCAAACAAAGAAAACTTCTTGAAAAATACGCAAACAAAATCGAGTCCGTTGTAATCGTTGGCGCAGGCGGAGTTTCAGAAGGAGTTACAGGAAAAATCAGTGATGAGCTTGGAATCCATGAACTTATAAAAGTAAAATTCAACGAATTTAAAGACGAAAAACGAGAACTGACTGAAGGAATTGTAAATTCAACAGACGCAACGCTTGTAAGAGTGATTGGAAACATCGCTATTCTTTACAGGGCGGCAAAAGAGATTAAGGACAGAAAATACGAGAAAGAACTCAACAAACTTTCGTAACATTCTGCGCAAATATTTGTTTTTCTTTTATAACCAGAGCTGAATCAAACAGCTCTTTTTTTTATAGAATTTGAACATTAAATTGGAGGATATAATGATCGAAGTATCTCACGTTTCCCGTACATTCGGTACATTTCGTGCGGTAAACGATGTAAGCTTTTCCATTCCCACAGGGCAGATTGTAGGACTTCTGGGACCGAACGGAGCTGGAAAGACAACAACAATGCGGATGATTACAGGTTTTTTAAAGCCAACCGACGGTTCCATCAAAATCGATGGAACTGATATTACAGAGCAGCCTGTTGAATCAAAAAGAAAGATTGGATATATGCCGGAAAGCGCGCCTTTGTATGGCGACATGATTGTCTGCGACTATCTGAACTATATTGCGGACATCGAAGGAAAAAATGCGGCAGAAAAAGTCCCTCTTCTGTGCAAGGAATGTGGACTTGAAGAAGTAATGCACAAAAACATAAGCGACTTGAGCCGAGGCTACAGACAGCGCGTGGGGCTCGCCCATGCACTTATGAACGATCCGGAAATTCTTATTCTTGATGAGCCGACTTCTGGCCTTGATCCGAACCAGATTGAGGAAGTCCGTGCTTTAATAAAAGAAATAGGAAAAACCAGGACAGTTATTATTTCAACACATATTCTAAGTGAAGTTGAAATGCTCTGCTCGCGCGTAATCATCATAAGCGGCGGAAAGCTTGTTGCCGACAGCCCGACCGACCAGCTCAGGACAAGATTTGGAAATTCAGCTGTAATAAAAGTAACAACCAGCGCAACTGAACCACAGATTTCAGAAATTCTGAACAGAATCCAAGGAATCGAAAGCCTTTCCTTTGAAAAAGCGGAGAATGGCTCAACTGCTCTACTTTCTGTAAAAGGAACAACAGAAATCCGCCCTGAAATCGCAAAAACTGTAGTTGCCGCAGGATTCAATCTTTTTGAACTGGTTCTTCAGCGCAACAGCCTTG
>DLKK01000062.1:0-10468 GCA_002478955.1 Treponema sp. UBA7590
TTTTTCTTCCCGCTTATTCAAGTTATGGATTCAGAAAAAAAATTCGACATTTGGGCTATGTAAATTGCATAATCGGAAAGAAAAAAACGCTAATAGGACTTATTACTATTTACATTTTATAAACTTGATGTATAATAAAGATATAAGGTTTGAATTGAGAAAAATCATTTTGGAGGAAAAGTCATGAAATTTTTGAAATGTAAAAAATGCGGAAAAGTTGTTCAGGTTTTAAAATCGTCTGCGTGTGACACAATGTGCTGTGGCGAGGCAATGGTTGAGCTTAAGGCAAATACGACTGAGGCTGCTGTTGAAAAACACGTGCCTGTTGTCTCAAAAAATGGAAATTCTGTGGAAGTTACAGTCGGTTCGGTTCTTCATCCTATGGAAGAAAAACATTATATTGAATGGATTTTGCTTGAGACAAAAAATGCAAATCAGTTCAAGATGCTGAAGCCAGGAGACGAGCCAAAGGCTGTTTTTGCGTTGAACGATTCAGATGAAGTTCTGAACGCTTATGCTTACTGCAATTTGCATGGACTTTGGGCTGAAAAATAAATCTTGAAAATTTTCAGTTTTTGAAAAATCTGAAAAAATCGCTCTCGGCGGATTTTCAATTTATTCCAGACGGTTGGGCTCGCGCTGCGCTTGTATTATTTCGGGTTGCTTTGCAACTTTAATTATTCAATCGCCCAAAGTCTTCATAAATTGCAAATCCGCCTACGCTTTTGTTTAATCCGCAAAAAATAAAACCTCTTCCAACAAAAAATTTTGATTCCCCAAAAATCTAATCAATAATGTCGTTCTGGAACCTTGAAAGATGCTCGTACGGCAAAATCAGTCGGCCGCGGAAAAGTCCGCAGCAGTCGTTCATTAGCGTGTTGTTCACAGCGGAAAACATATTGACATCGATTTTTGAAAGTTCAAGGTTCTGGAGTTTTATTCCGCGCTCATAAGCTTCATCAAAATAAAGGCACTTTCCTTTTGGAATTGCGTCCCGCCGCGCACGCTCCGTTTCCTGCCGGTGCTCGTAGCCCGAATGGTTTGCCGGACCTATTTCCGCAAAATCATCCATTTCTTTTGTCCTTAGCTGGACTTCGATATAAGAACGCGCCGTGTTGTCGTAAAAAGTTATGTGCAGCGAACGGTAGCCGTAAGGACTTTTGTTTGCAATATAATCCTTGTAATAAGGGCGCACATCCTCGCTTAAAAGCGGGGATGAAATTTGCATCTTCTTTTGAAGCACTTCTGCGCTGAATCCGCGTTCCTCCAGAAAAGATGGCAGGACATTCGCAATATCGTAAAGATATTTCAGCTCGACAGACTCGCGCTCGTTCTCGTTTTTCAGGTGGCAGCGCGGCATACTGATTACAATCCGGTAGGCAATAAGGTCGCGGAACCGCTCAAGCTTTGTCTTTATTTCTGGAACAGAAGGAAAAGTTCCGTGCGCAATAAAATATTCGTAAATAAAAGAAACAATTTTGCCGTTGAATTTTTCTTCCGCGCGGATAAGGCTCTTGATTCTTCCCTTGAAAGTGAACGCAAGCTCCGGATATTTTTCCGCCATAAATTTGTAGAATTCCCTAAGCTGCTGCGACTGCGCCGTAAGAAAGTCGTTGTGCTCCAGAAGTTCCGTAAGCTGAATCAAAAAGTTGCAGTGAACCATATCAATCGGATTTTTGCTCTGCATTGAAGAAATCCTTAAATCGTTTGAATATTTTTTCAGAATCTTAAGAACCGTGTCGCCGTTGTAAAGATAATCGTTCAGTGTAACCATAAAAAACTCCGCACAATTTTAAACTCTGAAAGTTTTTTGTTCAATAGAAAAAAGGAGCGAATTCCGTCAGTGCGCGACCCGCTTTTACTGCAAGTCCTCATTCCGCATCCGCTCCATTCCGGTCTTTCCGTGCGATCGGGGCTAAGATCCTCCAGGAACGCAAGAAAATCCATCGCGCCCTCCCCGCGAATTGAAGTTTTCTTCCTGAAAAAAATTGCAACCATAGCCAATTTTGTTTTCCGCTGAAAGTGCAGTCATTTTTGAGCAATTGGTTTTATCCATCGTTTGTTCTGCCGAACCCTTGAAAAACCGCGGATTCTCATTCATAATAAACGCTATGAATGGAACTGTTCTTGCGGGAACTAATAATATTTTTGAAGTTGAATGTGACGACGGAGTTGTGCGGTCGTGTGCGATTAAGGGAAAAGTCTTAAAGTCGGACACGCAGTATTATAATCCGCTTGCGCCGGGCGATGTTGTCCAGATTGAGCCGGATGAAATTGATTCAGGAAAAGGCCAGATAATTTCGCTTGTTCCAAGAAAAAATGAATTTGTGCGCTGGAACGTAAAAGGCCGCTGTCCTCAGTTAATGGCGGCAAATGTTGATTATATGATTCTTGTGACAACACCTGATGAACCGCCATTCAGACCACGTTTTATAGACCGCGAGCTTTGTCAGGCAGAAATGCTTGGGCTGAATCCGGTCATTGTCTGCAATAAATACGATTTAATAGAAAAAAATCCTGATGTTGAAGAGCAGCTTAAAATCTGGGAAGAATTGGGCTACAAGGTTATGCGCATTTCTGCAAAAACCGGCGAAGGAATAACGGAATTTACGGAACTTATCCGCGGAAAGTTAAGCGCCTTTGTCGGTCAGTCTGGAGTCGGAAAATCGAGCCTTGTAAATGTTCTGGATGACACTTGCGTGCTGAAGACAGGAAGCCTTTCTAAAAAATACGGCCGTGGAAACCACACAACAACAAAAGGCACTTTGAACCGGCTTACATTGAATACGGCTTACACAGGCGGAATCCATGGGGAAGTCGCTTCGATTATAGATACTCCTGGAATCCGGCGTTTTATGCTGCACGGAATCGAGGCAAACGACTTGCATCTGTATTTCAGGGAATTCAAGCCGTTTGTGGGAAAATGCAAATTCGGGCTGGACTGCACGCACACAAGCGAGCCGGGATGCGCAATAAAACAGGCCGTTGAAGAAGGCAAAATCTCTGAAAAGCGTTACGAAAGCTGGAAAAGAATTCGAGACCAGATAAAAGACGGTTCCTGGGTGGACTAATTTTTACAAAATTCAAAATGGACAAAAAAACTTTAACAGAACTTGATTATTACCGGATTCGGGAAACAATTTCCGGTTTTTGCGTTGCGGAAGAATCCCGGTTTATTATGGAACGGCTGGAACCGCTTGCTGATGCGGAAGAAATTGAAAAATCAAAGGAAATAAGCCGCGAATGGCTGAAATATCTTTGCACAACCCGCGCGCCTGCGCTAAGCGGCTGGAATCCTGTGTTCAATATCATAAAATCCCTGAAAATCCAAGGAATTTCTGTTCCTCTTCAGTCTTTTTACGATTTGGGAACTTTCTGTAACTGCGTTGAAAAGTTGCGGCAGGCAATTTGTTCTGCGCAAAAGGAACTTAGCTTAAAAAATCTTGCTGAATGTGCTGGCGAAATTCCAGAAATCAGTTTTGTGCGCGAAGAAATTTTCAGGGTGATTACAAATGACGGAGAAATGCGCGATTTGCCGGCTCTGCGTGAAATCCGCTCAAAAATCTCAAATTTGAACGCAAAAATAAAAGGCGTAATGCATTCGTTCACTTCAAATTCAAAATATTCTGAAGTCCTTGAGTCAAATGTTCCGGTTCTTCGCGGCGGCCGGCAGGTTCTTGCCGTAAAATCAAACAGAAGAAACAGCGTTCCGGGAATTATCCACGAGGTCAGCCAGACAGGGCTTACCGTTTACATTGAGCCGGACGAGGCTGTGATTGCGTCAAATGAGCTTATCGAGGCGGAATTCGAACTTCAGGCGGAAATCAGGAAAATTCTGGTGGAACTTGCGGCAAAAATCAGCCCGTTTGCGGAAGATTTAAAAAACGCGCTGAAAATTATGGAAAAGCTGGATATTGCGCATGCGGCGGCGCTCTGGGGAAAGCAGAATTCTTGTGTTTTCGCAAAAAATTCCTCATCGCAGTCTGAGTCGCTCTGCATTTTGAAGGCACGTCATCCTCTTCTTGGGGAAAAGGCAATTCCAATTGATGTAAGATTTTTGCCGGGAAAAAGAATTCTTATCATCACTGGACCGAACACAGGCGGAAAAACCGTAACGCTAAAGACAATCGCGCTTTTTGCGCTTTTAAATCAGAGCGGATTTCCAGTTCCGGCGGAAGAAGGCACGGTTCTTCCTGTTTTTTCAAATGTTTTTGCAGATATTGGCGATGAGCAGAGCATGGACGAAAGCCTTTCAACTTTCAGCGGACACATGAAAAACATTGCAAAAGCCGTCCGCAATGTGAACGAAAATTCGCTTGTTCTGCTGGACGAGCTTGGAAGCGGAACCGATCCGCAGGAAGGCGCGGCAATTTCCATGGCGGTTCTGGATAGGCTCATTGAAAAAAAAGCATTTGTCCTGATAACGACTCATCAGGGAGTGATAAAAAATTACGGCTACACGCATCCTGAATGTATAAATGCAAGTGTTGAGTTCAATACAGAAACTTTGAGCCCGACATACAGACTTCTGATGGGAATTCCAGGCGAGAGCCACGCTCTTGATATTGCAAAACGTTCCGGGCTTCCTGTTGAAATTGTAAAAAATGCGCGCGGATATATCCTGAACGAAAAAGCCGATGTTTCAAGTCTGATAAAAGGTCTTACGCAAAAACACGCGGAACTGGATTTGCTCCGTTCTGAACTTGAAGAAAAAGAATCCGAATTTGAAGAAAAAATGTTTCTGCAGGAACAGAAAAAACTTGAGCTTGAGAAAAAAGAATTTGAGCTGAAACAGGGAATCCAGCGTGAAAGCCAGATTTTTCTGGAAGAAAGCCGAAAAAAACTTGAAAATCTTGTACGGATTGTAAAAGAAGGCGAGCTGAACCGCGAAAAAACACTTTCTGTAAAGGCGTTCATCAAGGACATAACAGAAAAAGTCGCGGAAAATGAAGAGGCGCTTTTAAAGGAAGAGGAAATTCTTGAGGAAAAAACAGAGGAATTTCTAAAAAAAGAAAAAAATCGCGTAAGCCACAAGAACAAAAAAAAGAAGACAAAACTTGCCGATGCGCTGAAATCTGCCACAAGCATGGCGGTTTCTCAGGAAGAAAAAGCTAAAAAGACAAAAGAAGTTACTCTTGAAATTCCGCAGTTTGCCGTTGGCGCGAATGTTCTTGCCGGAAAAAGCAAACAGCAGGGAACAATCACCAAAAGCCGCGGAAAAGGACTTTGGGAAGTTCAGTTTGGCTCAATAAAAATGACGATGAAGCAAAAAGATTTGACGCTTACATCCTCGCCGAAAGTCCGGAACCCATCATACACGGTGGATTTGGCTTCCGACAGCAAGGAAAACCGCCCGGTCTATGAGCTGCGTCTGCTTGGACTCCGCGCCGAGGAAGCGATAAAAGCGCTTGAACGCCAGATTGATCTTTGCACTTTGAACAACCTGAAAAATTTCAGCATAATCCACGGAAACGGCAACGGAATTTTGCGCCAGACCGTCCAGGATTACCTTTCAAACTGCCCGACCGTCCAGGACTTTAGCTTTGCCCACCCGGAAGACGGCGGCTTTGGAAAAACTTACGTCACGCTGAGGTAGGTAAGGGAAAAATCCTTTTGCGGAAGTTTTGGTTTTTAGTTGAATTTAAATCATTGCGCATTTTACAGTTTCATCTCAAACTTCACATAATCCTTTAGCCGGAATAGCTCATAAAGCGGAATATTCCAGACGTGGGTTTCGCCGTCTTGATTGTCGCCGACATTTTTTAGTGAAGTTTTTACCGCCATTTTGGGGCTGTATCTTGAGCAAAAAATGTGTAGACTTTTAGCTTTTGTGTTGTCGGCGGATTTTACCTCAATAGGAAGAAGGACGCCTTCGTAATCTGTAAGAAAGTCAATTTCCGCATCGGCTTTTGTGCGCCAAAAATAGCTTTCGATTCCGGCGGATTTTAATTCTGTCATGCAGTAATTTTCTGTCAATGCGCCTTTGAACTGAATGAAATTCTCATCGCCATTTAAGATTGTGCGGTAGTTTATATTTGATTTTCTCCGCAAAAGTCCTACATCCATCATATAAACTTTGAAGTAAGTGTTGTCCGCCATTCCTGCAAGCGGAATCTGCGGAGTGGAAACCATTTTTAGTTTGTATGAAATTCCGGCATTTACAAGCCATTCCAAGGCATCTTCTAAATCTTTTGCGCGTGCGCCTTGTCTTACGTGAGAAAATATGAATTTGTTGTTTTCTTTTGCGATCTGTGAAGGAATTGAATTCCACAAGAGATTTATCTTTGTTGTTGTTTCTGCTGTTGCGTGTTTTCCAAAATCATCCGCATAGTCCTTTAAAATATTGTCCTGAATTTTTTCAACTTGGGCATAATCATGACTTTCAATCCAGGTTTGAACTGCTTCTGGCATTCCTCCGATGATATAATAATTTTTCAGGTATTTTTCTAAAGGAACTGTGTATAGTTCCGGAATTTCTCGTTCAAAATTAAGTTTTTTTATTCCTTCGATATATTTTTCTCCGCCGTCAGCAATCACGAATTCTTCAAAATTCATAGGGAACATTTCGATTCTGTCAACTTTTCCTACTGGAAACGAAATTCCTTCTTTGCGCAAGGCAATTCCCAGCAAAGAGCCTGCGGCAATAATGTGAAGTTCCGGCATTTCCTCGCAAAAATATTTAAGCGACTGGATTGCACGCGGGCAGTCCTGAATTTCATCAAAGACAACAAGCGTTTTATTTGGAACAATTTCTTTTCCATAAATAACAGAGGCAACTTCGCTGATGATTCTTTTTGTGTCAAAATCATAGTCAAAAACCGACTGAAGTCCTTTGTTTCCTTCAAAATTGAAATATGCAGTGTTTTCAAATTCAGTTCTGCCGAATTCTTTTATAAGATAAGTTTTTCCGCACTGTCGGACTCCCGTTACAATAAGAGGTTTCCGATTTTTTTTGTTCTTCCATTCAACAAACTGATTTATGATATTTCGTTTCATAAAATTGTCCTTGTTTATAAATGATAACATTATTCGGTTGAAAAACGCAAGAGTAACTGCGTTATTCGGTTGAAAAATGCAGAGATAAGTACGTTTTTCGGTTGAAAAACGCAATTTAATAAGGCAATTCCCATGTGGCGGCGAGGGCGGGGTTTTTAAGGGGTGTCCCCTTAGGAGAGTGGGTAGGCGGCAGCACACGGCCGGAGCATGTGCGATGGGCGAGTGTTGCCGGCGTAGGGAGAGACTTCTCCCCCTCTTATTGAAATATTGTTTCAATTGCAAAAAACTCACGAATCTTGTTTTTATGTTGCGTTTTGGGAAACTGAAGGTTGAAAAGGTTTCACTACTCAAAATGTGGTTTTTGCATTATCCTTTTTTTTGTGGTTTCGGAAGGAAACTTTTAACTTTGATTTATCTTTTGGGGTTTTAAATGAAAAAATCAGATAATGCTTGTAAGGGTGTTGCCCGCGCGCCGCACCGCTCTCTTTTTTATGCTTCTGGTTATACTGATGAGGAATTGGAACAGCCGCTGGTTGGTGTTATTTGCGCAAAAAATGAACTTATTCCGGGGCACATTGAGCTTGACCGGATTGCGGAGGCTGTTAAGGCTGGCGTTAGAATGGCTGGCGGAACTCCGATTGAATTTCCTGCGATTGGCGTTTGCGACGGAATCGCGATGGGCCACGAAGGAATGAAATATTCGCTTGTGACACGCGAGCTTATTGCCGACAGCGTTGAATGTATTGCGAAGGCTCACCAGTTTGACGCCTTGGTTATGATTCCTAACTGCGACAAGATTGTTCCGGGCATGCTTATGGCTGCCGCCCGTCTTGATTTGCCGACTGTTTTTGTTTCCGGCGGTCCGATGATGCCGGGACATCTTCCGGGAAATGACAAGTCGAATCCGTACAGCGGAAAAAATCTTTCTTTGACTGATATGTTTGAGGCTGTCGGCGGTCTTGCGGTCGGAAAAATCACCGAGGCGCAGCTTAAGGAAATGGAGCATCGCGCTTGTCCGGGCTGCGGTGCTTGCTCGGGAATGTTCACCGCGAACTCAATGAACTGCTTGACTGAAGTTCTGGGGCTTGGACTTCCTGGAAACGGAACAATTCCTGCCGTGACTGGCGAAAGAATTGCGCTGGCAAAGCACGCCGGAATGGCTGTCATGAATTTGTACAGAAAAGGAATTACCGCGCGACAGATGATGACGGCTGAAAATTTCCGCAATGCGCTTACAGCGGATATGGCGCTCGGATGTTCTTCAAACACAATGCTGCACGTTCCTGCAATTGCGCACGAAGCTGGAATTGACATTGATTTGCACGAAGTAAACAAGATTTCAGAAAGAACTCCAAACCTTTGCCACCTTGCGCCGGCAGGACACACTTTTATGTGCGAGCTTGATGATGCGGGCGGCGTTCAGGCAGTCTTGGCGGAACTTGCAAAAAAGAACCTTGTAAACACTTCTCTGATTACTGCGACAGGAAAGACAATCGCGGAAAACATCAAAGGCGTAAAAAACCGCAATCCTGAAATCCTTCGCCCGATTGAAAATCCGTTCAGCGACAACGGCGGAATTGCGATTCTGTTCGGAAATCTTGCCCCGAACGGAACAGTTGTAAAACGTTCAGCCTGCGCTCCTGAGCTTATGCACCACACAGGACCTGCGCGCGTGTTCAACGATGAAAGCGAGGCGATGGAAGCTGTTCAGAAATCCCAAATTAAGCCGGGCGATGTTGTTGTAATCCGCTACGAAGGACCGAAAGGTGGTCCAGGAATGCGCGAGATGCTTGCGGTTACAGCGGCACTTGCAGGTCAGGGCTTGGACAAGCAGGTTGCGCTTATCACCGACGGACGTTTCAGCGGCGCTACAAGAGGAGCTTCCCTTGGACATTGCTCACCGGAAGCGGCCGTTGGCGGTCCGATTGCGCTTGTTCAGGAAGGCGACAAAATCACTTTGGACATAAACAACTACAAAATCCATCTTGAAGTAAGCGACGAGGAACTTGCCGCGCGTAAGGCAAAGTGGGTTGCCCCAGAGCCAAAAGTAAAAACCGGCTATCTGGCTCGCTACGCAAAATTGGTAAGTTCTGCCGACAAGGGAGCGATTTTACAGTAGCCAATGTTTCGAGAGTTTATCGAAACTTTTCGGGTGTTACCCTCGCTTTTGTTTCGCAAGGCTCAACAACCGCTCGGGTCGGGCTTTACATGGCTCCGGCCCTGCCTACGAAAAAATGCCGGTTATTTCTAACCGGCATTTTTTTTGCTGCGCAACCATTCCAATCCCTAACACATTTTTTTAGCACACGCCAATCGATTTCATGTATTCTTTGAGCACTTCTGTGAACCGCTGCATTTCTTCTGGCTTTATGTCACCCATGTTCGCGATTCTGAATGTGTCGATGTTTCCGAGTTTTCCTGGGTAAATTGTGAAGCCTTGCCCGCGCGCAAAATCATGCATTTTGTTAAAGTTGTATTCTGGCGTTTCTGGAATCAGGATTGCGGTTATAAAATGCGACTGGTTTTCTTCTTTTACAAGCATTTTCAGGCCGATTTCCTTTAGTGATTTTACTAAAATTTCCCAGCATCCGGTAAAGCGTTCAAAGCGTTTTTCGATTGTTTCCTGCTTTGTTTCGATTATTGCCTGGCGCAGAGCGTAGAAAGTCTGCACTGGCGGCGTGAATCTTGTCTGTTTTGTTTCCTGGAAATATTTGTACTGGTCAAAAATGTTCAGGTAATAGTTCCGCATAGGCCAGTCTTTCTGCTTTAAAAGCTCGTCCTTTTTGCAGATTACAAAACCGATTCCTGCCATTCCGCCGATGTGCTTGTTTGAAGTCGCCGCCGCAAAATCAATCTGGAGCTTTTCAAGGTCAATCGGCATGCCGGCGTATGCGCTTACGATGTCGCAGACTGTTGTCATTCCGTATTTTTTTGCCATCGGGCAGATTTTTTCAAGCGGATTCAGAAGTCCTGTTGTTGTCTCGTGGTAGACAATTGCAAATGTCGTGTATTTTTTTGATTTCATCTGGTTTTCAAGAGCTTCAAGGTCGATTGGTTCGTATGTTGAAGATTTGAAAATATCTGTTTCGATTCCGTAGACTCCTGCGATTTTTGCAAGGCGCGCGCCGTAAGAGCCGTTGTCAATCACAAGAAGTTTTCCGTCAGGCGGAACGCAGCTTGAAATCATTGCTTCGTCTGCACCAGTTCCAGAGCAGCCGAACATTACGGTTGTGTATTTTTTTGTGGAAGCCACAAATGAAGTCAAATCTTCTGAGACTTTTTCCATAAGGTTTCCGAACTCAAGCTCGCGCGGGCAGATGTCCGGCACAACCTGCGCATATTTTACGCTGTCCGTTGTTGTTGAAGGTCCGGGATTTAACAGGATTTCGCGGCGGACTTTTCTTAGCTCCTCGTTTTCCTTGATGCGCGGATAAATCAATGTGTTCGCGCGTGTAAGCATTGCCTCGTCATC
>DLKK01000062.1:10484-12419 GCA_002478955.1 Treponema sp. UBA7590
ATAATATTCAATCTTGTGCACGTAAATCGGGTCATCTTTCGCAATTTTCTTGAAAACTGTCTCGTAGTCGATTTTTGCGTTTTCTGCGCGTGTCTTGTCGTAAAAATCTACCATTTTGTTCAAAAATGATTTTGAAACTTTTGAGATTCCTACAAGTTCTCCCGCAACATTCTTTATTTCCGCCTTGTTTTTGCTTACGCCACTAAGAACAGCGTTTTCGTCCGTTTCAAGGTAAACTTCGTCCTCGCTGTTTGTTTTTCCGGAAGCAAGGATTACGTTTTTTCGGCTGTCGTTATCCAGTACAAAAAGCCCGATTGAATCGTAGACAAGGTCGCTTTCAAGAAGAAGGGCAGAGTCTTTTACAAAAGGCGCGCAAACTTCAAGAGTTCCCATGCTGCTTGTGTTCTGGTAATTTACATTTCTTACAGTGCGGATGCAAGGATATTTTTTTGCAAGTTCATCGTAGTATTCGTAGCAATGTCCAGTTCCGATGATGATTTCTTCAACGCCTGCAGCAATCAGTTTTTGAACCGAACGTTCCACCATCGCAATTCCGTCAATTTCAATAAATCCTTTTGGCATGGCTTTTGTTCGTCCGCCGAATCTTGAACCCAATCCGCCTGCCATTATAACTGCTTGTCTTATCATTATTTTAAAAACTCCATAAATGCTTTTTTGTTTTCCTGCGGAGTTGATTTTGGCCGCCCCAAATCTTTCCGCGCGCCTTTGCTGACTTTTACTTCAACAAAAGTTAGTTCGTTTGTATTATCATCAAAGGAATTCTTGATTTTGGCAAGAACTTCATCCAGTTCTTTTGCAGTTTTTGCTGAATAAATTCTTTTGTAGCGGCAGGCTTTCGCTATTTCCGGCAGATTTATCTCAAGTCCGACAGTCGGTTGTCCGCCTACAGAATCGTGCGCACCGTTGTTCATTACAAAGTGCACAAGATTTTTAGGGCTTCTTGTGCCGACCGTAGCCATTCCGCCCATCTGCATGATTGCAGCGCCGTCTCCGTCTATACAGAAAACCGGACGGTCAGTTTTTTGCATCGCGATTGAAAATGCAATCTGCGAGGCGTGTCCCATTGAGCCGACTGTAAGAAAATCTTTTTCGTGGCCCATTCCGTGTTTTTCGCGTAGCTCGTAAAGTTCGCGGCTTGCCATTCCAGTTGTGGAAACAAAAGCGGCTTTTTCTGATGCAGAGAGCATGATTTTTTCAATTGCTTCTTCACGTTTCATTTCTGCAACAACAGGAATATTATTTTTGAGCGTGTATTCTTCAAAAGTTCCTTTGCGGATTACAAAAGCGTAAGGCGCACTGTTTGTTTTCATGTAATCGTATGCTTTTTTCAACTGGGCAGAAAGTTTTGATTCGTCTTCGGTTAAAATCTCGTAAGGAATCTGCATTGCGTCCAAAAGTGCGCAGGTTACTTTGCCCTGTTTTACGTGTTGAGGCTCGTCGTGAACGCCAGGTTCTCCGCGCCAACCAATAAAAATTAAAAGCGGAACTGAATAAACGTCCGGGTCAACAAGCGAAAGAAGCGGATTTATCATGTTTCCTTCACCGGAATTCTGCATATAAATCAGCGGAATTTTTCCTGTGGCAAAATGGTAGCCGGAGGCAAGTGCGGTCGCGCTTCCTTCATTTGCGGAAATTATATGTTTTTCAGCAGGCGCATTGTCTGTAACATAAGCGCAAAAAGATTTTAAGAGTGAGTCTGGAACTCCGGCAAAAAAGTCAGTTCCATTTTTTAAAAGCTCGTTGTATAAGATTGAAGTTTTAATCATAAAATTTTCCTTTTTTATAATTTGAATTTCAGATTTTAATAATTGAGAAAGAAATTGAATGCGCTTCCAGAAAAAGCGCGTCAATTCGCCATGCGGAGTCTAACAAGGTATCGGACTGCGCAATTTTTTTTCAAAAATTGCTTGCCAT
>DLKK01000017.1:0-11083 GCA_002478955.1 Treponema sp. UBA7590
AGAAAAAGAAAGCGGCAACCGAGCCATTCGGTGAGATAGCCTAGTCCGGATACTTTGTAACGTACGATAGCTTTGCTATCTAGCGAATTGACGCGCTTTTTCTGGTAGCTAATTCAATTTCTTTCACAAAAAATTTTTTATTATTAAAATTGCTTAAAATAAAAATTGTGTAATTTTTCCCCACCTCAAAAAATCAGATTCAAAATTGAGTAATTTTTACCCAATATAAACATTTTTTTCATTTTTTTGTTGACGATTCAGCATAGATTTTCTTATATTTGATGGTAGAAAAAGAAATTATTTTCCAAAATAGGAGCAAAATAGAATGAAAATCAAACCTTTAGCAGACAGAATTCTTGTAAAAAATGACGCGGCTGAGACAAAAACAGCTAGCGGACTTTACATTCCAGAAGGAGCACAGGAAAAAACACAGACAGCTACAGTTGTAGAAGTTGGTCCTGGAACTGATGAAGATAAAATCACAGTAAAAAACGGTGACCGCATTATGTACGACAAATATGCTGGCACTCAGGTAAAAATTGACGGTGAAGAATATCTTATCCTTCGCATGAGCGATGTTATTGCTGTAATTGAATAATTTTTTCAAAAAAACTAAAAAAACGCAGATTGATTTGCAGTTTGTGAATCCGTCTGCGTTTTTTATTTAACACCAGATTTTATTTTTGTAACCAAAAGTTTTGCTTCCGCGCTTCTTGGATTCAGAGTTGAACTGTATTCCGCACAAATTCTTGCATTTTTCAGGTCATTTGAATCAAGATAAATCAACGCCATCCTGTACATTGCCATAGCCTTGATTTCTTTTGCCGAACTGCGACCGTTGACTTTTTTGTATAATTCCAAAGCATCAGTTTTTCGCCCTATGGAATTATAGATTAACGCCAGGTTCATGGTGGCAGAATCGCTTGTGGCCACATTCACAAAATCCTTTTCGCCATTTTCAAACACGCAGTATTCTCCCAGACGCATAGAATCCGAAATTCTTCCATTCAATGCAGAAAAATAAAACGCATATTCACATTCAACCAAGGAAAAAAGATTACTTTTCTTCACGATATTCGTCCAAAAATCGTTATCGCACGGAATTTCATATTTCGCGGAAATATATTTGTAGAAAAGATTCCACGCATCCTCAGTCTGTTTTGAATCCAAAAGAAAATTCAACGCATATTCAAACAAAATCTCAGGATAAACCGATGGAGAAACGGCATTTTCCTCAAGAATTCTCCATACATCGGCAGTTTTTTCAGTTTCAGTAAAAGTTTTATCAGTCTTGTATTTCAAATCAAGACGTACAACAAAAAGCAAGGGCGATTTTTTCCGGTCAAGGCTTTCATCAATCCGCCTAAGCGCATCGCTCAAAGGAATTTTCGGACGGCTGTCATAACGTTCCATTTCAAGAGAAGCCAGTCCCTCATCCCTAAGCTGCATTCTGGTAAATTCCTCATTCTGCGGCAAATTTGAGTTATATGCAAAATCCGCATACGAAGTAAGTCCCGGAACATAGTCGGGCCAGGTTTCAACACAAAAACCAAGAAGCAGAACCGCTCGCTTTTCATCACCTGAATCTTTAGCCCATTTTGCGCTGTTCACAAAAATCGGTGGCAAGAAACTATTTTCATCGCGTTCTGCATCAGAAAGAATAAAATTTCCTTTTGAATCTAAAATTGAATCTAGAAAATTACGCCGTATTGTTTCCGCGCTTTCAGAATCTCCGAGCCAAGTGTAAGAATCCTGAAGAACCGCACTTATTTCAGAAACAGAAACCGCCTGTTTTGACTTTCCAGTACGGGAATCCGCCAATGAAATAGCGATATTTCCATAATTTACAGCTTCACCAAAGCGGGCCGCGTCATACATCACTGTCATCCAGAAATATCCGTCATTTGCCTCAAGAATTTTATTGATTTCCGGATGAATTGCCGCAGCCTTCTCATACGAACCAGCCGCAAGATGCAAAAGCGCACAGTTTTTTAGCCAAGTCATATTTTTTGAGCCATTGTATGCATCAAAATAAACAGAAAAATAGTCCGGTGCTAAAAAGATTTTTGCAAGTTCAGATTTTTTTGATTTTTCAAGGACATTCCGAAAAACAGCCTCTGAATAAACAGAACCATAGCGCGTCCCCTGAAGTTCCTTTCCAACAGCAATAGCATCTTCAGTTCTTCCGTTTCTAAGCAGAAAATGCGCATAAACAGCGTTCAATTCATTGTTTTTGGGATTTTTCTTTATTGCGCGGGTAATTGTCCTTTCTGCTTTCTCAAAAAGATTCAGCTTAACATAACGTTTAAAAATTCCGATTTCAACCCAGGAACTGTAAGATTTCTTTTCAATTTTGTTCAGTTCGCGCTCGGCGTCTTTAAATTGTTCCTGGTTTATAAGAATATCAATCTGGTCAAGAACAGAAGAAACTGATTTTTCTTCCGCCTGATTTGAGCATGAAAAAAAAACCGGCAGAAACAGCACGGCTAACGCAATGCACAAAAAATTTCTGACCGATTTTTTTATCATTAAGAGTTTTTCTCCGCAAGATCTTTGCTGATATGATCAAGGATTGCATTTGTAAATTTATGGGTTTCATCCTCGCCATAATCTTTTACAATCTCAACAGCTTCATCAATTGTGATTTTAGGATCCACATCTTTTTGATAAAGAAGAGAATAAACGCTCATCCTAATTACAGCAAGAGCAACTTTATTGAGACGTTCAATTGTCCACTTTGAGGAAAGATGACTTTTTATAATCTCGTCAATCTGCTGGATATTTTCAACAGTTCCTTTCACAAGAATTCTTGCATAATTAAAAACTTCCTGTTTTTTTGCAGGCGGAAGTTTTTCAAACTGATTCATCTGCTTTTCCTGAAGACAATACTTTATTTCTTCAGATGAATCCTCGCCCACTTCAGAAGCGTCAAAAACATCGCGCTCAAGCCATGAAAATGAAATCAAATCATTTACATCAACACCGGCAACATCCCACGAATATAAAGCCTGAAAAGCAAGGATTCGGCTTATTCTTCTAGACATAAATTCCCCCTGCCATTACCAAGAAAGAAGTTTTGTCAAAGCGTCACCAGTCTTTTTTCGTTCAACATTTGCTTCTGTATCAAGTTCCTTTGCAATTTCCTGCGCCGCAACTGTAAAATACTGCATAACTTTCTGCTGTCCCAAAGAACTGCGGATATAATCATAAACGGTAGTCGTGGAATCAGGCTGAACAACATCGCTCAAAGAAAGCATTTTTGCATCATATTTTTTGATGATTGTATAAAACTGAAAATGAGAGTCAAATTCGCTTACGTTAGAAAAATATCCGACATTATTATCAAACAAAGCAAGAAGATCCTTGTAAGAAATTCCAAGTTGCTGTGCGCTCATCTGATTCTTATTGATAAGCATCTCGCCAGACTGGAATCCAGAATTTTCTTTTTTTGACTCGACTGTCATCTGATTCACAGTAAGTTTTTTGTCCTTCAGCTTGTTGAAAAGATCATTTGCCTTTGCGCGGGCAGCTTCCGCATCCTTGTCTTTTGGAATCACAACCATATAAAGCTTGAGCATATCTGTCCACACAAACTGAGATTTATTCAGCTCATAAAAAGCGCGTATTTCCTCATCAGTTGCGGCAACTGACTTGATTTCATTTTCACGCTGGTGAAGAATGTACTGCTGAACCAATGTCTGGTTTTTAAGATAAGTCTTGTATTCTGCGACAGACATTCCAATCTGCTGCTTCATAAAATCATCAAGGGAAAGATTTGTCTGCTGCTTGATTACGGTCTCAAGCTCAGACTGAGTTGCATTTCTTCCAAGAAGCTGCTGGCTTACCTGCTGAAGAAACATCTGTTCAATCTGACTGTCTGTGATTGAAATTCCAGATTTTTGTGCAGCCTGAAGAACCAATTTCTCCTGAATCAAAGCGTCCAGAACCTTTTTTCTATCATCAACAGAAAGAACAGAACCCCTTTGTTTCTCATACATTTCAACACGAGTTTTAATCTGCTTCAATGAAATTGATTCGTTTTTGTTGAGTTTTACCACTGCAAGAACCTGAAGATCGTTCTGTGCAAAAACTGCCGCACACATAAATAAAGCTAAAAATGCAACTGCAAAACGTTTCATATATAAAATCCTTTTTTTTGTTTTCTAATATTTTACACCATAAAACCCACAAAATGTAAAAATAGTTACAAAATTTTGGGTTTTTTGCAAAAATATTATTTGTCCAGCGGAAGTCCGCCGCTTATTGTAGCCCTGATTCTTCTAACGCCGGCAGAAGAAGACTGTTCTTTTTCAATTTTGAATTTTCCAATCTGAGCTGTGTGCTGAACGTGTGGTCCACCACAAACTTCCTTTGAATACCAGTCATTCTTTGGATTATGGCCGATTGTGTACACTTTTACCTGCTCGCCGTATTTATTAACGAACAAAGCCCGTGCGCCTTCTGCCTTTGCCTGGGCAAGCGGCATAACTTCCATTGTGACAGGCAAATCCTCGTTGATTTTTTCATTAACAATGTCCTCGACTTTCTGAACTTCTTCTTTTGTCATCGGACGGCCGAAAGTAAAGTCAAAGCGCATGCGTTCATTGTTTATATTTGAACCTTTCTGCGAAACTTCATCACCAAGAACGTCAACCAAAGCCTGCTGAAGCAAGTGTGTTGCCGTGTGATATTTTGTTGTGATGTCAGACTGTTCAGCAAGCCCGCCCTTTGCCTTTCCTGCATCAAGCGATTTTGAGGCTTCCTGGTGCTTCTTTTCCGCTGCCATAAATCCTTCAACATCAACGGTAAATCCATTTTCCGCGCCAAGTTCCTGGGTAAGCTCAAGCGGATAGCCGTAAGTTTCATAAAGATTGTATGCGACTTTTCCAGAGATAATCTTTTTTGGATTTTTCATAAGATTTGGAAGAAGTTTCTGGAATTCAGCCTCGCCTTTTTTCAGCGTTGTGCGGAATTTTGCCTCCTCGGCTGTAAGCTCGCGGAAAATCTTTTCCTTGTTCTGCTCAAGTTCCGGATATGCGCTCTTGAAATTTTCAATCACAACAGCAGCAACGTCCGCAAGGAATTCCTTTTCGATTCCAAGCTTCATTCCGTGTCGGACTGCACGGCGAATCAGGCGGCGGAGAACGTAGCCTGCTCCGACATTTGAAGGAGAAACGCCTTTCTGGTCACCAAGAATAAAAACAGAAGCGCGGCTATGATCTGCAATAATTCGCACGCTCTTGTCTTTTTCTGCGTCTGTACCATATTTATAGGAAGAAAGTTCCTCGATTTTTGCAATGATTGGCTGAAATACCTCTGTAAGATAAACCGAAGTTTTTCCCTGCAAGATGCAGTTTGTGCGCTCAAGCCCCATTCCTGTGTCAACGTTTTTCTTTGGAAGCGGCACAAGAGTCTTTTCATCAACGCGGTTGTACTGCATAAAAACATTGTTCCAGATTTCCATCCAGTTTTCACTGTCAGTGCCTTTGTTTGAGCCAGCCGGTGGAAGTCCTTCACCAACCCAGTAGAAGATTTCTGTATCAGGACCGCATGGACCGGTAGGACCTGCAGCCCACCAGTTGTCGCTTGCAGGAAGATATGCGATTTTGTCTTCCGGCATTCCGTTTTCTTTCCAGTAAGTTGCAGCTTCTTCATCGCGGGGAGCATTGTCATCACCGGCAAAAACTGTCACAGAAATTTTTCGTGGATCAAGGCCGAGCCATTTTGGGCTTGTAAGGAATTCATAAGAAAATCCTATTGATTCTTTCTTGAAATAATCGCCCAAAGACCAGTTTCCAAGCATTTCAAAACAAGTAAGATGGCTTGGGTCGCCAACTTCATCAATATCACCTGTGCGGATACATTTCTGATAATCTGTAAGACGTGTTCCAGAAGGATGTTTTTCTCCCAAAAGATATGGAACAAGCGGATGCATTCCGGCAGTTGTAAACAAAACAGATGGATCATTTTCTGGAATCAAAGACTGACCAGAAATTTCAACGTGATTTTTACTCTTAAAGAACTCAATGTATTTTGAGCGTAATTCGTTTGCAGTCATAATAGATAATTATAATGACGCGTGCCTTATTTTTCAATCTTAAAATACTATTTTGATTCTTTTGAAAGGACGATTTTCATTCCGTCTGTCGCATAGCAAGTATCCGGGGAAAGTCTTACCGGCGACATTATTATTGTGTTCTTGTCGACAGTCGTTTTTACAGTCGGCTTTTGGTTTCGTCTTTTTGCAGGAACCAGCGCTTCCGTTGTCTTGAACTGCATTGCGTAAGCTGGAAGCAGATTCGACTTCTGCAAATTTTCCGGGCGAAACTGAATCACAGGGAATTCACCGACTGTATCAACCAGATAAGTTCCTTTTTCTTCAATTTCTGAGTTTGTAAGCGTATAGATTCCATTTTTAAAGGTTATTTTTCTGTTTTCCTCATCTTTCCAGTCCCGCACTTCAGAAAGAATTTTTTCGTATTCAGAATGAGGATAATTTATCTTTTCTTCACCGAAAGTACTTTGAAAGGACATTTTCTTATAAGTTCCGTCCCAATGGTTATTTTCCTTGATTAAAAGTCCTACATCCTCGTGCACGCGGATATAAACTTCGTTTACGCCGGTAAGCATTATATCAAGGCGGCGCTTCATGCTGGAAATAATCGAATTTACAAGGGTCAGATAGATTCCACTACGCCTAAGGCTGGAATTTTCCCAGGAATAAACGCCTTCTGTGTCATTTGAAAGAAAAATAACTTCTTTTGTTCCATAATTAAAATAAATATAGGAAGCGGACTCATCTGTGCTGGAAGTTTTGTACCACAAGCCGTCAAGGTATTCCGCAAATGTCGCGACATTTCCATTTTGAATTCTAGCTAGCTCGCGCGCGGCAAGGCGGCTTCCTGTAACACGAATCTGGCGGTTCTGCGTATATTTCTGTTCGTCTTCATTCCAGGTGTATTCTGTTTGGATTTGTCCAATTGCAACAGAAGAATTTTTCTGGTCATCTGATTTGTCTGAGCTGTAAACCCAAACGCTAAAACTTTGTCCGCGGGTCTGAGAAAGCTCGTAAGCCTCTGAACGTTCTGTCTGCACAATAAAAATTGTTCCGTCCGATTTAAAATCACCGATTTTATTGAACTCAACAGAATTTTTATCACGGTTGCACATATAAATTTTCATCACAGAATCGCCACTGTTATCAACTCCCTGATAGACAAGTGCATTCCGATGGTTTCCAATCATATCAATTGCGTTGAAAGAAAAAGTGCGTTCCCTCGAAATATCTGTTGAAATTTCCGCGACGCGTTCATAAGAATTTGAAACTGAATTGTAAAGTCCGGCTATAAGATAAAGATTTTC
Source organism: Treponema sp. UBA7590 (assembly GCA_002478955.1). Taxonomy (GTDB): domain Bacteria; phylum Spirochaetota; class Spirochaetia; order Treponematales; family Treponemataceae; genus Treponema_D. Next base: position 7,363 of record DLKK01000017.1, read on the forward strand.
TGAGCCGGCTTTGTGGACGGCAACAACCTGATCATCAAGATTGTCTCCGTCAAGGTCAAGCGTAAGCGCGCTGATTAAAGTTTCTGTTGAAAGCAAAGGAATAAAAGATGTCATCATCACGTTTTCGCCAGAAATCTCAGAAGACTCTGTTCCGTTTTCTACATTGTCCGCAGAAACGGGCGTAACCACTTTTGCGTGGACATTTGAGGCTTTCCGGAAAATTGTAAACCGAAGGGAAAGAACAACTGCAAGAACGGCAAAAAGCGCGCTAAAAAAAATGACTACAACTTTGTTTTTCATACAAGTAATATACAAAAAAAAATCGGCATCCGCAACGAATACCGATTTTTTTTACAAGTCAAAAAGTGACTTGAAATTTCAGGCTTAGGGCTCTACCGCCTTAGTATCCCATCCATGGCAAAAGAGTTATTTCTCTTGAAAACAAGTTCCTTCCTCTTTTGCCTTCAGTTTTGCAGGGCAAAACTGACCAATGGATTGAATTCCAAGGCTTCAGCACCTTAATATCCCATTCCACCCATGTCTGGGGCTGGAGCCGCAGCTGGTTTTGGTTCTGGGATGTCTGTGATTGCGCATTCAGTTGTAAGCAATGTGCCTGCAATTGAAGCAGCATTCATCAAGGCAGAAGTTGTTACTTTTGCCGGGTCAATGATTCCAGCCTGAATCATATTTACCCATTCGCCAGTGTAAGCGTTGTAACCAACACCTTCTTTTTCGTTCTTTGCGCGTTCCGCAACAACGGCACCGTCGATTCCAGCATTGTCCGCAATCTGGCGGATTGGTTCCTCCAAAGCGCGGCGAACAATTTTGTATCCAACTTTCTCATCTTCAGAAAGTTCTGCAGGAACTTTTTCAAGAGCCTTTGCAGCTTCTACCAAAGCGATTCCACCACCAGAAACAATTCCTTCTTCAAGCGCAGCGCGTGTTGCGGCAATTGTATCCTCTACGCGGAATTTCTTTTCCTTCATTTCTGTTTCCGTTGTAGCACCAACATTGATTACAGCTACACCACCAGCAAGTTTTGCAAGACGTTTCTGGAGCTGCTCCTTGTCATAAGTTGATGTAGATTTTTCAATCGCATTCTTGATTTCAGCAACGCGGTCAGCAATAGCTTTTTTGTCGCCAGCGCCACCAACAATTGTTGTATTGTCTTTGTCAATCTTAACAGATTTTGCCTGACCAAGAACTTCCGGACCACAAGACTCAAGCTTCAATCCGACTTCTTCAGAAACTACAGTTCCTCCAGTCAAAATCGCAATATCCTGAAGCATATCCTTTCTGCGGTCACCAAATCCAGGAGCCTTTACAGCGCAAACCTTGATTGTTCCACGGATTGTGTTCAAAACCAAAGTTGTAAGAGCCTCACCGTCAACATCCTCAGCGATGATAACCAATGAACGGCCTGCGTTTGCAACTTTCTCAAGCAACGGAAGCAAATCTTTCATAGAAGAAATCTTCTTGTCGTAAATCAAAACGTAAGCGTCTGAATAAGCAGCTTCCATTCTTTCGCGGTCTGTAACAAAATAAGAAGAAATATAACCACGGTCAAACTGCATACCTTCAACAGTATCAACAGTTGTGTTCATATTCTTAGATTCTTCAACAGTGATTACGCCGTCCTTTCCGACTTTCTCAATAGCCTCTGCAATAAGATTACCAATTTCAGGATCATTGTTTGCAGAAATAGAAGCGATGCTCTTGATGTCAGCAGAATCCTTCACAGGTTTTGCATTCTTTTTGATTTCCTCAACAGCAGTTGCAACAGCCTTATCAATACCACGTTTAATTTCAATAGGAGTCATTCCAGCAGCTACAGACTTAAAGCCCTCGCGAACAAGCGCATAAGCCAAAACTGTAGAAGTTGTAGTTCCGTCACCAGCGTCATCATTTGTCTTAGAAGCAACTTCGCGGACAAACTGCGCACCCATATTTTCATAAGGATCAGCAAGCTCAATGTCTTTTGCAACTGAAACACCGTCCTTTGTGATTGTCGGCGCACCGTATTTTTTGTCCAGCATAACCATTCGGCCACAAGGTCCAAGTGTAACTTTTACAGCCTTTGCAATCTGCTCAACGCCAGAAAGCAACTTTTTTCGTGCATCTTCATTAAATAACAACTGTTTAGCCATTTTCTTTATTTACCTCTTAAATTAATTTCTATTTGATACTATCAAAAATATAAAAAGATTTTAAAAACGGCAACAAAAAAAATAAAAAAGGCGCAAAGATTTTTTCCATGCGGCACGAAAATCCAAAAACCCAAGTTCCTCCAGAAAACGGCACTTCCAGGGCCCGCTAACGCTCGGTCTCGCTGCGCTCGCCTGGCTCCGCCACCCTTCCACCGCCGCGCAAGATTCTCCAGTGGCTAATTCATCAGCCCGAGCACAAATTTTCCCAGCACAAACGACGCCGGAAACGTAACCAGCGTAAGCAAAGTGGAAATAACGCAACTCCTACTCGCAATCACCTGCTCGCAGTTGTGCTCAATGCACGCAATGCTCAATGTAACGCTGACCGGCGCACTAAAACCAATCAGAATCGCCATAAGCGAAAACTCACTGAACCTGTAAATTCCAGCCTTATGCAACAAAAGACAAACCAACGCAACAACAACCGGACCGGCAATATTTCTAAGCAGCGCAATAATCCACGAAAATCCATCACCAATACATTCCATAAGATTTGCGCTTCCAATGCTCATTCCAATCATAAACATGCAAAGCGGCGAAACAAGCCTTCCTAAAGAACGAACCGTTGCGTACAAAACCGGCAAAGTCTTATCAACCCTAAAAACTGAATAATTCTTTCCTTCAACCAGAACCTGCGGCATAAAATTCTGCGTAACAAAAACAAAAATTCCCAGAAACATTCCAATCATAATCGGCGTAAAAAAAACTTTTTTAAGCGAGCCGCCCAGATTTTCAAACGAAATTTTATTGCCGACAATAATCGAAAGCCCGATAATATACACAAAAATCCTAAAAACAATGCTGATTGTGCTTATGTAAAGCATAATTTCTTCGCCACGCCCCGCGTAAACAGACTCAAGAATCGGCATGCTGAATAAAGTCGTCTGCCCAATCGCCATAAAAAGCGCGCTCACAGTTGAAATCTTATTCCCTTTTTTCAAAAAAAGAATTTTTCCAACAAAAATCAATAGAGTATAGAAGAAAACCGCCAAAAAAAATTCAACAATGCTAGCCTTAAAACTTTCCCACTCAAAATCCTGCATAAACGCGTTGAACGCAAAACATGGAACTGCAAGTTTCCAAACCAGAGCCGAAATCGTTTTTTCCCCGGCAGAATTCACAAACCCCTTCCGCATAAACAAAAAACCAAGAAAAATCACAATTATCGTCTGAAAAAACGCGCTCAAAAAATGCGAATCAGTAAAAACAGCAGCAAAAATTTCCATATTTATTTTTTTGAATGGAAAAGTCTTTCCTACGTTCGTAACCGCAGTTACGAACTACTCAAAAATTGCCTAAAGTCAATTTTTGACACATCTCATTTTGAAGGAAAAAGTCTTTCCCCTACGCCTCAAACATCCGTTTTCGGCTACCCATTCTCCTAAGGGGCAAAACAAGTTTTCCCCTTAAAAACCCCTTATAAAAATAAACGGCGGTTTTTTAAACCACCGTTTAACAGTCTAAATAACCCAAATGTCAAGTTTTATAAATTAATCATAAAAATTGAATCAGCT
>DLKK01000017.1:11169-13403 GCA_002478955.1 Treponema sp. UBA7590
CGCTTTCTTTTTCTTCCCGCTTATTCATTTTATCTCTTCAGAGAAAAAACTCGACATTTTGGTAAATATATTTTCACAAACTACAGATTGTCAAAAAATCCTTTTGCCTTTAAAAGTTCTGCGTTCAGGATTCCGCCAAGGGCTGCGCCGCGCTTTGTGTTGTGGCTAAGCGAAACAAACTTTATGTCAAACACATTGCATGGGCGAAGGCGTCCGATTACGCAAGCCATTCCTTTTTCTGTCTCGCGGTCGCGACGTGGCTGCGGACGGTTTTCTTCGTGACGAACAACAATCGGATGCTCCGGCGCGCTTGGAAGATTCAATTCCTGCGGAACTGATTTATAAGAAGTCCAGATTTTTTCAATTTCTTCAAGGCTTGGCTTTTTGTCAGCAAATTCAAGCGAAACGCAAGCTGTGTGCCCGTCGATTACCGGAACGCGCGTACAAGTTGAAGAAACAACCGGATATTCAGCGTTCACGATTTTTCCGTCCTGAACTTTTCCAAGAATCTTAAGGCATTCTTTTTCTGTCTTTTCTTCCTCGCCGCCGATAAACGGAACAATATTGTCAATCATGTCAAAAGAAGGAACGCCAGGATAACCTGCGCCGCTTGTTGCCTGCAAAGTTGTAACAATCATTCTTTTGATTGGGTAGCCGGCCTGAATTAGCGCGTGAATCGGCATCATGTAAGTCTGGAGCGAGCAGTTCGGTTTTACTGCGATAAATCCTTTGTCCCAGCCGTGGTGCTTTTTCTGCTCGGCAATAACATCAAGATGAGAATAATTTATTTCCGGCACGAGCATTGGAACATCTTCTGTCCAGCGGTTTGCCGAAGCGTTAGAGACAACCGGAAGTCCCTCAGCGGCATAAGCGGCTTCCAAAGCCTTTATTTCTTCCTTGCCCATCTCCAGTGCAGAAAAAACAAACTGGCATTTTCCAAGAGCCTTTTTCTCATCGTTTGCGTCCTCAACAATCAGGTCTGCAACGCCGGCAGGAATTTCAGCGCCGATAAGCCAACGGTTCTTTACCGCATCTTTGTATGCTTTTCCAGCTGAACGAGGGCTTGCCGCAACATAAGTTACTTCAAACCACGGATGATTTTCCAAAAGCTTTATATAACGCTGGCCAACCATTCCAGTTGCACCCAAAACACCTACTTTCAATTTATTTGCCATAATATTTCCCCTAAAAATCTGATTAAATTTATAGATTACACTCTGCCAAAGCGTTCTTTATGATTTCCTTGGCTTTCTCTGTAACTTCAACAAGCGGAAGCCGAACACAAGGCTTGCATATTCCGCGGATGCTCATCGCATATTTTATGGAAGTCGGATTTCCGTCAACAAACGCGGCTTTAAAGAAAGGCAAAAGTCTGTAATGCAAAGCGCGCGCAGTTTTAAAATCTCCGGCCAAAGCCGCATGAACCATCTGTGTAACAAGTTCTGGCGCAAGATTAGAAACAACGCTGAAAACGCCGTCACCGCCAGAAGCAAGCAACGGAAGAGTCAAGCTGTCATCACCGCAAATCACAGAAAAATCAGGATGTGCAGATTTTACCTGAGCAATAACATCCATCATCTGATTTATATTTCCACTGGCTTCTTTTACGCCTGCAATATTAGGAAGATTTGCGATGCGAGACAAAGTCGGAGTGTCAATATTTTTACCGGTTCTTCCCTGAATATTGTAAACAATGATTGGAATCCCAACTTTTGAGACCGCCTCAAAATGTCTGAAAATTCCTTCATTGCTAGGTTTATTATAATAAGGAGTTACAACCAGAGCTGCGTCTGCACCAGCTTTTTTTGCACGTTCACAGTATCGAACAGCATCGCGGGTACAGTTTGAGCTTGAGCCAAGAATAATATTGATTTTTTTACCAGTTGCCTTTTCAAAAGCCCTAACTTCTTCAAAAGCAATCTTGATAATTTCGTCTTCTTCGTCTTCTGTCAAAGTTGGAGTTTCTGCTGTAGTTCCCAAAGGAAGAATTCCATCAATTCCGCCTTCAAGCTGGCGTTTGACCAAAGCACGGAATCCTTCATAATCCACAGATTCATCTTCGTGCATCGGGGTGACCAAAGCTGTCATTGAACCGCCAAATTTTGCCATACAAGCCTCCAAATTAATTATTTTCCAAAGTATTGCACTTTTATAGTAAAAATTCAATAAATCTGATAATCTTTACTTAATTTTGAGTTTGTATAACCCAAATGTCGAGTTTTATAAATTCAGCA
>DLKK01000017.1:13549-25186 GCA_002478955.1 Treponema sp. UBA7590
GCTTTCTTTTTCTTCCCGCTCATTCAATTTATTTCTTCAGAAAAAAAACTCGACATTTAGGCAATATAAATAATGAGAAAAATCCGCTTGCGCTCTCATTCTTTCTGTAAAACTCAAGATTTATTCAACAAAAGCAGAGGTTCAAAAATGGCTGGAAATAGTTATGGTTCAATTTTTAAGGTTACAACTTTTGGCGAAAGTCATGGAGAAGCACTTGGCGTTATTGTAGACGGTTGCCCGGCAGGTCTTCCTGTTGACACCGCAAAAATCCAGCAGGCACTGGACAAAAGACGGCCGGGAGCCACAATCAACGGAATAAAATCAGCTTCCGTAACATCCAGAAGCGAGCCCGACACAGCTGAAATTCTAAGCGGAATTTTTGAAGGAAAAACCGAAGGAACCCCAATCTCAATTTTAATAAGAAACACAAGCCAGCACTCAAAAGATTACGGAAACCTTGAAACCACATTCCGCCCCGGACACGCAGATTTTTCTTATGACGCAAAATACGGATTCCGCGATTACCGCGGCGGCGGACGCTCCAGCGGAAGAGAAACAGCCGCCCGTGTTGCAGCTGGAGCAATCGCCTCACAAATCCTTGAAAAATCAGGAATTTCAGTGAAAGCCTACACATTAAAAGCCGCCGGAATAAAAGCTGAAAAAATCAATTTTTCAGAAATCGACCAGAATTCAATGCGCACACCGGACAACGAAGCCGCAAAAAAAATGGAACAAAAAATCGAGGAACTCCGTCAAAACCGCGACAGCGCAGGCGGAATCGTTGAATGTGTAATAAACGGCTGTCCGGCAGGACTTGGCGAACCAGTCTTTGACAAACTCGACGCAGAACTCGCAAAGGCAATGCTTTCAATCGGTGCGGTAAAAGGAATTGAATTTGGCGCAGGATTTGCCTCGGCAGATTTTACAGGGAGCAAAAACAACGACAAAATGCACGCAGAGAACGGAATTCCCGTTTTTGACACAAACAACGCAGGAGGAATTCTCGGCGGTATTTCCAACGGAAACCAGATAATTTTCAGGATTGCGGTAAAACCAGTTCCAAGCATTTTTCAGGCGCAAAAAACAGTAACCAAAAACGGAGCAAACTACGAAAATGCCGAGCTTGAAATAAAAGGTCGCCATGACGTTTGCCTTTGTCCGCGGATTGTGCCGGTTGTGGAAGCAATGACAAATATCGTTTTGGCAGATATGCTTCTCAGGAACAAAACTGCAAGAATTTAATGAAGGGCGGACAACCGCCCTACGTCTCAAACCTTCGGTTTTCGCAAGTTTCGCAGGGCTCAACATCTCAAACCTTCGGTTTTCGACTACCCACCGTGCGGGGAACACCCCTGTGAGTTTGCTTTGCAAACTCAGTAGTTTACGTACAACGCCACAAAAGGTCAAAATATGAATAAAAAAACAAAAAAAATAATCAGAATTTCTTTAGTTTCAGCAATTGGCGCAGTTTTTCTTTCGTTTTTTGTAACAGTCTGCGTGCGCGCAGTTACTTTGCGAAAAGCGCCAGCTCTGAACGAGCTTGAACCGGCGCAAAAAACTTTCCTCAATCTTGCACTGGACGCCGCATACCCGGAACGGACAAAAATTCTTCATCCGCTTCCGTATCCAGCAGAAAAAGCAGAATTGAATATCTGGGCAAAATCCGCAATTGCAGTCAACGTGGAAAACGGCTGCGTTATTTACGAAAAAAATGCCGATGAAATAATTCCGCCAGCCAGCATGACAAAACTCTTCGTAATGTACGTTATAATGGAAGAAATTGAAAAAGGAAACGCTTCCCTTTCAGATATTGTGCCTCTTCCGCCACAAACTTGGGCCGCAAACCAGCCACCTCACTCTTCGCTTATGTTCCTTGGCAAAAACCAGAAAGTCACACTGGAAGAAGTTATAACCGGACTCGACGTTTGTTCAGGAAACGATGCGGCGAACGCAATTGCACTTTATCTTTTTGGAGATGTTGATTCTTTCGTGCAAAAAATAAATCAGCTTGCAGAGGAATTCAACCTTGAAAAAACGCATTTTTTTGACGCAAGCGGCTACAGCGAGAAAAATACAACCACGGCGCGCGAAATGGCTTCCTTTGCACGAAAATACATCGAGCGTTTTCCGGAAACTTTGTACAAATTTCATTCAATTCCGGGCTTCAAATATCCAAAAGAAGAAAATCTTGCACCGGAAGACAAAAAGCTTTCAACGCGGTACCAGGATTTTTCGCAGGGAATTCCCCAGAATATTTTCATGCCGATTTACCAGAAAAACACAAATCCTTTGCTTGGAATTCTGAAAGGATGCGATGGCCTAAAAACCGGATTTATTGAAGAAAGCGGCTACAATCTTGCGCTTACGGTAAAACGTGAAAATATGAGGATTCTTTCTGTAACAATGGGCGGTCCGGGAAAAAACCAGAACGAAGGGCAAACCGGCCGCGTGCACGACGGAACAGAAATCATGGAATGGGCGTATAAAACGTTCAAAAATTACGAAAATCCGCTTGTTCTGCGCGCATACAACATTCCTGTAATCTGCGCAAATGTCCAAAGAATGAATATTGTGCCGGCGTGGTCGCCAAAAGCGTTGTGCATTCCAATTTCCGTGGCGGAAAACCCGGAAAAAGCGCCAGAAGAAGTGAAAATAAATCTTGTTTTGCCGGATTTTATAAAAGGCCAGATTGAAGCCGGAAACGAATACGGAAAAATTGAATATTTCCTGAACGGACATTTGCTTGATTCAATTCCTCTGGTTGCAGACCGCCCGGCAGAACGCGCGAACTGGTGGATTTGCGCCGCAGATGAAGTCGCAAAAATCGCGCTGAAAATATAATTTTCTTTCTAGAAAAACAAATTTATTCTTCAAGAATATATCGGAGCGGAACTATTTCATAGCCAGCGTCGAGAATTGCGCCAATCAGCAAGTCAAGGTTGTCGTAAAGGTAGCTTTCCCTTGTTCCGCGCGAAATTCCTACCGTAACCGGAATAACTTTTTCACCTTCATCCAGATTTTTTATGTAAGATTCAATCAGTTCGCCTGGGCAAAGATATTTTCCTTTTCCATTTACTGCCTGTTCAAGCGTTACAGAATCGCAGACTGGATTTTTTATGTCAATATAATCGTAACCAGCTTTTTTTCCGTCCTGAATGATTTTTTCAGAAGTAGCGTAATGCGGCGCGTGCCACATAAGCGAAAGTTCCTTGCCAGTAACTGCGTTGAATTCATCTTCATTTCGTGCCAAACCGCGGCGGATATAATCTTCGTTCACCAGAAATCCTGGCTGAGTCAATTTTGAAGTGGAAAAAAACATTGATGCACATTCGTTCCGGCTCAAAGAAATCTGTTTTGTCTCATTCGGGTAGCGACGGATAAATTCACCGTTCAAAAAGAATGTTCCAGTAACCAGATAACGGTTCAAAGTGTAAAGGACGCGCGGCAAACCATCCGCATTGTCGTAAGCATCGAACGCAAGCGCAACTTTTTTCCGCTCAGGAATTTTTTTAACGCTTTCCTGGTAAACCGGCCTTGTAACCGCCTTTCCAAAAAGAGTTCGTATGTAAAGCGCATTTTCAAAAAGAGGATTTGCCGTTTCACCGCAAAAAAGCCGGTAACGCTCATTCCGCAAATTGTTCGGCCGCCTGGCAATTTCCGTCTCTTTTTGCGCCCAAGTCTTATTTTTCTCATTAAAAACAAAAAATTTCCCGTTCCCAGCGTCAGCAATTATTTCATCATCATTCCAGAAGCCGTTTACAGCCGAGCTTATGGCAAGAATTTCCGGTTTTTGCTCAAGTATTTTCCAGCTTCGGATTGTCCTGTCGCCGCCAATAATCAAAGTCGAATCATTTTCCCACAAAAGTGAAACAACATTTTCGCCTTCAACTTTATTCACTCTTTTCCAGTTTTTTGTGTCATAAATGTAAACTGAAGAACCTGAATAAAATGCGCAGTTTTTTCCGTCCGGAGAAACAACCGGCCGACCAGAATCAGAAATATCCAGAAATTTTGAGAGCCTATTTTCCAGATGATAAACTGAAGATTTTATTCTTTGTCCGCCGTAAGGAAGCATCCGCATCCACACGATTGGCGAGCCGTTCAAATCCCAGAGAATTTCGCTTTCCAGCAACGATGCGCTCAAATCAACATAAGGTCCAGAATAAATTATGTCCAGATAATCGCAAGTGTTCCGGTTTATCTTAAAATATGTAAAAATTTTTCCGTTTTGAATCAGAACCATCGAAGAAACATCGCTGTTCACACTAAAACTGTCTTTTGAAGCCATAAACTGAGACGGAAGCCTCCCGACCATCTGGCCTTTTCCGATAATTCCAGAATAAAGCCCAAGCGTATAAAGTTCCTTTGAGCTGATTTTGTAGACCAAATCGGAATCAATGTAGACAAGAAATTTTCCGCCTGTCCAGTTTACAGAATTTATTGTTCCGGGACCGATTTTTCGGAATTTTTCATCAACTTCAACGCCACGCGCAACAGCAGAAGGATTGCAGAAATAAACATTTCCATTTTTTGCGTAAACCAGAACAGAACTGTCCGCCGACCATTTTACAGAAACATTCTCGTAATTGAACGAAGAATTTTCATCCAAACAGATTTCTCTTGAAGAATTTATATTTTTCAGAAAGAGTTTTCCGGTCGCATATCCGTTTTTTTCGGCATAGCAAATCCATTCGCCATTCGGGCTTACGCTTACTTTTGAAAGCCGCATTGAATTCATAGGAATTTTCGCGGAATATTTTTTCCATTCAACAGATTTTGCCGCCAAATCAATCCACGCAGTTCCGTAACGGTTTCTGACCTGAAGAATTTTTCCGCCGCCCAAAAGTTCCATCTGCTCCGGAAAACACGAAATCAGCGCCGGTTCGCCGCTCACGGCTCCGTCTTCAATTTTTGCCTTGAACAAGGAACGATACGAAAAAGCGCCTGGAATTTCCTGCCGGATTGTGTACAAAATCTCGTCATTTTTATTTATGTCAGCATCGCCAAATTTTATTCCGGCAAAGCAATAAAAGCCGGCAAAAAACAAGCCAAGCTGAAAAATCATTCTTTTTGAAATTTTTATTTTTTCCATAAACGTCCTCATTCGAAAAGACTAAAAATCCTTCAGTTTTATTTTATCAATGAAAGCGGATCCACAAGTTTTCCATTCTTGAAAACAGTAAAATGAAGGTGCGGACCTGTTGAATATCCTGTTGAACCAACCAGCCCGATTCTTGTTCCTTGGCTTACCCACTGACCTTTTTTTGCAAGAATTTTTGACATATGGCCGTACAAAGACTGATAACCGTTTCCGTGATTTATTATGACATAATAGCCAAAAACTGGTGAAGTCCCTGAATATGTGATTGTTCCGCTTGCCGCAGCCAAAATCGGCGTTCCTGTAGGGCAAGCCATATCAACTCCTGTGTGGTTTGAGCGCGCTCCGGTAAAAGGATCTGCTCTTGGCCCGAAATGAGAAGTAAGCCTGTAGCGGGTTTTCAAAGGACTTCTGAAAAGCTCGCCCATCGCCTTTGAAAGCGCCTGCGGCTCAAGTTTTGCGCCAGGAATAAAAATCACCTGACCGACTGCAAGCTCAGAAGATTCAAGCTCATTCACATCAAGCAAATCTTCTATTGTAACTCCATATTTCAAGGAAATTCCCTGAAGGCTGTTTCCTTTTTGAACCGTATAAAAAAGACCATCAATTGAAGGAATTTTTAGTTTCTGCCCCGCCCGCAGCTGACGGACATTATCTATGTCATTCACCGCAATCAAAGTTGAAATATTGCTAAGTCCGAATTTCTTTGTAATCGAACTGATGGAATCGCCCGGCAAAACTTTATAGGACTGGAAAGTAACCGGCTGGCAAAAAAGTTTCTCCATTTCTTTTTCAGAAATTTTTGCGTCAACAAGAGTTCCATCCGAAGAATATTCAGACGTTTCCTCCAACGCCAGATTATTCATAAGTTTGTTCAGCATTGTCATTTCGTATTCAAAGTTGTCTTCAAGCTTTACCGCGCCAGTTGTTGTATGGAAATAATCTGAAATCTTAAAAATAGCGCAGCATGAAACCAGAACCGACAAAAAAATCAGAACTGCAATAACGACTTTTTTTGCGTTGACCTGAACAAAAGTGCAAAATTCACCCAGAACGCGCAAAAACGATAAAAAACCAGCGGAAGAATTATTTTCGCGGCGCCCAGTTTTTTCAGCCACAAAACCAGTTTTTACATCGCTACCGAACGCGCCACGCCCAGCTCTTTTCCCGGAATGAAAAATCTTCCTGAAATTTTCCTTAAAATCCGTGGCAAAAGTCAAAATAAATTCAAAAGATGAAGATGACTGTTTAAATCCTATGCAATTTACTATTTCCATATTTTCACTATCGACATAATGAAAACTGAAGTTTAGAATTAAAAGCGGCAGGGGAAAATGAAATCAACAGAATCTTTTTGCAAAGGAAAACCGTTCATATTTTTTTGCATTGCGCTTGGCGTTGCGGCCGGGATTATTTTAAAGCTTTTTGTAATTGATATTCTGCATATTTCTGGAACTTCCATGGAACCAACTTTGAAAAACGGCTCAAAAGTCGCGGTAAATAAACTTGCGTATGGACTTGCAAAACCGTTCCGCGGCGATTTTTTTTTCCAATGGAACCGACCAAAACTGAATGATATAGTTATTTACTTACATGATAACAAAATAGTCATAAAACGTGTGATTGGGATAAGTGGCGACCAACTAGAATTTTCAGAAAATTCAGGATATACTGTAAAAATCAACCAAAAAGAAATTTCACTTACGCCGGTTCAGTTCCAGCGGATGAAAAACTTTGAAAAAATACCCGAAGATTTTGTTTTTACGCTCGGGGACAATCAAAAAGATTCTATCGATTCCAGAGACTACGGTTTTGTTTCGGTCAAGAATATCATGGGGAAAATTATCGGAAAATGAACGGATTTTTCAATAAAACTGCATTAAAGATTGTTCTCGTATTTTTTTTGATATTTTTTGGCTATACTTTTTATAAATATCTGATTTTATCATGCACACCGCCCGGAAAAATTTCTTCAGGGAGCCAAACTGTTGAACGCGGCTCAATTGTTGACCGCTCAGGGAAACCGCTCGCCGTACAGACAAATTTTTACCACGTCGGCGTTACTCCAAACAGAATCAAAAACAATGAGCAGTTTGCGGAAGATATTGCGCCTTATCTCGACATGACAAAAGATGATTTGCTCAGAATTCTTCAGCGCGCGGAAAATTCAAGTTTTGTCTATCTAAAAAAGAAAATTGACCAGAACACTTACACTGAACTAAAAAAAGTCACAAATGAAAAAAATTATCTTTTTGTAAGTTTTGACAGAATTCCCGGACGCGTTTACCCGGAAAACGCGCTCGCATCCCAGCTTATTGGCTACATGGGCGATGACGGAAAAGGGCTTGCCGGAATTGAATATTCTATGCAGGATAAGCTTCAGCCACCTGTTGAACCGAATTCTCTGAAACAGCCACAGGGAAAAAATATTTACCTTACAATTGATGCAAATCTTCAATATAAATTAGAAGAAATTGCCCGGAACACTATGAAATCAACCCAGGCCGAAAGCATGATGCTTTTGTGCTCTGACGTAAAAACCGGCGAAATTCTTTCATATATCAGTCTTCCAAGCTCAAATTTGAATGAATACAATATGTCTACAATTGAACAGACAATCGACCGGCCTGCAATGAGCGCGTACGAGCCAGGTTCTGTATTCAAAATATTTACAGTCGCGTCTTTTTATGATGCAGGCTTAATCACCGCAAAAACAAGTTTCTTGTGTGACGGCGTCTACGAAAACCGGATCCGTGGCGGAGAAACTATAAGAATCAAATGTCTTGACCATCACGGCTGGGTTACCGCGCGGGAAGCCTTGAAATATTCCTGCAACGACGCAATCGCCCAAATTTCAGACAGAGCTTCAGATGAGACTTTTCTGGAAATGGTGCACAGACTTGGATTCGGAACAAAAACGGGAATCGAGCTGCCGGGCGAAACTTCCGGTTCTGTGAAAGACACAAACAGCCGCCTTTGGTCCGCACGTTCAAAACCGACAATGTCAATGGGCCAGGAAATCAGCGTTTCCGCGCTACAGATGGTTCAAGCCGCAAGTGCAATCGCAAATTACGGAATTCCTGTAAAACCAACCGTAATAAAAAGAATTACAAATAAAGATGGATCAATCGACTACGAACATTCCCCTGAATACAAAGAGCGAATTTTTAAAGAATCAACCGCGAAATACATTCTTAGCTGCATGGAAACAACTGCAACTTCCGGAACAGGAAGCCGCGCGCACCTTAGGGATATTTCTATCGGCGTAAAAACCGGAACTGCGCAGATGGCAGATAAACAGAACGGCGGATATTCAACAACAGACTTTCTTTCAAACTGCATCGCAATTTTTCCGATTGAAGATCCGCAAATCATTCTTTACATTGTTGTTGAAAAAGCAAAAGGCGAAACTTACGCAGGACGAATTGTTGCGCCGGTTATCGCAAAAACCGCTGATGAAATAATTGATCACCTTGGAATGAGCCGCGGAGATGCCGCAAGCCTTGAACACAGCGGAAAAATCACAATTTCGCCGGCAAAACCGCTGGAATTCGGCACAAAAATTCCAGATTTCACCGGAAAATCAATGCGCGATTTGCTGCCACTTTTCAATAGGAGCGATATTCAGGTAAAAATCAACGGTTCAGGCTGGGTAAAATCACAGTCACCAGCGCCTGGAACTCCTGTAACGGAGAATATGCTAATTGAACTCAATCTGGAATAAAAACCTTTCACATTTTAGGCAACGTTTTCCAGAACTTGCAAAAATGATGGAAAAACAAATCAGTTTTTTTGATGAATATGCCGGAACAGAAAATGAAAAATCTCTCTTGTATCCATTCTGGGAAGTTTTCAACGCAAAAAATGGAGAAATAACCGCTAAGGAAAATTCGCTTCTGCTTCATTCTGCGTACAATCCGCAACGCGAGGCTGAAAATCTTATCAGTTCAAAAAAAAACGAAATAAAAAGCGCAAAAGCAATTGTTTTTGAAGGATTCGGGCTTTTTTACGCGCCAAAAATTGTCGCCGAGCTTTTTCCGCAAAAAACAATCATCCTTGTGGAACCGGATATAAACCACTTTCTTGCGGCAATGCTTCTTGTTGACACAGAACAACTTTTTCTGCACAATTCGATAATTTTTGCGTGCGGCGCTTCCACAGAACAAGTGATTACCCTGATAAATCAAAATGGAATTTTAAATAGCACATTTTTTTCGCTGCAAGCACAAACTTCACACGCGCAGCCATATTTTTCAGAGCTTTCAGAATTAATTCAACGCAACAAAAACAAAGAAAAAACAAACAACGCAACTCTGGAAAAATTCCGCGCATTGTGGTTCAGAAATTCAATACGAAACATACGAAAAACCGCTATTCTTGAAACCGTTGATATTTACAAAAACCATGCAGAAAACCTGCCCTTTCTGGTTTTGGGGGCAGGTCCTTCGCTGCAAAAAATTCTTCCGCGACTGAACGAATTGAAAAGCAAAATGATTATTGTCTGCGTTGACACAGCTTTGCGCGCGCTGCTCCAGCAAAAAGTCCAGCCTGATTTTATAGTTTTAACCGATCCCCAATATTGGGCGTACAGGCACATCGCCGGACTGAAAAGCCCGGAAAGCATCCTGATTACAGAAAATTCAGTTTATCCTTCAGTATTTAAATTTGAATGTAAAAAAATTGTATGCTGCAGAAGCCAAATTCCTGTGGCTCAGTTTTTTGAAAAATATTGCGGAGAACAAGGCTATTTAGGCGCAGGCGGCTCTGTTGCAAGCTGTGCATGGACTTTTGCAAAATTCTGCGGTGCAAAGAACATTTTTTTATGCGGAATAGATCTTTCGTTCCCGGAAAAACAAACACACATAAAAGGAAGCACTTTTGAGCAGAAAATCTACACAACTTCAACAAAAATAAAACCCGCCGAAACAGCCGCAATGGCACTTCTTTTTGGAGGAAATGCCTCCTGGGAAAAAGATTTCAACGGAAATCCAGTTCTTTCAGACCAGCGCATGAAAATGTTCGCCTGGTGGTTTGAAAGCAACATCGCTGCCAGCCCGGAAACAAAAACTTTCACTCTTTCACCGGAAGGATTATTCATTCCGGGAGTGGAGATTTTTGAGCTGAAAAAACTTTTTGAGTTACCAAATATTTTGCCGCAAAAAAATGAGTTTCTTTTAAGCACGCAGACTGCGGAAGAAAAATCGCGCCGTGAACAAGGATTTAAAGTTGCGGTAAAGGAATTCAACGCGGAGCTTCAAAAAGCGCTGAACATTTGTCGGGACGCCCTAAAAAGTCTGGACGCTTCAAATTTCAACGCTGAAAAATACAAATCTCAGCTTGAAAAACTGGAAATTGTTCCGGTTCTTCAGCTCGTTATCCCGACAAACTTAAATTCTCTTCCCGAAAACGAACAGAATCTGCAATTTTTTAAGTCAATCGAAGAATTCTGCGCAAAATATTTTCTGTAGCCTTAATTTCGAGTTTTATTAATTAAATATGAAAATTGAATCAGCTACAAAATTCAACATTTCCTTAAAAAAACAAAAATTTTCCTAAAGTCGCACCACGCAATCCCGATAATATAAATACAGCAAGTTACAGACGGTATTCGACATCCAGACGCCTGTAAATTTAATGCTCTCCAAAACATTAAAAAACTTGAAAAGCGTGTGAGGTTTTTCAAGTTTTTTTTTGCACTTTTCGCATAGGCAAATAAAAAAATTAAAGATTTTCAGATTTCTTCCGATATTCAAAATGGAGCATTGTCTATGAGTACAAAAGTAAACATTAACGCATTAAAACCCGATTTAACTTTTAAAAGCGATCTTATGCTTGATGATAACTTTATACTTCTTCCGGTTGCAGTTCCTGTTTCAGAATCGCTTACAAAAGCTTTAAAAGAATGGAATTTCACGGAATTCTCGTGCAATGCAGAAATGAGTCTTGGCGGCGACATGGGCTTGCCTGTTCAAAAAGTTGACAAGTCAAAACAAGAAATAGCAAAAATTCAGGCTGAAGAAAAAGTAAAAAATTCTTTGAAACATGCTTTGGAACAGGCTAATTCTGGAAAATTCGCGAATACAGAGCGTTCACGACTGGAATCTGTCCAGGCGGTTTACAACGAATATATGAATTATATAAATTCCGTCTACACAGATTATGCCACAAGAAAGAAGATTAATTACCAGGAACTTTCGGACACCGTAAAAGACTTGTGCATTTTTATAAAAGACAACAAACGGTATGTTCTGCGGATTACGCCTTCTGCGGAACAACGAAGCAAGAATTTCCTGGTGATTCATTCAATGCGCTCCACCGTTCTTGCCATAACGCTTGGGCTTGAGCTTCACATTCCGATTTCAAAACTTATCGAACTTGGAATCACAAGTATTCTTCACGAAATTGGAATGTTACGGCTTCCACCGCAGCTTTATATGTCCACCAGGAAACTCACAAACAGCGAACGCGCGCAAATTTCCACACATCCGCTGCTTGGTTGCGCAATTCTAAAGGAACTGAATTTTCCGCTCAGCATTCAG
>DLKK01000043.1:0-172 GCA_002478955.1 Treponema sp. UBA7590
TCTGCTGGTCTATTTTCTGATTGGGCTTGGAGTTGTGATTTCTGTTGTGGCTATGATTTTTATGCGGAAAATCGCATCGGCTCTTGGCGCACAAGGCCAGCTTCTTGAAAATGCAATATTATATGGAAGAATTTTGTGCGGAACGCTCACGCTTTTTATGCTTCAGACTTCG
>DLKK01000043.1:229-424 GCA_002478955.1 Treponema sp. UBA7590
GCCTTGTTCTTACGGTAAGCGCCGGTGTTACAAACATGGTTCTGGATGCGCTGTTTGTGGCGGTCTTTAAGTGGGGGCTTGCCGGCGCGGCAGCTGCGACTTGTGTGAGCCAGGTTGTAGGAGGCCTTGTTCCGCTGGTTTATTTTTTGAGCCCGAACAAATCGGTTCTGCGGATTGGAAAGGCAAAATGGAACG
>DLKK01000043.1:460-11292 GCA_002478955.1 Treponema sp. UBA7590
GATTCTGTTCAAGACTTTTACCAACGGTTCTTCGGAGCTCCTTTCAAACATTGCGATGTCAGTCGTGGGCATTTTGTACAATCTTCAGCTTATAAAATTTGCCGGAGAAGACGGAGTTGCCGCTTACGGTTGCCTTATGTATGTGGGATTTATTTTTGGGGCAGTTTTTCTTGGCTGGGGAATCGGAACTTCGCCGATTGTAAGCTATCATTACGGCGCGGAAAACCAGGCGGAGCTGCATAATCTTTACAAGAAGAATCTTATAGCGATGGGCGTTTTTGGACTTGCGATGTTTGTTTCTGCGGAACTTCTTTCCGTACCTTTTTCAAGGCTTTTTACCGGTTACGATGCGGACCTTTTTGCGCTTACAAAACGTGCTTTCCATCTGTTTTCGTTTTCTTTTTTGCTGATGGGATTCAACATGTTCGGCTCGTCATTTTTTACCGCGCTGAACAACGGTTTTGTCTCAGCCCTGATTTCTTTTATGCGCACGCTGGTTTTCCAGATTCTATGTGTTTTAGTTCTTCCGCTTTTGTGGGGAATCGATGGAATCTGGCTCAGCGGAATTGCTTACGAAATTCTTTCAGCGGTTGTTGTTGCCGTGTGTCTTGTAAAGTTCAAAAAACAATACGGATATTAAATAAAATTCCGGCGGTCCGGCAAAAACTTTTCAAGTATTTGCCGTCGCTATGTCCGCCCTTCGCTAAAACGCTCATTCTGCGTCAGGCTTTGTTCCAAACCCCGCCGCAGAACTTCGGAGCTCCCAGCGCTACCGCATTCTCATAAATCAAGCAAGTGCCAAAAAAGAGTAGTTTTAATCAAGAATAAAAACCGAATCTTATTTTTGGTAGACAGAAGATAGATTATAGGATGTATAAAAACGCAAGAATTTCATCTTTTTTTTTGAATTTTATACACATTTTGAAAAAAAATAATTATCTTTTAAAAATACGGAATTCAATATGAAAGATAATTATCAACAAAAATTCTCTGGCGAGCGCGCAGAATATTTTTCGCACGACACGCATTATGTAAATTCAACATTTCTGGACGGCGAATCACCTTTAAAACATTCAAAAAATTTAATTCTTGAACAAGCAAGTTTTGAATACAAATATCCTTTATGGAACTCCGAGAATGCGACTGTAAAAAATTCAATTTTCCATGACCTTTCGCGTTCTGGACTATGGTACGCAAAAAACGTAAAAATCGAAGACACGGTCATAGAGGCTCCAAAAGAATTCCGGCGCTGTGATGGCGTTTTTCTAAAAAAAGTCACTTTTGGCAATGCGGAAGAAACTTTATGGAGCTGCAAAAATATTCAACTTGAACAGGTTTATGCGAAAGGAAATTATTTTGCCATGAATTCAGAAAACTTCCGGGCAAATAATTTTGTGCTTGATGGAAATTATTTTCTTGACGGCGGAAAAAACATCGAAATTCATAACGCAAAATTGAATTCAAAAGACTCTTTCTGGAACTGCGAAAACGTAACAATCTACGATTCATTTATCTGCGGAGAATATCTTGGCTGGAATTCAAAAAATTTAAAGTTTGTGAACTGCACAATCGAAAGTAATCAAGGTTTGTGCTACATAGATGGACTTACGCTTGAAAACTGCACGCTTATCAACACTGACCTAGCCTTTGAATATTCAACAAATATAAATGCGGACATCGTAAATAAAGTTGACAGCGTAAAAAATCCTGGCTCAGGAATCATCAGGGCTGCCGGAATTGGAACTTTGATTATGAATCCGCAGCGTGTTGATGTTTCAAAGACAAAAATCGTATGTGAAAACATTGATGAAAACTTTTCAGAGGATCCAAATCCGAACGAGCGATAAATGAAATTCAATTTTGACAATATTGTAGACAGAAAAAATACAAATTCCTTGAAATGGGATGTAAAAAATGGCGAACTTCCGCTTTGGGTCGCCGACATGGATTTTGAAACTGCGCCTTGCGTAAAAAACGCAATAGAAAAACGTGTTGCAAATGGAATTTTTGGCTATTCAATAGTTCCAGATGAACTGAAAAATAGCTATATTGGATGGTGGAAACGCCGCCATAACCTAGAAATTTCCATAGATAGTATAATTTTTTGCACAGGTGTTGTTCCGGCAATATCTTCTTGCGTCAGAAAACTTACAACACCGGCTGAAAAAGTTCTGCTCCTTACGCCATGTTACAATATTTTTTTTAATTCAATCGTAAACAACGGAAGATTCCCTGTTGAGTGCCCTCTTGAATACAATGGAACTGAATATTCGCTGAATTTTTCACGCCTGGAAAAAGAACTTTCTGACCCGCAAGTTTCATTGATGATTTTATGCAATCCGCAGAACCCTACCGGAAACATATGGAAGAAAGAGGAACTTGCAAAAATCGGTGAGCTTTGCAAAAAATATGGTGTGACTGTAATCAGCGATGAAATTCATTGTGATATTGTCAGACCTGGAAAAAATTACGTGCCTTTCTCGGGCGCCTCTGAAATATGCGCAGAAATTTCCGTTTCATGCGTTGCTCCAACAAAATGCTTTAATATTGCAGGAATTAATTCAGCGGCAGTAATTATAAAAAATCCGCTTTTAAGACATAAAGTTTGGCGCGCTCTGAATACCGATGAAATCGCCGAGCCAAATGCTTTTGCAGTTGACGCAACAATTTCCGCATTCAACAAAGGAGAAGAATGGCTGAATGAGCTAAATAATTATCTCTTTGAAAACCGTGATTACGCCACGAAACGAATAAATTCCTTGGACAAAAAATTTAATGTTGTAAATTCCGACTCAACATATTTATTATGGGTTGATTTGCGCCGCAATGGAGATGAATTCGCCCAAAAATTGCGCGAAAAAACCGGACTTTACATAAATGGCGGCTCAGAATATGGAAAATGTGGCGAAAATTTTGTAAGAATCAATTTGGCATGTCCAAGAAAAATCCTTGAGGATGCAATGAACCGCCTTGAAAACTTTGTAAAATCCGAATAAAAATCTGATAAAACAAAAAAAATCCGCAGACATAATATTTGCCCGCGGATTTTTTATTCATTTCAAAAGTTTAGAAAGCAGCAACGACTTCACCGTTTGGATATTTGCTGTTGATATAATCTTTTACTTTCTGACTCTGAAGAGCCTTTACCAAAGCCTTGATTTCTGGCTTATTTTCACTACCCTGCTTTACAACAAGATAGTTTACATAAGGAGATGATGAACCTTCAACAAAAAGTCCGTCTTTTTTCGCAGAAAGACCAGCTGGAAGCGCATAATTTCCGTTGATAACAGCTCCATCAACATCGTTCAAAACACGTGGAAGAGAAGCTCCCTCAATTTCACGGAATTTAATCTTCAATGGATTATTTTTTACATCAATTGGAGTTGCTTCAATTCCAGCCCCATCACGAAGAGTAATCAGTCCAGATTCCTGCAAAAGAAGAAGTGCACGTGCTTCATTTGTCGGGTCGTTAGGAATTGCAATCACAGCCTTTTTCTTGAAATCTTTGATTGATTTCACTTTTTTTGAGTACAAAGCAAATGGTTCAACATGGATTCCTGCAACAGCAACAAGATGAGTTCCCTTCTCTTTATTGAAAGATTCCATGTATGGAAGGTGCTGGTCAAAGTTTGCGTCTATATCACCAGCTTCAAGAACTTCGTTCAAAGTCGGATAATCTGTCATTTCGATAACCTGAAGAGTAATTCCTTCTGCCTTCAAATCATCCTTTACGAGGTTCAAAAGATCTGCGTGTGGCTCTGGTGTTGCACCAACTTTCAACACTTTCTGAGCGTTTACAGATGCAAAAGCCAATGCAACTGCGACAAAAGCGATAATTTTTTTCATATATTGCCTCCAAAATTCCTTTTTAAAACCGCTAATTCCTAGTGATTTAGTATGATTATTTATACCTTGCCATACCAAAAGTGTCAACAGGTTTTTGCATATTTTTTAAAATTTTATCGTTTGCTCATCATGTGGTTTGTGATTTTTGTTCCAACAAACTGAATCAAAGCAACAAGAATTATAATCACGATAACAGCAGCAACCATTATTCCCGTGCGGAAGCGCTGATAACCATAACGGATAGCAAGATCGCCCAATCCGCCGCCACCAAGAGTTCCTGCCATTGCCGAATAACCAATCAAAGTGATTATTGTAAGCGTGACTCCAGAAATCACCGAAGGCATTGCTTCCGGCACAAGCACTTTATAGATAATCTGCCAGTTTGTTGAACCCATCGCTTTTGCAGCCTGAATCATTCCGGAATCAACCTCGTTTAAGGATGTTTCTGTAATGCGGGCAACAAAAGGAGTTGCCGCAATTGCAAGAGGAACAATTGTTGGCGCAGTTCCAATCGCACTTCCAAGCACAAGGCGCGTAAATGGAAGAAGAACAATCATCAGTATTACAAACGGAAACGAACGCAAAACATCGATTATTCGGCTCAAAACAATATTAAAAACCGGTTTTGGTGTAATTCCAAATTTATTTGTAATATTCAAAAGGACTCCAAGCGGAAATCCCAAAACAAGGGCAAACAGCGCGGAAAAAAATGTCATTATCAAAGTTTCAAGGGTTGACTGCCCTACTAAAATCAAAATCTGGCTCATTCTTTTCTCCTAGAAAGATTCTTCCTGAACAGAAACGTTATTTTCATTTAAAAACGCGATTGTTTTTTCAATCTCGGATTTTTCACCAATTATATCAACAAGCATAGTTCCAACTTGACTGTCCGGAAGTTTTTCAATTCCAGCAGCAAGAATATTAAAATCAATGTTGAATTTTTTTGTCGCATGGCTAAGAACTGGCTCCCCAGAAGAATTTCCTGCAAATCTCAACGTATATTTTCCGCCTTTCTTTGACCATTTTATCAGGTTTGAAGAAACATTCTGAAGCTGCTCATCGTTTGTGTGAGTAATATTTCTAAGGAAATCTTTTGTTGTTTCTGTCTGAGGGTTTTCAAACAAATCTGAAACACTTCCCTGCTCGACAACAGCACCGTTTTCAATAACAGCAACTTGATCACATGCGTCGCGCACAACTTCCATCTGATGAGTAATCATTACAACTGTAAGATTCATTTTTTTCTGGATGTCACGGATAAGCGCAAGAATTGCACGTGTTGTCTGTGGATCAAGAGCACTTGTCGCTTCATCGCAGAACAAAATATCCGGATTTGTCGCCAAAGCCCTGGCAATTGCGATTCGCTGCTTCTGACCGCCGGAAAGAGTGCTGATTGGCGCATCCTCGCGGTCCTCAAGTCCAACCAGACTAAGCATTTCTTTTACCCGCGTTGCAATTTTTTCTTTTGGTGTTCCGCAGATTTCCAAAGGATATGCAATATTTTTTCCTGCCGTTCTTGATGTGAAAAGATTAAAATTCTGAAAAATCATTCCAATTTTTCTGCGCTGCGCAATCAACTGTTTTTTAGGAAGATTATCAACTCTTTTTTCACCATAATAAACCGCGCCTGAATCAGGAGTTTCCAGCAGACTGATAAGTCGCACAAGCGAGCTTTTTCCGGCGCCGCTTTTTCCAATAATACCAAAAATCCTGTTCTCTGGAATATCAAGAGAAACATTGCTTACAGCTTTGATTTCTGAACCATCTTTTGAAAGATACGTTTTGTTTAATTTTTCAAGTTTAATTTTCATTTTTAGATTTCTTGCCAGCAGAATAAAAAAACGGCTTTTCGAAGCAACAAAGTTGTCCAAAAAGCCGTCCGTATGGTTTCCCATACTAAATCGGAGAGAGTTTATTAGCTTTTTACAAGCTATTTATATACTAACCCTATTAATACGGGATGTCAAGAAAAAAATAACCCAAATTATTCTTTTCTTTAGTAAGCAGATTTACGAACTGCTTTTTTTCGTTTTATCAAAAGTTTTCTTGCCAAAGAAGTTT
Source organism: Treponema sp. UBA7590 (assembly GCA_002478955.1). GTDB lineage: Bacteria > Spirochaetota > Spirochaetia > Treponematales > Treponemataceae > Treponema_D. The sequence goes on from DLKK01000043.1 coordinate 6,368, forward strand.
TTTTCTGGTGAAGTTCAGCAGAAGGCTTTGTAAAATATCTGCGATCTTTAAATTCTTTGACAATGCCTTCGTTTTCTGTCATACGCTTAAAACGTTTAAGAGCTTTTTCAAGGTTTTCCGAATCGCCAACGATGATTGTAGCCATACCAATTCACCTCCTTTCTTTAGGCAATACCTTAAAGTATGAATAGGATATAGAATTTTTCAACGTTAATCAAGAATTCGTTTTAGAGGATTATTGGTGCAAAAGTCTATACAAACCTAATGCTTTAGGTTATAATATCAATATGTCTTTAAAAACGGAAGAAATCAAAAAATCTCTGGCTGAGCTAAAAATCCTACAGGAAAAACTTGAAAAATTTGCGCAAACAAATCCTTCAAAGGAAATTGACGACATTCAGTTTGGAATAAAAGTAAATCTGCGCAATCTTGAAACTTGGATTGAAATGCTTTACAAATACAACGGAAAATCTAAAAGCAACAGAAAAGTCAAGGCAAGCCGCGAAAACGGAAAAAAAGGCGGTCGACCTCCAAAAAATATTTCAGCCTGGAAAAAGCGCATTTTTGAACTGGAAAACACAATAATCCCTGAAATCCAGGACAAAATCGGAAATTGCTTTGACGAAAATGAAACCACAAAAATTGCCGCGGAAAAGACTTCGTACGAAATTGAGCTGGCGGAACTTCAGAACAAACTGGATGAATATCAAAAATCAAAATAAAAACTATTTTCCGGATTTATCTTCATCCAGCCAGACTTTCAGAAGATTTGCCACTTTATCCGGGTCATTTTTTACGGTTTGCCACATATTTTTGTTTTTGTCGCGCTCTTCAGCTGGAACAACAGGTTTGTTTGAAAGAATGTTTTTTCTTGCGCCAAACAAAAGAGCTTCATTAAGAACTGCTTGCTCGCGCTTTACTTGCTCCAAATCATTTGCGTTGTAACGCCCAAGACTCTGCAGAGCTTTTGTAAGTTTTCTTTTTTCCAAATCAGACAAATCCAATGCCTGCAGAATTTTTTCACTGGCGCCCCCAAGCTCCGCCAAAAGAACCGCCGCTTTTTCAAATCCTGTGTAATGTTTTTCAGAAGATTTTACAAAACCCTGCATAATACCCTCTTTTTATCTCCAATTTTCAAGCTGAAAAGCTGATTCAATCTGGTTTTCAAGAGAATCTTCCAGCTGAGAGAAAAAATCGATGTTTGTGATGTTTTCAACCTCATCAACTGAAACCGCATAATCCCAAAATTCCTTTTCACATTTTTGGTTTGGAATAATGAATCCGATAGCCATCACTGACTCAGAATCTTCTGGAGTATTCTTATCCTCATCATCCTTGAAAACTGGCGCAAGAATCACTTTGTAGTAAAATTCCGGAACAGAAACCTGATTTTTTCCGATTGAAGGAAATTCCGCCGCGCTTTTATTAAGCACTGGCCCGGAAACAACGTAAATTTTTCCGAATTTTTGCGCCCACGAACGAACCTGAGTCTCAAGATTTACCCAAATTCCTCTGTTGAATTGCGGTGCCTGCGGACTCATATTACTCATGTAAAAAGTCTCGCTCATTGCATCTGCATCAAATGACATATCTGCAGCAGGAACAAGATGTCCACGGTCGTAGCCGGAGCCTTTGTAGTCGGCAAGAGTTGCTGAACCTGTGGAAATTTTCTCATCCGGACGAAAATCATTTGAACGTGTTGCATTTTTCTGCAGCATTGAGGATTTTACGCATTCGGCAGACCATTCTGCTTGCTCGTAGGATTCACGGTAACACAAAGAATAATATTTGAACTCGCGCAACTCGTGGTCAGCGGAATGTTTTTTCAGTCCGCATTCTGGAACCTGAAGATTTTCTGTAAGTTGAACAAAACCATTGACTTCCACTGGCGGTTTTTCAGAATTTCCTGAGTCTTCCTCAGATTTAATGAAATTCAGGGAAGATTCTGCGTCACCGGAATTTCTTTCATTTTCAACTTGTTCAATATCTTGAGCTTTATTTTCTGGCTGAATCAGGTCAATTTCCCGATATTTTGAAAAAATCAGCAGAGCCGCAAAGACAAGCAGCACCAAAATAAATAATCCAAACGGAAAAGATTGTTTTCGTTTTTTGCCCATTTTGCGGTCCTCTACCATTTTGAGACAATTGATTCAAGCTCGTTAAGCATTGCCAGAATTTTCTTATAACCAAGTTCGCTTCCATCGTAACGTTCAGCTTCTTTTCCGAGTTTTATAAAAAAATTCTGCATTGGCACAAGTTTTTCCATCGGAACTTTTTTTATGTCATATTCAAGAAGAATGCTTCCTGTCACCGGATTATGCTCGATATTTTTTACGGCATCTGATTTCAAGAGAATTTCCCTTGCTTTTGCGCAAAGTTCATCATTCTTAAAAATCGGAGCACGCAATCTTACTCGTCCTGGAAAAAAACTGGTTATAAGCATTTTTTACTCCATCAGCATCAAGGCGATTTAGAAATATTTAAAGTACGGACTGTTTTTATCAATCAATGACTGCATTGACTTTATAGACATTGCAACCGTTGTTGAATTATGCAGAACCGCCGCAAGCTGCGGAGAAATAATTCCTGCAATCCCCAAAATAAGAAGAAGCGAATTGATTCCAATAATCTGGATATTCTGTCTGTTTATTTTGTTCAAAAGATTCTGTCCAATTATTCGGGTTATAGCAAGACTTTCAAGCCCTTTTTCTGTAAGGACAATATCCGCCGTATCGCCCGCAATAGAAGAACAACCTTCGATTGCAATTCCAACATCCGCAGTAGAAAGTGCCGGCGCGTCATTTATTCCGTCGCCAAGCATTATGACCTTGCGGCCAGCCTTCCGTTCTTTTTCAATAAGCGAAACTTTATCTTCCGGCAATGCCTGTGAATGCCATGCGTCGAGCCCTGCTGTTTCCGCGATTTTTTTAGCCGCACCTTCAGTGTCTCCGGTAATCATCACGCAATGTTTGATTCCAGTCTGTCTGAGCAAAGAAATAACTTCTTTCGCTTCCGGACGGATTGGATCCCCGATTGCAAGAACGCCTGCCAATTTTCCATCATAAGAAAGATAAAGCAAGGATTTTCCGGTTTCCATTGAATGTTGCTGGATTTCTTTAACTTCCTGAAGAAACAGAATTTTTTCATCATCAAAAATAAAATGCGCGCTTCCAATGCAGACTTTTTTTGTGTCAATTGTAGAAGCAATTCCGTGTGCCACCTGATATTCAACTTTTGTATGATTTTCAGGGTGATGAAGTCCAGATTCTTCCGCGGCTTTAACAACTGCCCTTCCAAGCGGATGGGGAAAATGCTCTTCCAGGCACGCTGCGGTCTGAAGAACAAAATCTGATGTAAAACCGTTCATCGGGAAAATTTCTTCCAGAACAGGATTTGCGTAAGTCAAAGTTCCAGTCTTGTCAAAAATCACAGTGTCTGCTTCTGATGCAAGCTCAAGATATTTTCCGCCTTTTACAGAAATTCCAAGCTCGGCAGCTTCCCTCATTGCAGAAAGAACAGCGATTGGCGCAGAAAGTTTCATTGCGCACGAATAATCAACCATCAAAGTTGACATTGTTTTTGTCAGATTTTTTGTAAGCAACCATGTAACAGCGGCAAGCAAAAAGTTGAAAGGAACAATTTTTTCCGCAAGAAGCTCAGATTTTCTCTGGACATCCGCTTTCAGCCCCTGGGAATTATCAATCATATTTATGATATTCTGGACTTTTGTATCGCTTCCAGTGGTTCTGACTTTTATTACAATCTCACCTTCCGTAAGAACGGTTCCGGCAAAGACACCAGAACCAGCCTTTTTTTCAACCGGCAATGATTCTCCGGTAATGCTAGCCTGATTTGCCATTCCTTCACCGCTTTCAACGGCACCATCGGCAGGAATCATGCTTCCTTCACGCACAACAACAAGATCGCCTTTTTTTAACGTTTCCGGCGGCACAGTTTTTTCTTCTCCATTTACAAGAAGATGTGCAGGTTCGTTGTTGACAAGCAATTTGTGGGCAAGATTTCCGTAAGAAACCCGCTTTGTGATTTCCTCGATTTCTTCACCAAGGCTCAGCAAAAGATTTATTGAGCTTGCAGTATTTGTGTTTCCAGTAAGGAAAGCAACCAAAAGTGCGGTTGAGTCCAAAGTCTGCGTGCTGAAAATTTTTCCGGATTTCAGCATGACTTTTATCGCGCTGAAAATGCGTGGAACAATATCAATATATAGAAGGAAAGTTCTGATCGGTGGCGGCAAAATCCATTTTTTCAAATAATAGTCGCCGAAAGTTGAGATAAAAATTCCTGCAATGCTTTGTGTTTCCGGGATTTGAGCAACATTTTCCAGAAGTTTTTTGTCATTCAGGTATTTTCCTGTCAGAGCTTTAAATAGATTTTCAATTTGGTTTTGAGAGATAATCTTCTGGTTAAAATGAATAAGAAACGAACCGACTACAGTATTTACATCAATATCGTTTATTCCGTTCTGGACAGCCAGAAGACTTTGTGCGAGAATTGCCTGCCTGGCAGAAATTTCACGTTTATTGTAATGAACGCGAAGCCGGCCAGGCAGAGCATGATGAATAATTACATTCATAAAATTTTAAGCTTTTTCGCCTTTTTTAGCCTGCTGATTGTTGTACTTTGCTTCGGCAACAATATCCTGAGCATCTTCTTTTACTGATTCAGCAAAAGCGGCAGCATCGTCTTTAAGCTGCAAACCTTTTCCAACTACAGAAGCACAAGCCTTCTTAAAAGCTGGATTCTTTGTGATAGAAACTAAAGCAACTCCGGCAACAACGCCTACTCCAAAAGCAACCCATTTATTGGCAATAATCATCTTAAACCTCCAGATTTAATAAAATGATTAAAAAGTTCACTTAGTCCAAATGCCGAGTTTTATAGTTCAGCATAAAAATTGAATCAGCTAC
>DLKK01000043.1:11435-21055 GCA_002478955.1 Treponema sp. UBA7590
ATTCAATTTATGGATTCAGAAAAAAAACTCGACATTTGAGCTACATATAATTTTAACGTAATTAAAGTTAAAGACAATAGATTGTTAGATATTTCAAACTGATTTTTGCATTCTGAGGGAAAAAATATTTCTCAATAAGAGGTAGATGAGATTTTTTTGTAGTTTTCATTGAACAAACAGGTTGAAAAAAAATATTTTAAAAGATATAAAGGTTATATTAGTTAGCAATTGCTAACTTTTATCCTTAAATGGTGAAGAGCAACCTTAAATAATCCCTCAAAAAAAAAAGGCAGTTTCCTTCAATTTCGCTCTTCACCATTTTTTATTTTTCCAAAATTGGCAATTCGCATTCTTTAAGCACAAAAATTCCGACATTGTCGCCGATTTTTATTTCTTCAGCGGAAATAGTCGGCTCGTCCGCAATTATTATCTGATTCTGTTTTTCAAGCTGAATTTTATATCTTGTGAATGCGCCCAAAAATTCAGCCGACTTAACAGCTCCTTTCAAACAAGCGGAATCAATTTTATTTTTGGAAATTTTTAGCCATTCCGGGCGGAACATTTTTCCGTCAACAAAATTTGCCTGGCCGACAAATTCTGCGGTGAATAAATCTTTTGGCTCAAAATAAACTTGCCGTGGCGTCCCGTACTGCAAAAGTTTTCCATCTTTCATAACTGCAATTTTATCAGAAAGGCTCAGAGCTTCCTCCTGATCGTGAGTAACGTAAAGCGTTGTGATTTTTAGTTTTTGCTGGATTTCCTTTAATTCTTCCCGTACTTTCAGGCGAAGATTTGTGTCAAGGGAAGAAAGCGGCTCGTCCATAAGCAGGAGGCTCGGCTGCAAAACCAAAACTCTTCCCAATGCAACGCGCTGTTGCTGACCGCCGCTAAGTTCCGACGGAAAACGGTTCAAAAGATTCTGCAACCCAAGATTTTCCGCAGTCTGCATTACCAGCATTTTATTTTCATTCTTTGTCTCTTTTGTGCGTTTTTTTAAATTCAATCCGTAAAAAAGATTCTGTTCAACCGTTAAATGAGGAAAAAGAGCATAATCTTGAAAAACGAAACCGATTTTTCGTTTGTTCGGCAGAATTCCATTTATTGTTTTTCCGTTGATTTTTATTTTTCCAAAATCCGGCTCAAGAAATCCGCTTACAAGACGAAGTAAAGTTGTTTTTCCGCAGCCGCTCGCGCCAAGCAAAGTCGTAAAACTTCCCTCTTCAATCTGAAGCGAAAAATTTTTCACAACGCAAGTTTTTCCGTAAGAAAAACAAAGATTTTCAATTGAAAGAAACGACATTTTTACCTCTCTTTTTTGAATTTCTGCCTGAAATCAGAAAATGAAACAAACGCAAGCGCAATTCCAAGAATCGTAAAGGTGATTACTGTAAGAACCAACGCAAATGCCGCGGATTTTCCCCAGTCGCCCTGCTCTGCAAGATTTATTATTTTTATCGATGATAAAGGCGTTGTGAATGAGACAAGAAAAATCACCGCGCTCAAAGTTCCCACTCCGCGAATAAAATCGTACACAAATCCGCTGAAAACACCATTTTTTGCGACCGGCACAAGAATTGTCGCAAGCACAACCATCTGGTTTGCACCCAAAGAACGCGCACCGTCGTCCAAGGTTCTGCTGATTTGAATGTACGAATTTGAAATGCATCTGTATGCAAATGGCATGAACGCAACGGTCATCGCAATAATGATTAAAAACGGCGAATTTCTAAAGTGAAGTTTGTTTGCCGCAACGGAAATGGAAAGACCTAGTAAGGAACCTGGAATCGCAGATGGAAGCTGCGCAAAAATGTCTATTGATTTTTTTAGAGGAACATTTGTGCGGTGAACCAGATAGCTGGAAACAGCCGCAATAACTGTGCTTAAAATCGCAGAAATCAGCGCAAAATTTATTGAATTTCTGAGCTCTTTTCCGTAGCCAAGAACCGCTTTTATATGCTCAAAAGTGAATTCGGTTTTTATTCCCCAAAGTTTCTGGAAACTTCCTGCCACAATCGCGGCAAATTGGGCTAAAATCAGCAATGAAACAAAGATAACAAAAGCCGAAAGTCCGATTTTTGCGCCCAATCCATTGTTTTTCTTACTAGAAAACTCCACATCCTCTTTTGCGAAAACTGAATTTTTTCCGCCAAAAGTTACGGCTTTTGCTCCAATTTTTGAATTTATCCGGTTCTGCAAAAAGAAAAGGATTACGCTTGGAATCACAAGAATAATTCCAAGAACAACACTTGTTCCGACTTTCAACCAGCCTGTAAGCTGAGTATAAATTTCAACGGCAAGAACCCTGAAACGCCCGGCAACAATCAGCGGATTTCCAAAATCGCTCAGTACGCTTACGGCAATAAACAGAAAAGAAGAAATAATTCCCGGCAAACTAAGCGGCAATGTGACTGTAAAGAAAATTTTTGATTCACTTGCACCCATTCCGCGGGCCGCCTTTTCAAGATTCGGATTTATTCCGCGCAAAGTCTGCAGGCAAATAAGATAGGACATAGGAAAAAAGCACAAAGTCTGCGCAAGCAAAAGCCCCCAGAATCCGTACAAAGAAATATCCATGCCAAGAATTCTGTGCGTTACAAATCCTTGCCGTCCAAAAAGAAGAATAAAAGCAAGTCCGCCAACAAAAGGTGGCGTTATCAGATGCAGAACCGGAACCACGCTAAAAAATTTTTTGAACGGAATATTTCCTTTCGCAATTGCATAGGCAAAAATATAACCAATCACAACCGACAAAGTTGTTGAAGAAAGACATTCCGCCAAAGTATTTCTCATAGCTTCGTGCCAGACAGACTGCGTAAAAACAGTCCCAAAATCCTCCGGGCGCGCAGAAATCAATGCGCAAAAAAGAGGAAAAACAATAAAAAGGACAAAGAAAGCGGCTACAAAAATCCAAGCTGCAATCAAAGACTTACTGTTTCGGTTTGAATCAAACTTCATAGGCACGAACATAAGAACATAAATAGAAATAATTTTGAGTTTTTGCAAAATAGATAAAAGCGTAGGCAGAAAAGCAATTTGTGAAGACTTTGTGCGATTAGAACAATTAAAGTGCATAGCACCCCAATCCGTACAAGCGCAGCGCGAGCACAACCGTCTGGAGCAAATTGATTTTCTGCCGAGAGCGATTTTTTCACAATCTGCAAAAAACTCAAATTTTTTTTTCTTTTATTTTACATTTTTTGACCAGATGCTAAGCACTTCATCTTTCTGTTCAGCTGCTTTTGCGACATCGTATTTTATCAAATCAAGCTGGCTTACCGGAATTGAACCTTCCGCGCCTTTTGCCTTTGGATTCACAGGAACTGTAAAATCAATTGAACTCATAAGTTCCTGAGCTTCTGTTGAAAGCATAAAATCAACAAATTTTTTTGCGCTCTCAAGATTTTTTGTATTTTTCATAATGGAAATACAGTCAACATCGCCAACAGTCTGAGGCGGAGCAATCGGAATCAAATCAAAACCATCTGAATGATATTTCGCAATCGCATGAAGATAAGAAACGCCAATCGCATACTCACCTGTTCCAAGAAGTTTTGCAGGAGCACTTCCGCTGTCCGGAAACTGACCAACAAGCGGCGCAAGATTCAAAAGATATTCCCAGCCTTTTTCCCAACCAAGACGCTGAAGCTGATTCTGAACAAAAAGATATGCAGTTGAAGAAGCAATCGGATTTGTAAGAACAATCTCACCTTTAAAAGCCGGATTCAACAAGTCATCCCATGTTTTCGGAAATTCAACTCCAGGGAATTTTTTCTCAAAACGTCCTTTATTCACACCGATTCCAAGCGAAAGAACGCAAAATCCTGTCCAGGTGTTGTCTTTTGCAAGCGCATATTCCGGAACACCTTTTGCATTCGGAGAAAGATAAGGCTCAAGCGCACCAGCTTCATCAGCCTGAATATGATAATTTGTCGCGCCGCCAAGAAGAACATCTGCCTGAGGATTGTCTTTTTCCGCAATAACGCGATTTACAAGCTCGCCAGTTGAAGCACGCAGGAAAAGAACCGGAATTCCTGTTTTTTTTGTAAAAAGATTTGTAAGCGCGGTTGTCTCTTCTTCATGAATTATAGAATAAATCTGAAGTGTCTGCTGTTTTTTTGAGCAGCCAGAGAAAATCAACGCGGCAGCAAGTGCCATAAGAACGATTTTTATGCAATTTGCCTTTTTCATAATTTCTCCATTAAAATTGGAATTTAAAAGTGATATTAATAATTTAGCAATTTTCTTCATTAATTTATATAACCAGATTCTGATAAAAATTATGTTATCAAGAATTTTTTTGCTTGTCTTTTAAATAAAAAGTTTGTATCTTCTTAATAGTTAGCACTTGCTAACTAAAACTCTAAAAAGGTGGTTTTTATGAACAAACTTGAAATTGTAAAAGTTATGGGACGCGAAATTCTTGATTCGCGTGGAAATCCAACAGTTGAGGCGGAAGTATATCTTGCGGACGGAACAATGGCCCGTGGCGCCGCACCTTCAGGAGCATCTACCGGAGAATTTGAGGCTTTGGAGCTTCGCGATGGTGACAAAAACCGTTATTTGGGAAAAGGCGTTACAAAAGCGGTTGAAAATATTAACACAACAATCAACCAGGCGATAAAAGGTCTTACAGCTTCTGACATTTATGCGGTTGATGCGGCGATGATTGCCGCGGATGGCACAAAAGATAAGTCAAAACTTGGCGCAAACGCTATCCTTGCAGTTTCGATTGCGACTTGCCGTGCGGCCGCAAATTCCTTGGGAATTCCGCTGTACAGACTGCTTGGTGGCGTTCAGGGAACACATCTTCCTGTTCCGATGATGAACATTTTGAACGGCGGTGCCCACGCAACAAACTCTGTTGATGTCCAGGAATTTATGATTATGCCGGTCGGCGCGCCAAGTTTCAAGGAAGCGCTTCGCTGGTGCGCAGAAGTTTTCCATGCCCTTCAAAAACTTCTGAAAAGCGAAAACCTTGCAACTTCAGTTGGCGATGAAGGCGGATTTGCCCCTAACCTTTCTAGCGACGAGGAAACAATTGAGACAATTCTTAAGGCGGTTGAAAATGCCGGCTACAAACCTGGAAAAGATTTCAAGATTGCGATGGATGCAGCTTCTTCAGAATGGAAAGGCTCCAAAAAGGGAGAATACAAGCAGCCAAAATCTGGAAAAGTATTCACAACAGATGAACTTATTGATCACTGGGAAAAACTTGTTGACAAATACCCGATTATTTCAATCGAGGACGGACTTGATGAGGAAGACTGGGAAGGCTGGCAGAAAATGACTGCGCGCCTCGGAAAAAAAGTTCAGCTTGTTGGCGATGACTTGTTTGTAACAAACACAGAACGTCTTGCAAAAGGAATCAAGCTTGGCGCGGCAAATTCAATTCTTATAAAATTGAATCAGATTGGTTCTGTCTCAGAAACCCTTGAAGCTATCAAAATGGCACACGCAGCCGGTTACACAGCAATTGCAAGCCATCGTTCTGGCGAAACTGCGGACTCAACAATCGCGGATTTGGCGGTTGCATTGAACACAAACCAGATTAAAACAGGAGCACCAAGCCGCTCTGAGCGCGTTGCCAAGTACAACCAGCTTTTACGCATTGAAGAAGAACTTGGAAGCTCGGCAGTTTATCCAGGCGCAAACGCATTCAATGTGCAAAGATAGATAAAATATTAGATTTTATCTAATACAACAACAATCTGCGGAAATATTGACCAACTTTATTTCCGCAGATAAAATTCTTATATGCCGCTTAAAAAGAAATTTATTTTTTTCAACTTTCTTCTATATATATTCATTTTTTGTACAGAACTTTTTGCACAACCAAAAATCCAAAAACTTAATGATGATTCGCCTCTTCATTTTAACCAGTGGGAACTTCTGATTTACCGTCCGGAAAACAGCGGAACCATGAACAATATCCGTTGCTGGCTAAAACTTGAGGATGAAAATGGAAATGACGTTACTTATTCAAAATGCAAGGCAACTTATTATTATGCAAACAATGTTGTAAAAGACAAAAAAGCAGAGACGATGCAGTTTGGAAGCATTTTTCATCGTTCAGCACCGCGACAGGTTTTTAAATACCAAAAGAGCTATTTTCTGGAAGGCGGTCTGGTCATGTACCTTTTGCTTAAGCCCGGTAAATATAAAATCAGCGTTTATACGCCAAAAGACCAGCAATATCTTGCAAAAATTGAAAATAAAAATGAATGGATTTCAAATATTTTTGAATATGACACCGAAAATCCTGCGAAAGTATTGTTTGTAAGCCCTACCGCAAATGATAACGGATTTTACAACGGCGGCTGGCACATTGATTACAAAGCGCCGAAATATTATAAATTCACCAAGCCGAAAATGGAAGAATAAAAAAGGACTGCCAAGTGACAGTCCAGATAAAGCAAACTTATTTGTTTACACGGTCTTTCAAAGCTTTTCCAGCCTTGAATTTTGGAGTTTTGCTTGCAGCAATGTTGATTGTAGCTCCAGTCTGAGGATTTCGTCCTGTTCTAGCAGCACGCTGACCAATTCCGAAAGTTCCGAAACCGATAAGAGCAACATCTTCACCTTTTTCCAATGATTTTGAAACATTTTCGATAAAAGACTTCAAAAAAGCTTCTGTATCTTTCTTTGTAAGATTTGTGTCTGCTGCAATAGCATCAATAAGTTCTGATTTGTTCATTTCTAAACCCCTATTTTTTGTATTTTTCTAGTATACAATGAAACTCAATATTTTTGAATAGAAAAAACAAATATAATAAAAAAAAAGTTCTATAAATCCGTTTTTTCAAAACAGGAATAGATTTTTTTTATTTCGTCCGTGTATTCACCATTATTTTTGTAGACAACAAGCGGTTTTTCGATTTTAATCCTGGAATTAGCGTTTTTCCGGGCTTCGACAAGAACAATATTCGGCTCTTTCTGCGCGTAGGGATAAACAAGGCACATCCGTTTTGGCTCAATTTTGTGATGCTGAAGGCTGGCAAAAATTTCAGCAAGTCGGAACGGCCGGTGAACCATGTAAAAAACTCCGGAAGTTTTAAGAAGATAATCTGCGGCGGAAACAACATCTTCCAGCGAGCAAAGAACTTCAAAGCGGGAAATAGCTTTTTCATCAGCAGGATTTTGTTTTCCGTGCCCATAAATCATGTATGGAGGATTGCAGGTTACGACTTCAACGGAATGTTTCTTGAAAATTCCTGAGACATTTTTCACATCTCCATGGATAATCTCAATTTTTTGAGAAAGATTGTTCAGCTCAACACTGCGCTTTGCCATTTTTGCAGAATTTTCCTGAATTTCAAGCCCTGAAATATGAACCGCACGGCTAGAAGACGACAAAAGCAGCGGAACAATTCCGGTTCCTGTGCAAAGATCTATTGCGGACTGGCCATTTCTGATACCTTCCTTTGCAAACCAGGCAAGCAAAAATGCGTCAAGCCCGAACTTAAAATTCTTCTTATCCTGTATGATTTTGTAGCCATTCTGTAAAATATCCTGCACTTCATAAGATTCTTTTCTGATTGTATTTTCCATTGCGATTTCCTATACTCTATTTTATGAATGATGAAAAATTTTACAATAACGGCTTGCATTTTGAGTGCAAAAGATGTTCATTTTGCTGCGGCCATTCGCCCGGATTCGTCTATCTTTCCAGGCGAGATTTAAATGCTTTGTGCGATTTTTTTAAAATGAGCGAGCAGGAATTCATCAAAAAATATTGCCGTTGGGTTGATTATTACGAAGGCGAGACAGTCTTGGCTCTTCTGGAACAAAAAAATTACGACTGTATTTTGTGGAACAACGGATGTTCTGCCTATTCTGCCCGCCCGGTTCAATGTTCAACATGGCCATTCTGGAGCTGGATGATAAAAACAAAAGAAATGTGGGAAGAATGTGCAAAAGAATGCCCGGGAATGAATCATGGCAGGCTTTGGTCATTTGAAGAAATTGAGAAAAACCGGAAAGCCTACGATGAAAACATTCCTATAAAAAAAGGCGAAATTAAACTTTAATAGACCGGAATTAATTTTTTTCTGCAAGAATCTTCTTGATCTCGTCTGTGACTTTCCGCAAATCTGGGTCGCACAAAAGCGGAAGGATATTCGCAAGTTTTTCACCCTGAAAATCCCACCATTTTAGCTTCAAAAGAAGTTCAGTAAGTTCATCATTGAAACGCTTTTTTATAAAACGCGCAGGATTTCCGCCGACGAGCGTATACGGCTCAACATCTTTTGCGACAACCGAATATGCGGCGATAATCGCGCCGTCACCGATTTTTACGCCCGGCATAATAACGCTTTCGCGCCCGAACCACACGTCGTTTCCAACAATAGTATCGCCTTTGTGGGGAAGCTGCGAAACGTGGTCAGGAGTATTTTCCGTGAACGCGCCGCCGAACACGTTGAAAGGATAAGTCGTTACGCTGCAAAGCCTGTGGTTCGCAGGTCCCATTATGAATTTTGTTCCGCTTGCAATCTGGCAGAATTTTCCGATTATCAGTTTTTCACCAAACTCAGGATAATTGAAAAGAATGTTGTTTTTCTCAAAATCGGCAGGAGCGACTGAATCATCGTAATAAGTGTAGTCGCCAATCTGAACGTTCGGAGCCTTCACAACATTTTTCACAAAACAGGAAGTCTTGTAGTCGTTCGGAAAAATCTGATCCGGAGATGGAAGATTTGCATTTGAAAGAATTTTTTGTGTCGGCATTTTTGAAAACTCCATTAGGCAATTAATTTATTTTGAATAAAACATTCTTTTATGTACTGACAGTTTTGATAATAAAAACCAGAATTGAAGTTACTTATACTGTCGCTTATCCAAGAATTGTAGAAAAAGAAAAATCGAATTTTCCATGAGTTAAAATATACCATACAAATAATATCTATTCAATTTTTATTTTCAAGATAAAACGACCAAAATTTCTCTTCCAAAAATTGCTAATATATAGATTATATTTAATCTTTAAAAATATCATTTATAAATAATATTTTTATTTGATTTTATAATATATAAATGATATTATTACATTTATAATATTACTTATAGGATATATTATGAACACACGAATTATGCAAATAAGGGCTTTAGACAAAAAAACATCCTCTCTTACAGATGCCAAAAATATTGTTCCAAGAGGTTCAGGTTGGATAAATACAGTACGCAAAGCACTTGGAATGACTGCTGTTCAATTTGCAAAACGGCTGGGAGTTACTCAACCTCGCATTGCAAAACTAGAATCCAACGAAGAAAACTTAAAACTTTCCACGATGAAAAAAGTGGCAGAAGCTTTGGACTGCGAATTTGTTTATTACTTCAAACCTAAAACGACTTTTCAGGATACTGTAAAAAATCAGGCAAAGAGAAAAGCTGAAGAAATCATTCGTGGCGTTAATTTGAATATGGCACTGGAAAATCAGGATATTCAGACTCAGGAAGCTGTAAATGATATGGCCAATGATTTTATAAATGAAAATACTAAAATGATATGGGATTAAAATATGGATATTTTTGAAACAGATGATAATTCAACACCTTTGACTGCAGAAGAAAAAGATGGATTAAAACTAAAATGGATTACTTTTCGTTCCGAATTAAACGAAGCA
>DLKK01000043.1:21081-24257 GCA_002478955.1 Treponema sp. UBA7590
GAAACATTGCTCAGGCACAAATCTGGCTTTTTTCGAACAAAAATAAGGATGTTTGTTCGGACACTTTTTTGCGTAACTTACATAAAAAGATGTTTGGCGATGTATGGAAATGGGCCGGAATATACAGAACTTCAGAAAGAAATATTGGTGTTACTCCTTATCAAATTCCTATGAAGATTATGCAGCTTTTTGATGATGTGAAATTCTGGATTGAAAACAAGACTTACTCAAACAGAGAAATTGCTGTAAGACTTCATCACAAACTTGTACAAATTCATCCATTTCCAAATGGCAATGGACGTATTTCTCGTATTATGGCAGATACTGTTTTAGAGAAACTTGAAGGAAAAAAACTTTATTGGGGAAACACAAATCTTGTTAATGTTTCCGAAGTGCGAAACAACTATATTGCTGCCTTACGAAAAGCGGATGCCGGTAATTATACGGATTTATTAAACTTCACTGATGAACAAAAAATAAAATGATTTAATTTCCAATAAAAAAAAGACTACTTTGAAAATTCATTCTGCCAACAAAATTACAAAAAAAAATCCTCCCTTGTCTATAATCAAATCATTATTTAAACGATACCGAACCTGTTTTTTTGCAAATATCATTCTTTATATTAACTTTTTTCGAGAGGTAATTTATGAGAATGGTGAAAAAGTTGGCTTATTTGGCATGGCTTTTGTTGGCGGGAGCTGTGTTCGGGATGGTTTTGGCGGGGTGCCAGAACAACGATTCTGGTTCAGAAGATTCGGGAGTCGAAACAGATGATGAATTTTTCGGAGAATATGTGGATGATGAACTTGGGATTATATATGTTCTAAATGAAAATGGAACATATTCTATAAAACAAGGCAAATATTTACTTGAAAGCGGAGATTTGGAACTTTCTGACGATGATAGTAGTCGTGCTATAAGAAAGAGTGGCAAGAAAAACGCAACGCATAAACCATCAAAATCTGGCGGTGCAAAAGGCAGTACAAAGAAACCTTCTGCTTCAAAAAGTTCGATAACCAAGAGTTCTTCTGGAAATACAAACATTGGAAACACATCTTTTAGTAAAAAAGGAACTTATAGTTCATCTAGGATTTCAAATCAAATAATTTATGTGCAGAGTGATTCAAAAACCACACCAAAACTTTATATACATGATAATGGCGATAACACAATCTCTGAACGCTTAGTAAAAGGAACTTACACAGGTAAGTCATCTCGTTCAGGAAATACACTATATAAGTGGTATAAATTTACAATAAAAAATTCTATTCAATTTTATGGAAAAATAGTTCGAGGAAATTACAGCAGAAATATCTATACAACCTCTGAACGTGTAATCTCAATAGATGCAACTGGAAAACTTTCCTATTCAAAACCTGCTGGTGTACGTTCTGCAAGCACAGAAGAAGAATCTGAATACAGTGGAAATGACTATTTGTGGTATGTTCAAGGAAACTTTACAGCAGATATTTCAAATCAATGGGGAGCATATGATGGCTATAATAACATGAAAGAAATTGCAGAAAATGTTTTCCAGGCAACTTTATATCTTCCAAAAAATATTTACGGCTTTAAAATTATGACTAAAGATGATACTCAGGATTATTCTGTAGCTCTAGATTACCAAGGTCTTGTTCCCAAAAACGAATGGTTTAAAGTTGTTGAAAGCTGGGCTAATGATTGGCATTCAAAAAATGCAGCAATTTCTACAGGCGGTGGTTTGTATACTTTTACGCTCGATTTATCTGACGAAACTCCTATGTTGTGTATTTCTACAGATGAAGAAGAAAACTCTTCAGAAGATGATGCTCATCTTTATGTAGTTGGAAATTTTGATGATATTAATTGGAAATTCTCTGATGAAGGCGTAATGGAAAAAACAACTGGTACAATCACAAAATACAAAACAAAAAATCCAATCAAAGTTACAGAAAGTAAAAAATATGAATTTAAAATTGCCGATAAAGCTTGGGGCGGAATTTTTGATGAATATTGGTATAATGAACAGAATGAATCTCTAGTTGGAAAAGACGTTGTTATTGGCAGCACATACAAAATATGCAAATGGTCATACAATATAAATCTAACGCAATATCTAGAAACTGGTGAATATGATTTCTATCTTGATATTTATAACAATACCATAAGAATTGAAAAAGTAAACGGCTCTTCTGACTTGGGAAATGGAGAAACATATAATCTTACAGGTAATAATACCGAAAATCTTATCGATACATATAATGTAGAAGCTGGCAAATTTTATGTATGTGAAATTACTGGTCATTCTGATTCATCTGTAGATATTTGGACAAGTTTAAAAACTCAAGCAAAGGATTCTATTGGCTCTACAAAAATTTCCGGAACAAATTTTTCAGAAAAAACATATTGCTACGCTTATACCTCAGGAAAAGCGTCAATGTACTTGAAATCTGAGAATGATACAATAATTACAGCTAAAATAAAATTTGAAGAAATTGAAACTCCCTCCAACCTTATAATAGGTCTTTCATACAACAATGCTTCAAAATGGAACGAATTTTATAATCCAAGTAAGGCAATAGAAGAATGTACGTATACACTTGGAGCAAATGGTGGAAAATTCTACGGAGAAATTTATAACTCAACACAGAAGTTTACACTCCTAAAAAATTCAATCGCAACACCACTTCCTACAGGAATAACAATTTCAGAAGATACTGAAAATCCAGAAAAAATTCATATAATAAATAATAACCCAAAAAATATAGAACTCAAATTTTCAATGAATGATTCATTAAAAGTTGTACTAACTGCTGAAGAAATTGAAAATCCTGTATTCAATGGAAAATGGTATTATTTTGAACTTGAAACAAATGCATTTACTGGCAACGAGATAGGACTTGTTGTTAATAATTATACTGATTCAGAAGATACCTCAGGAAAACAGACTTCTGATATAACTGGTATTTCAAAAAATGGTCTTTTCTACTTTGATTGGAAGGTCGATTCTGAAGTATATTACATTTCCAACAGAACAGACAAGCCTTCTTCATCAGAAGAAAATGGAAAACTCAAAATCTTTGTATATTCAGATTCTGAAAAACCTTTAAAAGTTTGCTATTGGTGCACATCTTGGTCTGACTCCGAAAAAAATATCTGGCCTGGCGATAATATGACAATTCTATCTGAATAAA
>DLKK01000043.1:24297-24654 GCA_002478955.1 Treponema sp. UBA7590
CCGCCGTATCTGAAACTCCATTCATTCTGGCGGTTTTTGCGGGAGTTTTTTTGTGGAAAAATTAGAAAAAGCGTGGTAAAATTAAGCCACGAGGTAAGAATATGCCAACAATCAGACCAATGAGAGATTTAAAAAACACAGCTGCAATTTCAACATTGTGCCACGAAACTGAAGAACCGATTTTTATAACAAAAAACGGTTATGGCGATATGGTTGTTATGAGTATAGAAACTTATGAAAAAACAATGTTTATAAATAATGTCTACAATAAACTTGAAGAAGCAAAGCAAGATATTAAAAACAAAGAACTTTCCTCTGTAGAAAATGCTGTTGACAGGATAAAATTGAAATATGGCT
>DLKK01000105.1:0-12380 GCA_002478955.1 Treponema sp. UBA7590
GTCGGGCGGCGAGAGCCAGCGTATCACATTGGCTAAGTCTTTGGGTAGCAGCCTTGTAGGGTCACTATACGTATTGGACGAGCCCAGTATCGGGCTTCACCCGCGCGACACGCACAGGCTGATTCACGTGCTGAAAGAACTGCGCGACCTCGGCAACACCATCGTGGTGGTGGAGCACGACGAGGAGATACAACGTGCTGCCGATTACATCATTGAGATTGGTCCTGCGGCAGGCAGACACGGCGGCGAAGTGGTGTATGCCGGTCCGCCCAAGACAGAGGAACTCACCTACTCTATCCCGCCCTACCGCCGTCCGTGGAACAACTATATTGAGGTAGTCGGCGCCGCTGAAAATAACCTCAAGAATATCAATGTGCGTTTCCCACTCAACGTGATGACCGTGGTTACAGGCGTGAGCGGCAGCGGCAAGTCGTCGTTGGTGAGCAAGGTGCTCTACCCTGCCCTGAAAAAACACTACGGCGGCATCGCCGAGCGCACAGGCGATTTCGGCAGCCTTCGCGGCAGCCTGCACCTGTTGCAAAACGTGGAGTACGTGGACCAGAATCCGCTCTCCAAGTCTTCGCGTTCAAACCCCGTCACCTACCTCAAGGCGTACGACGAGATACGACGGCTGTTTGCCGACCAGCAACTCAGCCGACAGATGGGTTTCACGCCTGCACATTTCTCGTTCAACACCCCCGGCGGACGGTGCGAGGAGTGCCAAGGCGAGGGCACCATCACCATAGAGATGCAGTTTATGGCGGACATCACTATGGTCTGCGACCAATGCCACGGCAAGCGGTTCAAACAGGATATCCTTGATGTCCTCTATCGCGGCAAGAATATCTACGACGTGCTGGAAATGACAGTCAATCAGGCTATTGATTTCTTCTCGGAAGACCCCGCGTGCAAGAAGATTGTCGCCCGTCTCAAGCCCTTGCAAGACGTTGGCATCGGTTACGTAAAACTCGGTCAACCGGGCAGCACCCTCTCGGGCGGCGAGAGCCAGCGCATCCGCCTGGCCACCCAGATCGGCAGCAGCCTCATGGGCGTGCTGTATATTCTGGACGAGCCCTCCATCGGCCTGCACCAGCGGGACAACGACAAGCTGCTGGATACCCTGCGGCGGCTCCGGGATCTGGGCAATACCCTGATCGTGGTGGAGCATGACGAGGACACCATGCGCGCCGCCGACTGGCTCATCGACATCGGCCCCGGCGCGGGCGCACTGGGCGGGCAGGTGGTGTCCGCCGGAACGCCGGAGCAGGTGATGGCCGACCCCAACAGCCTGACGGGCCAGTACCTCAGCGGCAAAAAGCGCATTGAGGTACCGGAGTGCCGCCGCGCCGGAAACGGCAAATGGCTGACGGTGCGGGGCGCACGGGAGAACAACCTGAAAAGCATCGACGTATCGGTGCCGCTGGGCACCCTGACCTGCGTCACCGGCGTATCCGGCAGCGGCAAAAGCTCGCTGGTGAATGAGATCATCTTCAAGCGGCTGGGCGCCGATCTGAACCGCATGAAGGCTCATCCCGGCAAGCATGACGCCATCGAGGGCGAGGAGCATCTGGACAAGGTCATCAACATTGACCAGAGCCCTATCGGACGGACGCCACGCTCCAACCCCGCCACCTATACCAACCTGTTCAACGACATCCGCGACCTGTTCGCCTCCCTGCCTGACGCAAAGGCAAGGGGCTACGGCCCGGGACGGTTCTCCTTCAACACCAAGGGCGGTCGGTGCGAGGCCTGCTGCGGCGACGGCGTACTGAAGATCGAGATGCACTTCCTGGCGGACGTGTACGTCCCCTGCGAGGTGTGCCACGGCAAGCGCTATAACCGGGAGACGCTGGAGGTGCGCTATAAGGGCAAATCCATCTCCGACGTGCTGGACATGACGGTGGACGAGGCGCTGCCCTTCTTCTCCGCCCTGCCCAAGATCGCCGACCGGCTTCAGACCTTACAGGACGTGGGCCTCGGCTATGTGAAGCTGGGCCAGTCCTCCACCACGCTGTCCGGCGGCGAGGCTCAGCGCGTAAAACTTGCGAACGAGCTTGCACGAGTTTCCACAGGAAAAACTTTGTATATAATGGACGAGCCGACAACAGGACTTCATTTTGCTGACGTTATGCAACTTATGGCTGTTATTCAGCGTCTTGTCGAGCAGGGAAACACTGTCCTGATGATTGAGCATAACCTTGATGTAATCTGTCAGGCTGATTATTTGATTGATTTGGGACCGGAAGGCGGATTCCGCGGTGGAAATATCATTGCGAAAGGAACTCCTGAGGAAGTCGCTTCTGTAAAAGAAAGTTATACCGGCCAGTTTATAAAAGAGATGCTTGCCCGATGAAAAAAAATCATTTTCTCGTAAAATTTGTTTTTCTCATCTTGATTTTTGTGCCTGGTGCGTTTTTTGCGCAGGAATCTGAAAAGACTGTAATCAACATTGAGAACGCGCGCAACACAAAATATGAGAAAGATAAATCCACGGGAAATGATCTGATAATTCTTACAGGGAACGTAAAAGTCAGCGTAAGCCGTGGCTCCACAAAAAATGTAATAAGCGCAGATTCAATCCGCTATGACCGTACGAGCGAGATGATGTACGCAGAAGGAAATGTTTCCCTTGAGCAGACAACTGCAAATGCCGGAAGCCAGAACGTTTCCGCAAGTTCGCTTATGTTCAATACTTCAACATTGGAAGGCGTTTTTGATGATGGCAGGGTTGTTCAAGTAAAGTCAGATGCGATAAATTTGCCGGCCGGTTCAACCTTGATTGTAGCAAGCGACATTTTTGGCCGCAGCGAGTCAAATACAATCACTTTTAAAAATGGCGAGCTTACATTCTGCGATGATGAAGATCCGCACTGGCGCATTAAGGCCAGCAGAATTTGGCTTTTGCCCGGCGGTGAATTTGCTTTTTTGAATGCAAGACTTTTTGTCGGTCCTGTTCCGATTTTTTATCTTCCTGCATTTTATTATCCAAAAGATGAGCTTATATTCAATCCTGTTTTTGGTTATGAAAAACGCCGCGGATATTTTATTGAGACAACTTCTTATTTATATGGAAGAAAACCTTTGGACACCACGAGCAACACTTCTTCAACAGACAGCGACAGTTCCGAGAAACTTAAGGCGCTTTTTAACTTTGTAAAACCTTCTTCTTTAAAAGAACAGCGCATTGAAGGTCTTATGATGCACAATCTTGACGATGACTACAAAGGGAACACAACGAATTATTTTAAGATTCTTGGCGATTATTATTCAAATCTTGGTTTTCTTGTTGGTTTTGATGGAGTTTTTAAGCCTAAAAAATATATTTCAAGCCTGGAAATGAGCGCGAACCTTGGTTTTTCAAACACGATTTTCAAGGATTCTTCCGGAAATTATTTTCCTTTTTCACCTGGTGGAGACAGAATTTACGATAAATCTAATCTTTTGGGCTTTGAGCTTCCGTTCAGATATTCCGGCAAGTTTAAAATGTCGATGTCATCGCCGTTTACGCTGAATATTTCGCTTCCGGTTTATTCCGATCCGTATTTTTCAAATGATTTTACAAAGGATCGTTCCGAGACAATGGACTGGATCAGTTTTCTTATAGATTCACAGAACCAGGATGAGGACAATAAAACCACGACGACAGATTCTTCTTTCAACTGGACGCTATCTAGCTCGTATTCTGTGCCGCTTCCGCAGGTAATAAAACCGTTCTTGAATTCAATGTCATTGAGCTTGAATTCTTCGGTGGCTTTTTCTTCAATTTCTGTTTATGCTTCTACTGATGATAAAAATCATCTTAAAAATTCTAAAGTTGATAAATCGTCGCTAAAAGCCTGGCAAGATTCCACGCCTGAACGTATGTTCTTTTATCCGTCGCAGGTAATTCCAATGAGTTTAAGCGGAACAATAAGCGGAACTTTGATTGATATTTCAACTTCAAAGACAAAAACGGCTTCAAAGAACAAAAAAGATGTTTCGTTTGCGGTTCCGATGATTGCGCCGGATGATATTCTGCCTTTAAATGAGCTGAAAAACAAGGAAAAAACTGAGTCTGGGGAAAATTCTGACTCTGAAAATTCCAGTTCGGCGGAAAAAAAATCTGATGATGGAGCTGAAAATCTTGCGGCGGCGGAAAAATCTTCAGCTGAAATTCAAGAAAATGAGGAAGACCCGTTGCTTCCTGCAAGCGCTTTGCCTTCTTTGACAGGAATTTCTTCAACAGTAACAGATTTTCCAGGAATTTCTTACTCGCTGAAATATTCGATAAAACCGAATTTTTCAACGCAAATTTCGTATAATTCCTCGAATCTTGATACTCCGGACGATTTTGACTGGAGCGTCTTGAAATCTTCAATGTATAAGCTTTCTGTTCCGATTACGCTCGACAATAATTTTTCGTATTCAGGAAACTTTTTTTCGGTGAGCAACTCAAATACATTCAATCCTGTAAGGCAGCGTCACCCTTATCTTCACATGAATGAAAAAGACGAAAACGGCAAAGAAACTGAGACGGTCTGGTACAGTGAATCTTCTGCCGCCTCAATCAAAAAAGCCGACTACGGAACTGACAAACTTGACTTGACGCAGACGAATTCGGTTTCGCTCAAGCCGTTCAACTACATAAAATTTATAAAAGACACAGGAATTACCTGGCGTTCTTCCATAAAACTTGTGCGAACGGAATTTCTTTCGGATGAATATGATGCTGAAGAAGACAATCCTGAATGGGATTACCATTTTGTTGACTGGACGGACGAGGACAGCATCACAACGAATGCCTTGGATTTTACATTCGCCACAAACCAGATGGATTCAAAATTTTCGCAGAGCCTTACGCTTTCAACAACTTTAAAGCCTCTTGCGGAAAGTTATTATTCAACTTTAAAGCTTGGATTTCCGCTTACAACTCTTGCTTTTGAGACAGGCGTAAAAAAAGCAAGCACTGATGAAAATGCGGATTGGGTAAGGCAGCCGCTAAAGCAAAGCCTGACTGTTTCCGGCAAAGTTCTGGGAAGCTCAATGAGTTTTTCTGAAAATTACAACTATAATCTGGATGAATATCATCACGATTCAATGAAATTTTCGTTCAGCTGGATGAATTTGACCGCCGCATACCAGATGTCTTACACTTACGGCTATGACATGGGCTATGATGAGGCGAGCGGCGAACCGACCGGATGGGAACAACGCGCGGAAAAGGAATTTCTTCCGTACAATTTTTCGTTCTCTTATTCTCCAAAAACAAAGACAATCTACCGCTGGAAAAACCGGATAAGCATGGGGATTGGGCTTTCCACAAGCATTGTGGCGGATTTGCTAAAGCCTACGAGCAGCTATTTTACATTTGTTCCGTCTGTCTCGTTTAAAATCAGCGAATTTGTAAACTTCACATTCTCTGCGTCAACACGTAATTCTGTAATTTACCGTTATTTTGGAAATGACATCGGACTCAGTGGTGAGGAGAATATGTTTGTTGATTTGGCAAATTCATTCAGGTTTGATGACGAGGAACTGCGCAAATCGTCCGGTTTTAAGCTGAAAAGCCTTAATTTTTCCCTTACGCACGAACTTCACGACTGGGATTTCAATGCGACTTTCAAGATTGAACCGCGGCTTTTGACGGACGACAATAACCAGAAATATTACGACTTCAACCCGTACATGACAATCAATATTACCTGGCGGCCAATGGGCGCAATGAAGACGGAAATTGTTGATAACTACGGCGAATGGGAATTGAAATAAAAAACGCATTTTGTCCGCAATTATTTTACAAAGCCTTTTCCGCTGTTATATTGTCAATTTGCAACTGATGTTTTACAATATACATAAGTGGATACTGAATATACTGTAGTTGTTCCGGACGTTGAGATTCTTTCCGGCGTTTGCGGCACAAATGACAACAATTTAAAACTCATAGAAGATTATCTGGGGATTCCCGTCTTTACGCGTGGAAATGAACTTTCTGTAAACACAGATAATGATTCGTTGCGCGAAAAATTCCGTTTCATAATAGATAGGATTATAGATGAACTTGAGGACGGCACGAAAAACAGCACAGATATTATTGCTTCTGTCCTTAATGTTGACAGAAAAGCTGACATAAATTCCGTTTCAATTGTTGTTCCTGGCGCAATCCGCAAAGTGTATCCGCATACGCAGCATCAGGCTGAATATATCCAATCAATGCGCGAAAAAAATATGGTTTTCTGCATTGGTGCGGCTGGTTCTGGAAAAACGTTTCTTGCTGTGGCGGAAGCTCTGCGTCTTCTGCTTACGCATAAAGTCTCTCGGATTGTAATAACACGACCTGTGGTCGAGGCCGGAGAAAACCTTGGATTTTTACCGGGCGATTTAAAGGATAAAATTACGCCTTATCTTAGGCCGCTTTACGATTCAATGGAGCTGATTCTTTCAAAGGAGACAATAAAACGTCTTTTGGAGTCGGAATTCATTGAGATTGCGCCGCTTGCGTATATGCGCGGAAGAACTTTGAACAATAGTGTAGTTATTCTGGATGAAGCTCAAAATACAACAAAGGAACAGATGAAAATGTTTCTGACAAGGATGGGAGAAAATTCAAAAATATTTGTAACTGGGGATGAGACTCAGGTTGATTTGCCGAAAAAAGTTCCCTCAGGCTTGAAACACGCGGTTTCTCTGCTTGAAGGAATTGAAGAAATCGGTATGAACCGGCTTACTGCGGAAGATGTTGTAAGAAATCCTCTGGTGCAAAAAATTGTGAAGGCATACGAAAATGAACAAGACGAAGAATAATCCGTTTTCAGAATCAATAAAGAATTTCTTTTCACAGTTGAATGGCTATGTAAAAAAACATTGGCCGGTGCTGGTTCTTGTGCTTGTGGGATTTATTGCGGTTTCCGTTGAAAATTTCTTTAAGGTCGCAATGTCGCAGACTGTTTTTTCTTATTCAATGGACGATTTTGAGGTTGGCCAGATTGCGGACAGGACTATTTATGCTCCAAAATCAATTCCGGCAGATGAGATGAATCCTGTTTTTGTTGAGGAAGGTGAAAAAATCACAAGGAAAGGATTCCCGATTACGGATGAGGCTTACTCAAAACTTCAGAAAATGTCGGAATCGCCGCATTATGTTGATTACCGCTCTTTTGCGGATTCAGAGCTTTTTTTGGCTTTGCTTGCGACTATGTGGTTTCTTCTGTTTACTTTTGCGCCTTTTGGCAGGGAAATCCGGCTGCGTGAAATTGTTTTTCAGCTGATTTGTTTTCTTCTGGTTTATGCGGCTGTTGCGTTCTGCTCAAAAATTTCTTTTTTTGCATCACAGTTTGATATTACAACGATTATTCCGGCTTCTCTTTTTATTCTGATTGTCGCGGTTCTGTACGGTCAGCTCAGCGCGATTTTCTGTTCATTCATTTTTGCATTTGGCGTTTTTGACGCAAGTTCATATCAGGTTGTTCCGTTTCTTTTTACCTTGGCATCTTGCCTTGCAAGCGCGACAATTGTGCGCAAGATTGAACGCCGGATTGACATGATGTTTGTTTCTTTGATGCTTGCTTCCATAAATGCGGTTCTGATTATTATTTTTGCCGTTATCTTTAATTGCAGCATACGGGAACTTACAGTTGTAATCGGGCTTGTTGCCTTGAACGGATTCCTTTCTGGAGTTCTTTCCCTTGGTCTGATTACTCCTATTGAACTTATTTTGAACACAGCGTCGGTTTTCCGGCTTATGGATTTAAGCGATTCAAACAACACTTTGATGAGAAAACTTTTTCTTACGGCTTCAGGAACTTACCAGCATTCTCAGATGGTTGCCCAGCTTGCGGAAAGCGCATGCCGCGAAATCGGGGCGAATTCCCTTCTTGCACGAGTTGCCGCTTATTATCACGATATTGGAAAAATGGACCAGAGCGAATATTTTACGGAAAACGACATGGACGGTCAGCATAAGCTCAATGAGATGAAACCGAATCTTGCGGCGATTCTTGTGCGAAGCCACGTTCGGAAAGGCGTTGAAAAAGCCAGACAACTTCATTTTCCGCAGCAGGTTATTGACATTATTGAGCAGCATCACGGAAACAGCGTTATATCGTATTTTTATGAAAAGGCGAAGGAGCAGGATCCTAACGCAAACATAGACGATTTTATGTATCTGGGAAATCCGCCGGTTTCTAAGGAATCTGGAGTTGTAATGCTTGCCGACACAGTCGAGGCTGCCTGCAAAAGCCTTGATAACCCGACAGAGGCGCGACTTGAAAAATTTATTGATACTCTGATTACTTCAAAGATGGAACATGGTCAGCTGGACAATTGTGAACTTACTTTTGGAGATTTGAAAAAAATCAAGTCAGTTTTTGTAAAAATTCTCGCGGCATATTATCACGGCAGAATAAAATATCCGAACCAGAAAGATCCGGATGCTTCTGATAAAAATGATTCTGTTTCAGACAAAAAAATTGAACCGGCAAAAAAGCCTGAAAAAATTGCTTCAAAAGGCGCAGAAAAAACTGACGCAGAGGAAAAATAAATGGCCAACAGAATATTTGTTTCGGTAGAAGACGGATTTGCGGAACCTGAATGGCTTGGAAAAATTGAGCCATACATGCAGAAAGTCCTGAAAAAAGTCGGGTATGATAATGAAGAAATCTCTGTGATGTTCTGTTCGGATAAATTTATTCAGGAACTGAACAAAAATTACCGCAAAATTGACAGTCCGACGGATGTCCTTTCTTTCGAGAACGGCGAGGAATACACAGATGAGGAAGGCAACTGGTTTTCGGCTGGTGATATTGTCATCAGCCTTGAAACGCTTCCGAAAAATGCGGAATATTTTGATGTTGATAAAAACACGGAACTAAAACGCCTTTTGATTCATGGACTTCTTCATTTGAATGGAATGGATCACGGTGAGGAACATATCGAGAAAGGCATTGCTCCAGCTGGAGAAATGCTCGTTCTGCAGGAAAAAGTTCTTTCTGAACTTGCAGATGAAATTCTTATAAAATAAAGCGAGAAAGAGTAAAAAGATGAATTTTCAGTTATTCAAGAAAAAAGAGACAAAAACAGCAAATGGAAACGACGAGCTTTCTGCGGAAGAACAGGAAGTTATAAACGAAGAAAAACAGGATATGATTCAAGGAATCGAGGATCTCAGTGAGACAACCGTAAAGGAAGTCATGGTTCCACGGATTGATGTTGATTTTATTTCTGTTGATACTCCGCCGGATGAGCTTATTGAAAAAATTGTCCAGAGCGGACATTCACGTTTTCCGGTTTATAGCGAGTCGATTGACAATGTCGTTGGCGTTCTTTATGTAAAAGATCTGATTTATTGTTTTGGCAGAAAATCACCGATTGAGCTTCAAAATATTATCCGCAAGGCATTTTTTGTTCCTGAAAGCAAGCGGATTGACACGCTTTTGAGGGAATTCAAGCGCCGCCACTGCCACATTGCGATTGCGATTGACGAATACGGCGGAATTGCCGGAATCATCACAATGGAAGATATTATTGAGGAAATTGTAGGCGATATCCAGGACGAGTTTGACAATGAGCGTGAGGATATTCTTACAATTGGAAACAATATCTGGCTTTGCGATGCGCGCGTTGACCTTGATGACTTGAATGAGACAATCGGAGCGGCTTTTCCTGCGGAAGAATTTGATTCCCTGGGCGGATTTGTTTTCGATTTGTTCGGAAAAATTCCTGTGAAATTTGAAAAAACTTCCTGGAGCGGCTACGACTTTATTGTGCAGGATATGGAAGGGCACAGAATAAATTCAATAAAAGTAATCCGAAAAGATGAAAGGGTGCGTGCTGATGAAAAATCTGAATAAAAAAATTTCAGTTGCACTGGCGGTATTTTTTGTCTGAGGAACTGTTTTGTCTGCGGCTGAAAAAACTGCCTCCGACTATTATAATGAAGGTCTTGCTTCCCAAAATAACGAAAATTGGTACGAGGCAAGCCAGCATTATATGGAAGCAATTCAGAAGAATCCTGTTTATTCGGATGCCTGGTTTCATATTGCGCAATGTTCTTATCAGCTTGGTGAGTTTGATCTGGCTCTTTCTCAGCTGGATGAAGCCGAAAAATACGCAAAAGACGATAATTCCATAAATAATCTGCGAGGAATGACTTATATTGCGATGCAGCAATTCTCTGAAGCACGAAAAATTTTTGAAAAAATCCTGAAAAAAACTCCGAATGATGTTGATGCGCGTTTCGGGCTTGCGGAACTTGATCTTTTTGATGGAAGAATTTCTGGGGCGGAACGCCAATATTCCGAGGCATTAAAACGTCAGTCTGAAAACAGGAAAGCTTTGCTCAGTCTTGCGGTTGTTTCATCCCAGCTTGGAAAAACTGAAAATTCGCGGAATTACATAAAACAGGCGCTGGTTTTGTATTCAAATGAGGCGGAAGTCCATTATATTGCGGCGGTTGTTGCGGCAATGAACAATGATATAAAGTCTGCTGAAACACACTGCAAGGTTGCCGTCCAGATTGACGGAACTTATGGAAAAGCTTATGAGCTTCTTGCAAAAATCCGTTATGCCCAGAATGAATATGAAGATGTGATTTCTCTTTGTGATTTTATTATCGGGCGTGACAGGAATAATTCTTCCGCTTGGTATTTAAAAGGCGCTGCGTTGAATTCTTTGAAAAAGCCTCTGGAAGCAATTTCCGTCTGGTCAAATGGACTGAAAATCTCTCCACAGGATGAAATTATGCGTGCTGCCCTGGAAATCTCGGTGAACAAAAATATTGCGCTGGAAGATTCTCGCCGCAAGGATTGGGCTTTGTATCATATTCAGAATGCCCGCGAGTTCGCAAGACGCTATGAAAGTCAAGGAGCTGTCTACGAATATCAGCGCGCGCTTAAGATTGAACCGGCAAATAAAGAGGCCAGGAGTGCGTTTGCAAATATTCTTGAATTGAATGGAATGCACGAGCTTTATCTGGAGCAACTTCTTTTTATAAAAAGCATAAATGATGAAAATTCCGCAAAAAATCTTTCTGAAACAGAACTGGATGACAAAATTGAAGCTTTCGAAAATCTGCTTCAAGATTCTCTTGCAAAAAAATGGAATGTAGAACCTTTTTATCTTGACAAAAACCGCTGGAATATTGGAATTTATTTTGTTCCGGGAACAATAAATCAGCGGCATATTGAAAACAACAGGATTGCCGCGGAATTCGCATCTGACATTTTTTCAGGGCTTGCATCGGCATCTGTTTCTACGGAAGCGGCAGATGTTTCTGGTTTTGGTAACGCTTACCAGAAGGCAAGAATTTCAGGAAAAGATTATTTTGTTCTGATTTCGGTGGACGAGGGCGCGCGGGATGTCACTCTGGACTACACAATGTATTCGGCGCGCACAGGCGTAAAAGTTACGGAAGATTCTCTTTATGGAACAGGAAATAACCGTTATTCTGGCGTTTTCCGTCGTTTCCGGGATGATATTTTGAATCATCTTCCAATACGCGGAAAAATTATTGACCGTGATGGAAAAACTTTGCTTTGCGATTTGGGGCGCTCAGAAAATGTGATTGAAGGCTCTGTTTTTGATGTTGTAAGAAAAAATTCAATCCAGACGGCAAGTTCTGGAAGCGGAGTAACATACAAAGATTCTGATATTCTTGGAACTTTTACGGTTACGACTTCCGGAGAGGAAATCAGCGAGGGAATTCTTGAGTACCGCGGATTTTACGACCGCGTGAATACTGGTGACGAGCTTGTTTTAGTCAGCATGCCGAATCCTGATGAAACCAACGCCGCCCAGGATTCTTCCGCACAGCAGAATTCAACAAACGCAGCCGTAGCCGCAAATGTTGCTCCGCAGGGAAACTCGAACGGCGAATCTGTTGTGGAGCAGAAGAAATCCGGTCTTACAGCAGAAGATTTAGGCGTTCGCCGCACTCCTGCATTCATAGATTTGGTTCGCTCAATTTATTAGTTAGTGAATATCAATTTTTACTCACAATCAATAAAAACTAGGAATTAGGCTAGCTTACATTTTTTCGGTTTTCATTTCGTCCAAAGTTGCGTCAATCCATTTTTTTGCCTGAACTGGATATTCGTCGTAAACCAGAAGAAATGTCCGAACTGCGTCGCTGTAGTTTTTTGTGTAATATTCAGATTCCCCAAGGTAAAAAATAGCGCGTTTTGTAACTTCTTTTGAACGGTTTGTTCCTAGAAGTTTTTTAAGCTGCTCCGCGGATTCCTTGTATTTTTTCTGTATAAAAGTTGTGCGCAGAATTTCAAAAAGAAGAAAATCGTCACCGCCGTCTGGAGAAATTATGTCTTCCTCAAAAATGTAAGGTTCCATTCTTTTTGATTTTTTGTTTTTTGAGCCGGCGCCAAGCGATTCCGCGATTTTTTTTGTCTCTTCAT
>DLKK01000105.1:12389-16366 GCA_002478955.1 Treponema sp. UBA7590
GAAAGCTGTTCCGTTATGTCAAGAAATGGAAGAGGAGTTTCCCTTTTCCCCTCGACAGGAACAAGTTTTTCTTTTGCGGATTCAGTTTTTTCTGCGTTTTCTTTTCTTGGTGGAAGCGTCAGGTGAGTTCCGTTCACTGTTGCGTTCACGCTTGGAAGAATTATGTCGTATTTTCCGTTGTTCACCTGGGCGATTATCGCGTAATAATAATCGTTGTAGTTTTTCACGGTGTCGCTGTAATTCTGGATTTCGGGCTCAATTGTTGCAATTAATGTTGCGTCAGAAATATCGTAGTAAGTTCCGATTGGCTTTGAATTTCTGTATATAAAAAGTTTCTGGATTTCAGGTTCAGGCGCAGATGGAATTTTCCAGCTTAGGTTTATTTTGTTTCCGCGCGTTCCCTTTGCCTCAAGGTTTGTGATTATCGGTCTGTCTTTTGCAAAACAATTTGCCGCCAAAAAAAAGACTGCAATTAATGTAAAAAGTTTTTTCATGTTTATTATTTTATTCCGATTTTGTATAATTCTCAACATGAACTATGCACGAGTATTTTTAAAATCAAAAGAAGAAAAGGAAATTCAGCAGGGATTTCCGTGGGTATTTGACAACGAAATTTCTTATGTTAAATATAGAAAATCTGAAAGGGATGAATGGCAGCAGACGCCGGTTGAAGAAACTTCTGTTCCGAACGGAAGCGGCGTTGAGGTTTTTACAAAGGCGGGCGGTTTTCTTGGCACAGGAATTATAAACCGAAATTCAAAAATTGCGGTAAGGCTGATTTCCTCGGAGCACGCGGACAAAGTTTTTGCCGACACAAAATCATTCTGGGAAAAACGCGTGTTTGACGCAGTTAATATCCGCCGGATTCATTATTCTGAAAAAGATTCTTACCGCCTGATTTTTAGCGATGCTGATTTTTTTCCAGGGCTTATCTGCGAGCGTTATTGCGATGAGAATGGAAGAATTTATCTTGTGGTACAGTTTCTTTCCATGGCTACAGATATTTACCGCGATGAAATTCTTGACGCGCTCAAAAAAGCCTGCAAACCGTATGCAATCTATGAACGCGATGATGAAGGCGTCCGCGAGAAAGAAGGGCTTTCCCAGTCGGCTGGCTGGATTGGAAAATCAGGTGATACAGAGATTATTATTGTTGAGAACGGAATCCGCCTGAAAGTTGATATTGCAAACGGACAGAAAACAGGTTATTTTCTTGACCAGAAAGACAACCGTGTTGCGGCGGCAGCGTTTTGCCACGGAAAAAAAGTTCTGGATACGTTTACGCACACAGGCGCATTTGGGCTGAATGCATTCAAGGCAGGCGCTAAAGAAATTGTTTCTGTTGACATTTCAGAGGAAGCCGTTGAAATGGTAAAAAAGAATATCCAGCTTAATGGCGCAGAAAAAAATATGAAAGCTGTCTGCGCTGATGTTTTTGACCTTCTGAAAAAATACGAGGCTGACGGTGAAAAATTTGATGTGATTATTCTGGATCCGCCGGCGTTCACTAAAAGCGCAAAAACAATTCAAAAGGCCTATGGCGGCTACAAGGAGATAAACCTTAGGGCGATGAGGCTTTTGAGCGAGGGCGGAATTCTTGTGACATGCTCATGTTCATACTTTTTTGATTCGCATTATTTTTATGATATGCTTATGCACGCGGCAATGGACAGCCACAAGAAAGTTCAGATTCTTGAAAAGCGCGGCGCAGGCCAGGATCACCCGGTTCTTCTTGGCTATCCAAAATCAGAATACCTGAAATGCGCAATTTGCCGGGTGATGTAAAGGATTTTTTGATGCAAAAATACAATTGCGTTGTTGTGCTTGGCCCTACAGCTGTCGGAAAAACTTCGATTGGAGTTCAGCTTGCCCATAGATTTGGCGGAGAAATTATTTCCGCAGATTCCAGGCAAACTTACCGCGGACTGGATTTGGGATCCGGCAAGGATTTGGATGAATACACAGTTTTCGGCGAAAAAATTCCATATCATCTTATTGATATTGCTGATTTGAGCACTGAATATAACGTTTTCCATTACCAGCAGGATTTTTACCGCATTTTTGACAGTCTTATCGAAAGAAAAGTTCTTCCGGTCATTGTAGGTGGAACCGGAATGTATCTTGACGCAGTTATCCGTAATTATGATTTGGTTGATGTTCCAGAAAATCCAGAGTTACGAAAACAACTTGAGTCAAAAAGCCTTGAGGAACTTGGAAAAATTTATCTTGAGCTTAAACCTGACTTGCACACAAAAAACGACTTGCTTGAACGTAAACGTATTATCCGCGGAATAGAAATTTATTACGGAACCCACGGTGAGCTTGCGGAAAAACTGAAAAAATCAATGTATAGACGCCCTGAAATTTCGCCGCTGATTATAGGAACAACTCTGGAACGTGAAAAAGTCCGCGAAAATATAAAAAATCGTCTGCAGGAACGCATTGATGCAGGAATGATAGATGAGGTTGCTGGGTTGCATTCAAAAGGCTACAGCTGGGAACGCCTTGAAAAACTTGGCCTTGAATACAGATATTGCGCGCTTTACCTTCAGAAAAAACTTTCAAAGGAAGAAATGTTTGAGCAGCTTTTTATTGCAATCAGACAGTTTGCGAAGCGACAGGAAACTTGGTTCAGATTTATGGAAAAAAATGGCGTGAAAATAAACTGGCTGCCTTCCGTTCCAGACAAGGAGACTAGAATAAAGGCTGCCGTTGAACTTGTCCAAAAAGAGATGTCTTTGGAGCCAGTGCGGTAAACAACGAATTATCACCAAAAGAATTTAGGCTTTTGGTGAATAACGATGTTCTCCGCCTTTTTTTATTATGCAGAAATCGCGACTGCGACCGGTTCAATCTCTGTAAGATAACCTGTTCGGATGCAGCTTTCAAAAAGTTCCTTGCTCAGAAAATCCGTTTTTACGTCTTCATAGCCGTCCTGGTCGCGCACAATCCGGATTACAAAGCCGTTTTCTTTTTCAGAAAGGATTGTCATATAATCGTTTTTGTTTCCAAGACTTTTAAGTGAATAACTTTTCATAAGTGCCTCCCTTTTTGGGTTTTTGTTTTTTTTATTGAGTTACATTTATATAATCGGTATTATTTTTTTGTATGTTAGAAATTTCGTGTTTTTTTGATGCGCATTTTCATCTTTTGGAATGTTTTAAATATGAGAAGCCTTTTGATTCTCTTGCCGGTTTTAAGGAATATTATGCTTGTTCGTGCGCCCATTCAGTTGAGGAATGGTTTAACCAGAAAATTGCGTTGGAATCCCTGGAAAAATCAAGAATTCCGGGAGTTTCTGTTGATGGCTCGGTGTTGCCTGCAGGTAAAATTCATATTTTAAAGTCGTTTGGCCTTCATCCGCAGAATCCAATTGTTGAGAACGTTGATTTTTTGGAAAATCTTTTAAAAAACAATGAGCTTGATGCAGTCGGAGAGGCAGGTTTTGATCTTTTTAAGGATGAATTCAGGCAAAATTCCGGGCGCCAGCAAGAAGCCTGGCACATTCAGGTTGAACTTGCCGCAAAATATCAGAAACCGATTGTTGTTCATTGCCGCAAAGCCATGCAGAATATTTTTCAGGAAATAAACACGCTCGCAAAAATTCCTGCTGTGCTTTTTCATTCTTTTCCCGGTCCGATTGAGGAAGCTCATTCGGTATTGTACCGGCTGCCGGACGCATTTTTCAGCTATGGAAAGCAGATTTTAAACGGAAATAAAAAAGTTCTTTCCTGTCTGCAGAACCTTCCGCTAAAAAATATTCTTCTTGAAACAGACGCGCCGTTTCAGCATTTAAAAGATGAACGCTTTACCTCCTGTACGGAAATAAAGCGTGTCTATGGGGCAGCGTTCGATGTGCGTAGGGAACTTTCGCCCGAAATAATCAAAAATAATTTTTCCAGAATGTTTGGACTTTAGGATAATGAAGGGCGGGCGACCGCCCTACGGGCGCACTTCGTTGCGCCCTACCCACCGTG
>DLKK01000105.1:16372-19902 GCA_002478955.1 Treponema sp. UBA7590
TGTGGGGGATATCCCCCACAACGCCCCCTTTTTTAGAAAGGCTTGTAAGTTACGCCAAGGCTCAGCATCCACAAATTCTTTGACAATTCTGTTTTGTTTCCCGAAAGGTAATAGTCCGCGTCAAAATATTTTACGTAAACTGCAGAAGTTGTGATTGTCAGGTTCTTGACAGCTGTGACTTCAACACCGCCGCCGACTGTAAGGCTGTCCAGAACAGGATTGAACGTGCTGTTTGAAGTGTCTGTGATTCCCTGGTTGCTGTAGGCGATTCCGGCACTTGCGCCAAGGAATCTGCAGATTTTATAGTCCGCGCCAAAAGCGATTTCCCATGAATTATCGTAGTCTGTTTCGCCCAGAATGTTGTCCTGGGATGCAAAATCATTGAAGTAATAGTTAAAACTCGTTGAAATATAAAGCGGCTCAAAAAGCTTGTATCCAAGCCCAAGATTTAGCACTGCAGGAAGGTCAGTGCGGAAGTTTGTGTCGTTTGTGATTCCGTAATATTTTGCGATGTCACCTTTTACGTTGCTTACATTGTATTCAATTCGGCTTAAAGTCTGGTACTGAACAGAAAAATCAAGTCCTGGAATTACCGGCGGTTTAATGTGAAGTCCGAATACACAAGACTGACCGAAACCTTTTGCGTCATAGCTGATTTTGTTTCCGCCGTTTATTGAGTTAAATGTTCCTGTAGGGTCATTGCATTTTAGAACCATTTCCTGTGTTCCATAAGTGTATCTGTAAGCCGCAGAAAGAGAAAGCCAGTCAGTAACAAGATATGCCGCGCCAATCTGACCGCCAAGTGTAAGCGAAGTTACATCAAGTGAATGTTTTTGCGCCATTGCAAGGGAAGCACGAGCGACTTTGGAATTGTTATTAAATGAATTGTTATAGGAATTCATGTTGTTATATAAACTTGCTAATTCTGAAGTTTTACCAGCATCACTTTTTACGTATGCATCAGCTGCTTTCGTGGAGCCTCCAAAATTGTTAGTTACAGCTTTATCCCATTCTGATTTTGCAGCGGAATAGGCTAGGTAACTTTTTGTGGCTTCGGCTTTTTGCTGGCTAGCGCCGTTCAGGAACATAAGGCTTGTTGCGCTAGTTCCTTCTGAATATGTAAGCGCGCCTCCTCCTGCGTAGACACCGAATGTAAGGAACATTGACCATCTGTTTTTCTTGTAGACAACATCAAAATTCGGATAGAAGAAAACTGTTGTCTCATCGTTGGAATAATAATCTGGAACTCCGTTTGCTGCAAATTTATCGTCAGTTTTAAGTTCATTTGCGTATTCCTTGAATACAAACTGGTTTCCGGCTTCAATGTAAAGTCCGTCTGCCATGAAGCCTGTTCCGGCAATATTGTAGAATGCGGCTTCCGGACGTTCATTTTCTGTGTTTCGGCTTGGGTTTCTAAGATAGCCGGTGCTCATGTTTGTTTTGTTTTCAACACCGCCTGCATACACGCAGACAGCGGCAAATGCGATAAGTGCAGCAAAAATAATCTTTTTCATTTTTGAATCCTTTATTATGACAAAATGTGTCAAAGTGTCAAATTTATTTTATATTAGACACTTTATCGTTTTTTGTCAAATTGTCAATAAAGCGGACCAGCAAAGCGCGGTCCTGTGTCAGAGGGGTAGTGAAGAACGAAGTTCTGAACGTAGGGCAGGCGCCCTTCAAAAATTGCAAGACTGTTATATTTTTGTTATCATATTTAAAATGAATATGAATGATTTGCGGGCTTCTGCTTATGCGAATGGCATGGGAAAAAGTTCCGGTGAAAAAAACTCTGGTAAAACTGGTTCTTCAAATATTGTGAAACCGTTTGTGCCGCCGCGGATTACAAAAATTGTATCGGGCAAAAATGGTTCTGGCGGTGCGGAACTGCATGAAAATCTGGGGCAAAATGAAAAAAAATCTGCAGAAAAGCCTGTTTTTATGGGCGTGAACAAGAAGATTGGAAAAATTTTTCAGAGTCAGACTGAATCTGGCGTTTCAAAAAATGGTTTTTCAGAAAATGCTGAAAAACGTGCGCAATATGGCGCGGAAAAATCGTTTGCGGCAGAGTCTTCTGAATATCTAAAGTCCGGGGGACTTTTAAAAGTTCCTGTCGCACCAAAAGAGGCGGACGGAAGCGATTCTGTTTACCGGCGCGTTGCAAAATTTTTGCTTTTGATTGGAATTGACGAAGCTGCGAAAATTTTGCCGCATCTGACTGCGGAACAGACTGAAAAGATAATTCCTGAGATTGCGTCAATCCGCAGTGTTTCGCCGGAAGAGGCAAGCGGTATTCTGGAGGAATTTAACGGTCTTCTTGAAAAATCGCGCGAGTCTGGCGGTGTTGAGACAGCCCGTGAAATCCTTGAGAAAGCGTACGGTCCTGAGAAAGCCCGCGAAATGCTTGAGAAATCCGCGCCATTCGGTGGCGCAAAGCCTTTTGACTATCTGAATGACGCGGACAGCGAGCGGATTTTTTATCTTCTTTCCGATGAGACGGAACAAATTCAGGCTTTGGTTCTTAGCAAAATTGAGCCGAAAAAAGCGGCAAGCGTAATAAATCTTATGAAACCAAAGGAAAAGGCCGAGGTGGTGCGCCGGCTTGCGAAAATGGAGCCTGTAAGCCCTGAGATTTTAAAGCGCGTTGACCAGGCGATGCGGGAAAAATCATTGGCACAGACAACTGAGAAAGCTGAAAAAATTGACGGAAGAAATGCTCTTGCCGCGATTCTGAAAAAGATGAGTCCGGCTGCGGAAGATGAGATTCTTTCCGGCCTTGCGGAGGAAGATCCTGCGCTTGGCGAGGATTTGCGCGAAAGACTTTTTACAATGGAAGATGTGCTTAACGCGGACGGAAAATTTATTCAGCAGAAACTGCGCGAAATGTCGGATTCCGAGATTGCAATGTTGGTTGCGGCAAAATCCAAGGAATTCCAGGACAAAATTCTTGGCTGCATTTCAGCTGGAAGACAGAAAAATGTTCAGGACGAAATAGAAATCAACTCACCGTACAGAAAATCTGACTGCGAGCGCGTGACTTCTGGATTTTTCAGCGTTTTGCGCCGCGCCTACGAAAACGGCGAGCTTATAATCAAAGGAAGGAACGAGGAAGAATATGTCTAAAAATAAAATAGAAAAATCTTACAAAGGCTTTGAGCTTATTTCGGAAACTGAAATTCCTGACTGTTCTTCGGTGGGACTTTATCTGCGGCATAAAAAGACCGGGCTGGAAGTTTTTCATCTTTTGAATGATGATGAGGAAAACCTTTTTGCGTTTGCGTTCAGGACTCCGGTGAAAGATTCAACCGGGGCGGCTCATATTACTGAACATTCGGTTTTTTGCGGCTCAGAAAAATTTCCTTTAAAAGAGCCTTTCACAAATATGATGAACCAAAGTGTGAACACTTTTTTGAATGCGCTTACTTATTCTGATAAAACTGTTTATCCTGCTTCTTCCACGGTAAAATCTGATTATTTTAACTTGATGGATGTTTATGGAGATGCGGTTTTTTTTCCTCTGCTGAAAAAAG
>DLKK01000105.1:19971-23250 GCA_002478955.1 Treponema sp. UBA7590
AAACCTTCGATTCAGGGTGTTGTCTACAATGAGATGAAAGGCGCGTATTCATCTTTTGAGTCCGTTGCAAACGATGTCCAGCTAAGAAGTCTTTTTCCGGACACAAATTATGCGTTCGATTCCGGCGGTGATCCGATGGATATTCCGGGATTTTCTTACGAGGCGTTCAAGGAATTCCACAAAAAATATTACCGGCCGGAAAATTGTCTTGTGTTTTTGTACGGAAATATTCCGACTGAGGAGCAGCTTGATTTTCTGCAGGAAAAATTTCTGGACAGGCTTCAGAAGAAATTCCCTGAGCCAAAGGAATCTGAATATTATCCAAATGTTCCAAAAGAATTTGAGGAGATTGAAACTCCAGAACCGCAGCTTGAGCCAATAAAAATTGTTGCGGATGCGCCTGCTTCCGGGGCAACTGGTTCTACTGTTACAGTGAACTGGCTTTGCGGGCTCACAAAAAATCTTACAAGCTTTATAGAAGCAAGTTTTATGTCGGAAGTTCTTGCCGGGCACGATGGTTCTCCTCTTTCAAAGGCACTTGTTGAGTCGGAGCTTGGCGACGATTTGGCTCCAATCTGTGGAGTAAGCAACGAAACAAGAAATTTTATGGTTTCCTTTGGGCTTCACGGTGTAAAACGCTGCAACGAGAAAAAAGTCTACAGGCTTGTGATTGAGACACTCAAAAAAATCTGCAAAAATGGAATAAACAAGAATGATGTTGATGCAGCTCTTATGAGCGCGGAATTTGCGAATCGCGAAGTTGTCCGCGTATCCGGGCCGTATTCGCTTGTTCTGCTTGACCGCACGCTTAACGGCTGGAACTATGGAAGAAATCCTGCGGAAACGCTTTTGTACCGCGCTGAATTTGAAAAAATCCGCAAAAATGTTGAAAACGATTCTTCCTATGTTGAGAATCTAATCCGCCGTTTTATGCTAGAAAATGAACGTGTCGCTTATGTCGCGGTTCGTCCTTCAAAATCTTATCTTTTAAAAAGAGAAAAGAAAGAGAAAAAACTGCTCAGAAAACTGATGAAAAACGAGGATGTTCAGCAAATCAAAAAAGATTTGGAGCTTTTGCATTCGTACCAGAATCACCATGAGACACCGGAGGAACTTTCGTGCATTCCTCGGCTTGAGCTTTCTGAGCTTTCAACAGAATTTGAGCGGATTGAGACAAAAATAATCAAGGTAAAATCTGATGGCTTAGAAATTCCTGTTTTTACAAACAAAGAAGGAACAAATGGAATCGGTTACCTTGAAGTCTGCATTCCTTTGGATAGCCTTTCTCCGGAAGAATATTTTTATCTTCCGTTTTTTGCTTACTGCGCCTCAAATACCGGCTGGAACGGAAAAAACTGGGTTCAATGTGCGGAAGAAACTGCTCTTGAGACGGGCGGAATTTACACGCGTCTATTGACTTCCTCTGGTTCTCGCACTGAACGGGCGAAAAAAATGGAGGAAGAATTGCGCGGGCTGAATGTTACAAAACGCGACTGGATTATTTTTTCAGTCCGTTATCTTGACGAGAAACTTGACGGCGCTCTGGAATTGTTCGCGGAATGCCTTTCAGGCTACGAGTTTAACGATTTGAAACGCTTGAAAAATCTTCTTGGCGAAACTTTGGGCTCAATAAAATCTTCTGTTGTTCCGCACGGAAACCGTTATGCTTCCAGACGCGCGCAATGCCAGAAGACCCATTCAAGCTCTGTTGAGGAAATCTGGTATGGAATTTCGCAGCTTTTCTTTTTGAATAAACTTTCCAGAAAATCTCCGGAAGAAATCCGGGAAAAATTTTCTTCAATAAAAGAAAAACTTTGCAAGGCTGGAGGAATTCTTCATCTTGTTGCGGACGAAAACACGCTGAATATATCGATGAAAAAAATGCCGGAATTCATAAAAAATGCAAAAATTTCTGCGGTTCAGCCTAAAAAAACGCAGAATGAAGATGAATTCAGAAAACTTTTGCTTCTTCCTAGTGAAAATTCACAGCTTCCGCAGACAGAAATCTTTTCAGTTGACTCTCAGGTGGGGTTTGCCGCATCTACGCTTTCTGGATCTTATTTCGGCGAAAAAGAAAACGCCGCGGATTTTGTTCTTGCGCATTGGCTTTCCGGAACATTTTTGTGGGAAAAAATCCGCACAACCGGCGGAGCCTATGGAGCTTATGCTTCAAGCCTGAATCTGAGCGGACAGTTCAATTTCTCAACATTCAGGGATCCGACTCCTGAAAAATCAGTTCAGACTTTTAAGAAGTGCCTTGAGGCCGCCGTTACGGCAGAATTTTCCGGGGAAGAATGTGAGCGTAGCATAACAGGAACTTATGGAGAGGAAATCCAGCCCCATTCACCTTATGGAAGAGGAATTGCAGGTTTTTACCGCACAATTTATTGCATCAACGAGGATGACAGGCATGACAAACTTGTAAATCTTCTTTCTGTAAAACCCGAAAATGTAAAAAAAGCAGCGGAAAATCTTCTGAAAAGCATTGATTCTGCAAGAACCGTTGTGATAGAAAATAAATCAGAAAAAAATACTGGCGTGAATATAAAATTACCTTTATAATTTTGTAAGAGCGACGGGGGTTGTGATTTTTAGCTAAAAACCGAGGTTTTTATTATGGACAAAAAAGTTAAGCAGTGTATAGAAATGTTGCGTCAGCTTGTTTCTGACGTTCAGGGCGCTCCTTATCCTGGGGAAGATATTAACAATGAGCTTTATTCAATCTGGTATGAGCATGCCCAGGCCGCGGCAGTTGCTTGTTTTGAATATCTTGACGAAAATTTCCCGGAAGAATCCAAGGACGTTACAAAAAAAATCGATAAACTTTTTAAATAAAAAATAAATATGAATATTTCTAAAAAAAGTTCAAAAATTAACCGTTATCAATTAGCTGGATCTCAAAAAAAAAGTGGCTTGAATGTCTGGCGTTTCGTATTTAACGGAACAGAAAAAGTTACTGGTCAGGAACGGAAATTTTTTATTGAGCTTTCCATGCTGAATCCGGGGCTTTGTCCAGACGAGGCTGTACTGGGCTTTAAGGCTCGCGTGAATATTTCTGCGGAAGATCTGCAGAATGTGCTTGCCGGGTCTGCTTCAGCGCAGAATATTCAGAGTGAATCTTATGTCGTGCCTTCCTACGTGGTTTTGCGGGCCGGAGTTCTTGGTCTTGAGGCAAAGCAGGTTTGTGCGTACAGCGCGGCCAAAGATGTTTCTGTAAGCCCGAAGACTTTTTGTATCCAGGGTGATAAATTCTCTTTTGATGAGGAAAAACTTTCCGGG
>DLKK01000037.1 GCA_002478955.1 Treponema sp. UBA7590
CGCTTTCTTTTTCTTCCCGCTGATTCAATTTATTTCTTCAGAAATAAAACTCGACATTCAGACTAAAATAAAACTTATTTCACATTCCGAAGAACATCAACAATGTGTGTGCCTGCGCCTAAAAGTTCGGGGCGTTCGCTTATGGAAATCGTGTAGTCAATAAAAAGCCTGAATGTCTCCTCGTCCATCGAGTTAAGCTGTGCGCGCATATAATCCGCCGCGCCTTCCTGGCTGAATATTTTTACGCGCTCAAGCCCAGACTTTTCCAAGATTTCATTTATATCTTCAAGCCGCAGATAGCTGTACAAGTCTTCCGGCGCTGTAACACAATGAAAATCTTTTGAAATTGCACCTTGCGCAAGAAGCTCTTTTATCTTGTTTTTTCCAAAGCAATACTGAATGACCGCGTAATCATTTAAAATATACGCAGCAAAAATTATTCCGTTTTTTTTTGTAACGCGCTTTATCTGGTTCAATGCTGCCAGCCGCTCTTCCTGCGTATGCAGATGGTACATCGGACCAAAACAAATAGAAATGTCAAACTTATTTTCTTCCAGGAACGAAAGGTCAAGTGCATTTCCTTGCCATGTCTTGATTTTCTCATGCTTTGAACGCAGAACCTCAAGATTCCGCCGAACAAGTTCAACCGCAGTAACCTCGTGCCCAAGATGACAAAGTTCCACCGAATACCGGCCAGTGCCAGCCCCTACGTCAAGAATTTTCAGGTTTTTGCGCCCGTCAATCACTTTCTGAATGTGATGCATGCTCGTGGAAAATTCCACAAGTCCATGCCGCGTCTGGAGCCTGTGCTCCTCATTGAATTTATTGTAGTATTTTTCGATATTCGTCATATTTTTCGTCAACTTTTTTGCACCAAGCTTCTTTTTCAGAATCCGGCATGAAAGTTGCGTTGAATCCGTTTTTAATTAAAGTTTTTATCTCATCAAGCGAAAAATTTGCCTCGCTGTAAAGTTTGTAGAATTCATCGCAGAGTGAAACCTTAAAAAAAACAGGATCGTCAGTGTTCACTGTAACAAAAAGTCCTCGGTCAAAGAATTTACGGATCGGATGCTCCACAATCGATTTTACGTATTTTTTTGTAAAGACATTGCTCGTAGGGCAAACTTCAAGGACGATTTTTCGATCCTTCAAAGTTTCCATAAGCTTTTCGTCCTGAATTGCGGAAATGCAGTGGCCAACTCTGTCAACATGAAGAAGATTTATCGCTTCCCAAATAGATTCTGGTCCCACATCCTCGCCAGCGTGAGCAACAACCTTGTACCCTTCTTTTCTGGCAAGCTCAAAAACTGGCGCATAATCTCGGCAAGGGCCCTTTACTTCCGCACCGCCAAGCCCGATTCCAATAATATTTTTGCTAGGGAATTTTTTCAGAAGCGAATAATTGTGCATCGCATTCTCAAGTCCAAAAGTCCGGCTCACATCCATCAGAAGTTTTACAGTAATCCCATGCTTTTTCTTGATTTCAGCAATTTTTTTATCAAAAATATTCACCATCTCTTCATATTTAAAACCATTTTTAAGGAATGAAGTCGGTGCAAAAAACGCTTCCGTGTAGACAATTCCATTTTCAACAAGATATTTTGCCAAATCGTCAAAAATGTAGTCAAAATCCTGAACCGAAGTATAAAGCTGCTGAATTTTTATAAAAGCCTGAATAAAACCGTTCAAATCATCGTAGGTAAAAAGCTCCTTGATTTCCTGGTCAGAAATTTCCTTTCCCTTGTTTTTTTTGTACAAAGCCTTTATTGAATCAATTGAAGGAACAGCTTCAATATGGACATGAACTTCCGCCTTTGGCACAGCTTTTATCAGTTTATAAAATTCTTCTTTGTTCATAATCGTCTCCAGAGATTTTCCTGATTTATTTATCGGCAGATTTTCCCATTAACTTTAAATTTTTTCAAGAAATAAAAATTCTTCCTTATCATGCCCTGGAAGGGCGCCTGCCCTACGTTCAGCCCAATGGGCTTCTCTACCCAAAAAAAACAAGTTTTTTTTGGCACGGTCAGTCTTATTATGCCCTTATAAAGGGCGCCTGCCCTACGTTCAGAACTTTGTTCTTCACTACCCCTCCGACACAGGACCGCGCTTCGCTGGTCCATTTTTAAATCACATATTTAAAAATTTTGCAAGAAAAATAGTTTTTTAAATTTGTGTTATTAATCTTGTATAAAAACGCTAGCAATAGTATATTTTAATCACGCAAACGCTATATATGGTGTTGCGTTTTTTTATGCTTAAAACAAAAGGATGGGAACAAAGTGAAGATAATCAAGCGAAATGGCGAAGAAGTAATTTTTGACATAAGAAAAATCGTTACAGCTATAGAAAAGGCAAACGCCGCAGTGCCGGAAAGCGACCGGCTTTCAGAAGAATACATTCAGGCTGTAGCATCAAAAGTCGCAAACCAGTGTCATGCCAGCAAAGTGGAGCTTAACGTAGAGGCAATCCAGGACCTTGTAGAAACCGAGCTTATGCGCATCGGTGCGTTCAACATAGCAAAACTTTACATAACTTACCGCTACCGCCACATGCTTATGCGAAAGCAAAATTCAACAGATAAGCAGATTCTTTCACTTTTGGAATGTGCAAACGAGGAAGTAAAACAGGAAAATTCAAATAAGAATTCAACTGTAGTTTCAGTTCAGCGCGACTACATGGCAGGCGAAGTCTCTAAAGACATCACAAAACGATTTCTTTTGGATGAAGATATTGTTCAGGCGCACAACGAAGGAATTCTGCATTTCCACGATGCAGATTATTTTGCCCAGCACATGCACAACTGCGACCTTGTAAACCTTGAGGACATGCTCCAGAACGGAACAGTCATCAGCGGCACAAAAATTGACCGTCCACATTCATTTTCCACAGCGTGCAACATCGCAACCCAGATTATTGCCCAGGTAGCATCATCTCAATACGGCGGACAGAGCGTTTCCCTTGCCCACCTTGCTCCATTTGTAGACGTAAGCCGCAAAAAGATTTCAAAGGAACTTTCTGAAACAGAGGAAGAAACTGGAATCAAATTTTCAAAAGAACAGTTTGACGCAATCGTAAAACGTCGCCTTGCAGATGAAATTGCACGCGGCGTACAGACAATCCAGTATCAGGTTGTAACTCTTATGACAACAAAC
>DLKK01000106.1:0-6191 GCA_002478955.1 Treponema sp. UBA7590
TCGGGCGGTCTTTTTCATCGGCAAGAGAGCATACATAGCCAGTTGGCTTATTCAGAAGCACATAG
This sequence comes from Treponema sp. UBA7590, assembly GCA_002478955.1. Lineage (GTDB taxonomy): Bacteria > Spirochaetota > Spirochaetia > Treponematales > Treponemataceae > Treponema_D. The sequence continues at coordinate 66 of DLKK01000106.1, forward strand.
CGTTTTTTTTCTTCAAGGGTGACTTTTTTTCCGTCAACGCAAATTTCATCATCTGAAGAAACTTTTGTCCCCATTTCTGTTTCCACAGCTCCGTTTACTGTAACACGGCCGTCCGCAATAATTTTTTCAGCGGCACGGCGGCTTGCAACTCCGCAATGCGCAAGATAAACCTGAAGCCTAAGCCGATTTTTCTGTGAATTTTCTTTTTTTTCGTTATCTGGCAAGTTCAAACCTCTGTTCTTCATCTTCATCAAGTTTTGGCAAATCAGCAATGCTGTTCAGATGGAAAAATTTCAGGAAATCTTTTGTAGTTCCAAACTGAATCGGTTTTCCTGGAGTATCGCTGCGGCCAACTTCTTTTATAAAATTCCGCTCCACAAGCAGACGAATCATATTATCAACGCTTACGCCGCGAATCTGCTCAATTTCACTTCTGGTAATCGGCTGCTTGTACGCGATTATCGATAAAGTCTCAAGTGCAGATTTTGAAAGACGCCCACTGTTTTTTTCACCATAACGCTCAGAAAGAACGCCCCAGAACTCTTTTTTAGGCACAAGGCACCAGCCGCCAGTTATAACCGCAAGTTCAATTCCAGAACATTCAGATTTATATTTTTCTTTCAGGTTTTCGATGCAATGTTTTACAACCTCTTCTGAAAGCTGCGCAATATTTGAAATCTGTTTTTCCGTAACTGGCTCACTTTCAAGAAACAAAACAGTTTCCACAAGTGCAGTTTCTTTTTCAAGCTCCATTTTTCCAACCAAATTATTTTTCTATTTTTTATTTAGTCAAAATATCGAGTTTTATAAATTAAAAAAAACGACATCTGAACTATTTAGTAAGTTTACTGAATTTTTTCGTTTTCTTCACTAAATTTATCGATTTTATCAATTGTAATCTCAAAATTTTTGAAACTTTCGTGGTTATCAAGACGGCGGCAGATTTTTATATCACCAAACAGGCGGTTCTGCATTATCGTAATCATCTTGAATTTAACAGCCTCAAGGATTGCCATGAATGCGCAGATTATATCCATTTCGTTTCCGGCGCGGGTAATTAAATCCGTGAACATACATTCGTTGTTTTTTTCAAAAAGCTCGTTCATAAGGGCGATTTTTTCGTTAACAGAGATTTCCTCGTACATATTCAGAATCTTTTCATTTGAATAGCGGCTTACCATGTTCTTGAAAAGTTTCTGCATCTGCTGAAGCAAATCCCATGTGTCAACTTCTTTCCATTCATTTTCACTTTCATCGAATGGAAGAACACGCTGAATTTTGGAACGCTCGTAATTCCAGTCAGAATTATCTTCTTTTTCTTCCATGAGTTCTGAAAGTTTCTTGAATTTCTGGTATTCAATCAGTTTTTCAACAAGCTCGTCGCGCGGATCTTCAACTTCATCATCGTCATAATTTATCTCAACCGGAAGCAGCATTTTGCTCTTCATGTTCAAAAGCATCGCCGCCCATTTGTAAAATTCACTCAGGTCTCCAAGATCTGTTTTTACGGCGTAATCAAGATATTCAAGATACTGCTCGGTTATATTTGCAATCGGAATATCATAAATGTTGATTTCACTTTTGTGGATAAGATACCAAAGCAAATCCAGCGGCCCCTCAAACTGTCCCGCAACAAATTTCCGCTTGTTTTTCTCTTCAGGAATAGCCTCGGCAACAACCGCCACATTAGATTCTGCTTGTTTTTTTTCCATATCGTTCCGCCAGAATTACCGTTCAAGCTCTTTTTTGAACTGAAGTTGTATTTCCTCAGGGCATTTTACAACTCCCTGATCAGGCAGTGCGCTCAAAAAGCTTTTGAACTTTGCCTTTAATTGTTCATCGGCAGAAGTTGTCAAAATCTCAATAGCTGGAAGCAAAACAAATTGTCTTTCGTGGACTCTAGGATGAGGAATCATCAGAATTGGCGGTTCATTAACTACAAGTCCACCGAATTCTTCTATATCAATATCCAAAGGACGCGGACCAAAGCGGATTTCCTTATTGCGGTCGCGGCCGAATTTTTTTTCTATTTCGTGAATTTTTTCAAGGAAGGCGAAAGGATTTGTCGAATCTGCGACAAATCCTTTCGCCGCCATGTTGAAAAAATTCTCTTGTTTTTCGACATACATTGGTTTTGACTCATAAATACAGGAGAATACCGGAGACAGCAGAATCTTAGACAATTCCCTGCAGGCAGAAGCAAGCAGCTCAACTGACTTTTTTCCGTGAAAATTTGTATTTGAACCAAGACCAAGTATAACAGTTTTCAATTAGAACAAACCTTCCTGAACTGGAATTTCTGTTTTCACAGAATCATCAGCCTTTTCTTCAGATTTCTTTGAAGATTTTTTCTTTTCATCTTTTTCTTTTTTAACAGGATTTCCGTCCTTGTCTTTTATCACAAGATTCGGGAAAAGCTGCTCACGCAAAGTATCCTCAAGCATCTCTGCAAATTCGGGATTGTTTTCAACAAAAGATACGGCATTCTCATGGCCCTGTCCGACCTTTATATCACCTTTCGTGAACCATGCGCCTTTTTTGTCAACGAGTCCGTGTTTTACAGCAGAATCAAGCAAAGAAGCATAACGGTTAATACCTTTTCCGAAATAAATATCAAGTTCAACTTTCCTGAACGGTGGCGCGACTTTATTTTTTACAACCTTAACGCGAACCCTGTTTCCGATTGCATCCTCATCGCCCTTTCCGTCAATAGTCTCAACACGACGAATTTCTAGCCGCACAGAAGAATAGAATTTCAGCGCATTTCCGCCTGTTGTTGTCTCAGGATTTCCGAACATCACACCAATCTTCATTCGGATCTGATTGATAAAAATCACAATACACTTGCTTTTTCCGACAATTGCCGTCAGCTTTCGCAAAGCCTGACTCATAAGGCGAGCCTGCAAGCCCATCACAGAATCACCCATTTCACCTTCAATTTCTTTCTGTGGAGTCAAAGCCGCAACAGAGTCAATTACAATAATATCAACCGCCCCGGAACGCACAAGATTTTCCGTGATTTCCAGCGCCTGCTCACCACAATCCGGCTGAGAAACCCACAAATTATCAATATCTACCCCAAGATTTTTCGCATAAACCGGGTCAAGAGCGTGTTCCGCATCAACAAAAGCCGCGATTCCGCCAAGTTTCTGAGCCTCGGCAATCGCATGCAGTGCCAATGTTGTTTTACCTGAAGACTCAGGTCCATACATCTCAATAATTCTTCCCTTAGGATATCCACCAATACCAAGAGCTTCATCCAGCAAAATAGAACCAGAAGGAATGACTTCTATACCTTCCATATTATTCTGCGCACCAAGCCTCATCAAAGAATTCTGTCCATACTGCTTTTCAATCTGCAACCGTGCAGCTTCAAGCGCTTTTAGTTTTTCTGACATATCTTTAGTTTCTGCCATATCGCCTCCAATACCTCCCACTGAATTTATAGACGAAATTTTTCAAAAAATGAAATAAATCACAAAAAATAATTAAAAATTCACTGATTTTTTATGCTCTGATAGACAGATTTTCCGGCAAGAGCCATTTTTCCGTTCTCAGAGACAATCTTTGCAAGCACAGTCACAGGCTTGTCATTTTCAATCTTTGGCGGCACCGAAAAAGTCAACGGAACAATTCCATCAACTTTTTCCATTGTCTCATAACCAACCAGCAGATCGCACGAAAAAGAAGAATCATCCTGAACAACATTGGNNNATTGGAAATTCTTCCAGCCCAGGAAACCCAGCAGTCCAGATAAAGCGCAGGTTCTTTTTCAACAGCCGAATAACTCGGAACATCTTTTACTGTATCAAAAGACGGAGGCTCAAGATACGACATAAGAAGGCTCGCCTTTCTTTTTACTGCAACAGACGCATTGGAATTCAAAATCCGGTTTATCTCAATTTGAGCAAGATTATCCCGATAATTTTGAAAATATCCTTGCGCTTTCTCGTAACACTCATTTATCTGAGAGGAAGAAAGAATATACGCAAATGAGCCGCTGGACAAGTCAGTTTCCTGAATATTTTTTCTCTCATCAACAGAAAGAACAAGAGAGCTCAAATCAGCACGAGTTCCTTTTTCCGGGCGAGAAAGAGGAACAACCCGGACAGCAACAAGAATTCCAAGCGCACAAGCCACAACCGGAACAACAATTCCTGCAACTTTATACGGATTCACCCCAAGCGGCGGATAAAACTGCTCAATATCGCCTGTATCAACCCATTTGCAGATTGTTGAATAATCGCCTTTTGTGCGGATAAATTCCATCGCATTCTGGGCAATTTTGTTTCCAGGCTCGTAATCAAGGACATCAAGATAATACTGAAGCGCGCGGTCAGTATTTCCTCTTCTAAGAAAAAGCGCAGCCTGCCCGAGCAAAAGCATTGTGTCCGTTATTTTTATTTTTCTGGCCTTCTGAAAATATGCCGAGGCAGTTCCTGTATCACCGACATAAAGACAGGCTATAGCAAAAAGAAGATAATAATCAAAATTATCCTCATAGATTTCTGCGCGGCTTTGAAGAATTGTAATTGCTTTGTCAAACTGCCGCCGCCTCATCATTTTTTTCGCAGCGGCAAGAACATCAAGGGCCATTTTTTACTGCTCCAATCGCTTTATTGCTTCATCAAGCTCATAATTCAGCTTCAAAAGCTCATTGCGGTCCACATTTTCGCTGTTTTCCTGAAGATTTTTTATTTTATCAATGAGATTCTGGATATATTCAGAATCGTAAGTCAAATTCTGCGTTTCTTCTGGAATTTGGCTTGCAGGTTTTAATGTTTTTGTCGTTTTTGCATTCTTTTTTGCAGTTTCCGCTTTCTGTCCGGCATTTTCAGAATCAAAAGACGGTCTAAAATCGTTAAAACCAAGTTTTTCCTCAATCATTTTCTTTAAATTTGAAAGCTGATAAGTCTGATTCTCAGGATTTTTCCATGCTTCGCTGACAACCCGGTACGCCTCGTTGTATCTTTGAGCCGCATACAGTTCAGAAGCCCTTGCATAACTGTCGTCCGCCTCTTTTGGCTCATCAGAAAAACCAGAAACCGAAGAATCCCCTAAGCTTTCAACATATTTATTTCCGTCAAGAGGGATTCCGTCCGTGGAAACTGCGATATAATAAGAAACCTCAAACTGCTCTTCCGGTTCAAGATAACTGCCTTCCCAATTTATGCAGAGTGCGGAATTATTGTAAGAAAGAACCGAGTCAAATGTCCGCGATGAAATAACCTGCGGAATCCATTTTTGCAGCGCAAGCAAATCCTTGTTGCTCAAAGAAACCGCTTCAGGAGCCTTTATTCCATCGCCGCTAAAAATAAACTGAATTCCAGCCTTTGAATTTGAGCTTGAAACCCATTTCACCTTGTCAAATCTTCTATATTGACGTTCGCTGTTTATCGCAATTTCCTCGCTTGTTGAAAAATGAGGTCCAAGCTGCTCACCAAGAACTGTATCAAAAATCTCCTTTACAGAAAATTTCATTGCACGTTTGCTTCGGTTCTTGACAGACAAAGTGACTCTTATCACGTCGGAAGAAATCTTCTTTTTGGACAGAATTTTTTCCGGCACATTCTCAAAAGAAAGAAGAACGCGCGCAACATCAGGAACAACATAAACCATCTGGATACCTTTTTCGGTTTTTCGCGCGCCAATCACAATCCCGATATTATTTGTAAGTTTATATTCTTTTTTTCCAGCAAGAAGAGAAATAAAAGAGGAAGTAAATTCATCGTAACCGGCAAGAAGCGGAATCTGGGAACCGTTTTCACCCAACGCATAAAGCTGGAAACTTCCAACCGCACCTTTTGCAAGATATTTTACTTTTCCAACGCTATTCTCAACAGTTTTTGACTTGAAAGTTTCTTCCGCCGCAGCATCAAAATCTTTTGCAGCACCAGAATCCGCAGAACTTTCAGATTTTGCGTCTGCGTCTAAATTTTCCGTTCCCGACTCAAAAGTCAAAGCAGAAACAGAAGAGACAGAATCCGCAAGCGCCTTTGCCTTTTTTGATTTTGAGGCCGCAGAAACCGGAACAGAAAATCCACCGATTAAACTGAACGCAGCAAGAGCCGCAAAAAGATTTTTGTTCATATTTTTCATTTTGCATTCTCCGAATTTAAAGTAGAA
>DLKK01000106.1:6204-15940 GCA_002478955.1 Treponema sp. UBA7590
CAAGCTCCTGTGCCTGCTGGGCTTTTCTTTTCAACTCAAGAATAAATTCATCGCTCTGACGCTTTGCCTCGGATTCCTGCATCTGATGCTCATCAAGACTTACCTTGAGGCTGGAATTCTCATCAGTAAGCTCCTGGACTTTTTTTTCAAGCTCAGAGACATTTTTCTGCAGATCAAGGATTCTTCGTCTTACATCGCCAGAATTTTCCGCGCCGGCATATTTCAGCTGACGTTCATATTCCTCTTTTGCAGCAAGATATTCTTCCCCGGTTTCCTTTAAAAGATAGAGCAGTTTTTCTTCCCTGAAACTCTGGGCAATCGTGTCAATCCTAAAGCGCGCGGCCGGAGCCTTTGCATCATCGGGATAATCATTCACGACAGTTTCGTAAAGGACTTTTGCCTCATCATAGTTATACCCGGCAAAAAATGACTCCGCAATCCAGTAAAGCGCAGAAGCATACATCTCGTGGTCACTGTACTGATGACAAAAATCGCTAAGCACAAGAATTGAATTTTCATATTCGCCCATAAAAAAAAGCGCACGACCTTTGTGGTAAAGAACATAAGAAGTATACGGACTGCCCGGAAAATTTCTTAGATAAAGTTCACAGTCCTGAAAAGCATTTTTGTACTCACCTGCATACATTTCCGCAGCAATCAGCATATACCAGGTTTCCGCATTGTTGTTCTCGCTGTAGGAAACAGCTTTTCTAAGCTGAAATATTGCTGACATCCACTCGCCGGAACTAAACGCCTTCGCACCCTGGACAAACGCCACAGAAGCAACTCCAGAACTTGAATTCTGCGCAAAAACCGGCGAAAAAACAGCTAGGTTCAAAAAAAATGCCACCAGAAAATTTTTATTCTTTGTTTTTTTGCAAAAACTGAACATAAACTATTTCTCCCATTTTAACTGGCCGCTGAAAAATGCCGAGCCAGAAACAATAATATCAGCGCCGGCTTCCGCAACCGTCCGCAATGTCTCCGCATTAACACCGCCGTCAACAGAAATCTTAAAATCCAAGCCGAGCTCGCCGCGGATTTTCACAAGCTCGCTGATTTTTCTTACACATGAAGGAATAAGCTTCTGACCGCCAAATCCGGGATTCACAGTCATAACAAGGACAATATCAACATATTCAAGCAACTCTTTTACGGCTGACACAGGCGTTGAAGGGACAATTGAGATTCCGGCCTTTTTGCCTAAATCATGGATTTTCTGAACAAGACGATGCGAATGAATGCAAGCCTCGTGGTGGAACGTAATCCAGTCCGCACCGGATTCCGCAAAAGATTCAACCTGCTCTTCCGGGTGTTCAACCATAAGATGAACATCAAAAGGCAGCGACGAATATTTTCTGAGACATTTTACAACCGGCTGCCCGTAAGAAATCTGCGGCACAAAACGTCCGTCCATAACATCGATATGAACAGCAGAACCACCGTTTTTTTCCACAAGCCCAAGAGCATTTTTCAAATCAGCCAAATCCGCACTAAGCAAAGACGGCGCAAGAATTCCATTTTTCATTGTATACTATAATAGCACACAGTGGAAAATCTGACAACAAAGCAGACAACGCAGAACGCACTCATTTTTATGCGCCGCGGTGGAACGGTTTTGCCGGCGTCGGCGGCAAAAGGATTTAAGAAAGTCTGTTCCGGATGGAAAAGACTTTCTTAAAGACCGAGCGTGAGCGGGCCGTGAAAGCACGGTTTTCTGAAAAAAATTGCGCGTGCCCAGGAAATTTGCCGCGGAAAAAAAAATCTTAGCGCAATTATAAAAAAAATGTAAATTCTGCAAAATTTCTCTTGACAGACAAGCGTTTTGCCTGTATAAACTATAGCTCATTTTTAGTAAAAATTTATATTTCCATTGACTAAATTCCCCAATCTGCTATAATTAATTTTACCGCTTATGGATATTCAAACTGAAAGAGGATTAAAAGAAGCATTTGACTTTCTTGAAGCCGGGAATCCTGAAGAAGCCAGTAAAATTGTACAGAACAGTTTTCTTTACGATTCCATCAGTCCAGAACTTATTTTTACATCAAACTGCTGCAACCGCTGGATTGACTACATAAGAAATGTGATGTTTCAGGAAGATCCAATGGAGCGCGGAGAATCGCTTCTTGCTGAATGGAAAAATTTTCTTTGCTATGTAAAGGCACAGGATTTTGTTTATCAGCCTACAGTTTATGCTATCTGCCGCGGTGTTTTTTCGCTTGCGCTGCAGAATTTTAACCGTCTTCTGAACGAGAAAGATCCAGTGATAAAGGCCGATGTCCTTAGAAAAACGGGGCTTTGCTACAAGAAGCTGGGGGAATTTGAAAACGCAAAGATGTGCCTTACGCAGGCAAACACGTTGCATCAGGGGCAGGCTGCGGTTCTTGCGGATCTGGCGGATTGCTACGCTTTGTGCGGCGAAGACAAGTATGCGAAAGTTCTTTTCAGGGAAGCGTTTTTTATTGACCCTAAAAAGATTGACCTTGAATATCTGGATTCTTCGCTGATAAATAACCTTGCGGAAAAAACGGAGGAACAGGGCTACACAGGCGAGATTCTGAACGCGTGGATTCCAGTCTACGGTGTTCTGTGGGGAGTTTTTTCAATACGGAGAAACCTGAAGCCACAGGAAGTCGCAAGGCTCAGACAAGAAATTTATGCCATGGAAAATGAACACAAAGATCCTTCGAGGGATTCCGAGTTTCTGGTTCCACGGTTGATAAATAAATATTTTTGGCTTATTGATTACTGCCAGACTGTCAATGACACAAGGCTTATCAATGAGATTCTATTAAAAATAAAAATTCTGGACACTGAGATATACAAAATGTATGTAAAGTAACAGAAAGAGCAAGAGTTTATAAAAAAGACAGTCTTAAATCAGATCCAAAGATTGGCTTTAATGAAAAAAAGGGGTTTTTTATGGCAGAACTTATCAATTCCGTACAGGAAATGCTCAAAGAAGAGACTTGGACTCGTGCCGCGATTTCCAATTACACAAAAGAAAAACTTGTTGAACTTTCGGGAATCATTGAAAAGGCTCGCGCGGAAGGCTGTCTTGCTGAACTCAAGGAAATTTGCGATGAGCAGCTTTCTCATTCCCGCGAAAGCATTATTGCCCTTTATATCTCCGGAATGATTTCTTTAAAGGAAGGTATTCTTGACGAATCTTCTTTGCGTGAACTTGTGGATATCTTCCAGAAAAACCACAAGGAAAATGTTGTTGAATACATCTGCCAGACAATCATTGAAGAAGACGAGAACAATATTTTTGCGTTAAGAACCCTTGCAGAGGCATACCGCGCGGAAAACAAGGAAGAAGTCTGGGATTACTACAAGAAGATTGTAAAACTAGACTTTGAGGAAGCCGACCTTGCAAAAGCCCTTGGCGAGCATTTTGAGGCAACAGACATTGAAACTGCTATTGAGTATTACAAAAAGGCAATCCTTAGATATACAAACGCAAAAAATATTAACGCAATCAAGGAATTGTGGACAAAGCTGATTGAACTTATTCCAGAAGAAGTTGATTTCTTCCAGCTTGTAAAACGAAAGATTGCCAAGACTCTTGGCGAGGACAAGACAGCAGTTCTTCTTCAGGAACTTTACACAAAATACAAGTCAATGGCTCCAAATGAACCAAAATACTGGGACATCGCAATCGGACTCCTTAAGGAAATCCTTCACATCGACAACAATGATGTGTGGGCACGCCGCGAGCTTGTTGACTGCTACAAGAATAAATACGAAGGACACAGCCATCTTGATGACTACATCCGCTCTTCTGATTTGACGGCAAACTACAGAAACGTTTTCGAGGCGATAAACGATTTTGAGAAGCATATCGCTTTCGATGAGAAAAGCTACGTATTCCACAAGTCATGGGGCGTCGGTCAGATTGGTAAAGTAAGCGACGACAAGCTTTTTATCTGGTTCGGAAAAACTGCGCCTTCTAAAAAAGACCCAAAGAAAAAGACAAAAGTTTATGACACAATGTCTCTGAAAATGGCAGTAAGTGCGCTGACTCCGCTGGCAAACGACCACATCTGGGTTCTTAAGGCAAAGAAAGCTGTTGAAGTTTTGAATGAAAACGGAGTTCCTGTACTTGACGGAAAAACCGGCAAAGCTCTTACTGTTCCTTTAAAGGAAAAAGTAAAGGACGACAAGGCTTGGACTTTAAAGACAATCATCAAAAGTTTTGGAAACAGCTGCGATTTCAAAAAAATCAAGGCTGAGCTTGTTCCTTCTGTACTTACACCGGGCGAATGGACTTCATGGAATTCTTCTGCAAAACGGATTCTTGAGACGGATTCTTCTTTCGGTGTAAACCCGAACGATATTTCACAGTACACAATTGTGAATGATATTACTCCTGAACAGAAACTTGCAAACGAATTCAAGGCACAGAAACAGTTCTTTGCAAGAATTGATATTCTTATGAAATATGTGAACAAAGAGGAAACTGACAAGTCTAACGATTTGTTCGCCGAAATGTTCAATTATTTTGTTGGCTATGTAAAGACTCTTGAATCAGAGGATATGTTCCCTAAAGTAAACGAGCAGATTCTTGCATCTTATCTTGTTGTACAGAACGTTTCTGCCCAAATCAAGGAAATCGCATACAGACCATCTGTTACATTCCAGGAAATTTATTCAAAAATTGAAGATCCGCGCGAAATGTATCTTATCCTGAAGGACACAAAAAATACAACTTTGCGCCACGACTTCCTTGCAAACATCAAGATGCTTCCAAACTGGGCTGATGAATATATCCGCCTGTTCCCTACAGTTCTTTCAGGAGAAATGATTACATATCTTCTGAACAATGGCCAGGAAGAGAAGCTTCAGAATCTTGCAGTCACAGCTTTTGAAAATTGCCGCGACTACCGAAATGCAGTTCTTTACTTCTTCAAGGAATGTCAGGACGCTGAATGGTTCAAGAAGGCAAATATTCCTTACGAACGCCAGATTATCGCGCTTGTCCAGCTTATCCAGCTTGCATACCGCGAAATCAACAACCACGTAAATTCAACAGAGAACAAGAAGATTATCGACAATGCGACAAACCTTCTGTTCGGAAAAGACCGTTTGTTTGATTATATGTTCTCTAACGACGAGGAAACAGTCAAGCGCATCTATACATTGATTGATGATGTTGATGGAATGGAACCGAGCTGCAAGGCTCTTATGAGAAACAAGATTCTTGAAAAATATCCTGACTTCAAATTCCATGTTACAGAAGAAAAATCTTCTGCGCCAAAAGGAATGCTTGTTACAAGCGCAAAACTCGAAGAAAAAAAGGCGTTGCTTGAAGATCTTCAGACTGTTCAGATTCCACAGAATGCGGCTGAAATTGATGAGGCCCGAGCAAAGGGCGACTTGAAGGAAAACGCTGAGTACAAAGCCGCAAAGGAGCATCAGCATTACCTTAACACTCAGGTTGCAAAACTTACTTCTGAGCTTAACCGCGCGGTTATCTTTGATCCTACAACAATCACAACAGCAATTGTTTCTTTTGCGACTGTTGTTACTTTGCACAACAACAAAGAAAACAAAGATGAAACTTATACGGTTCTTGGACCATGGGAATCCGACCCAGACAACGGAATCATTTCTTACATGGCTCCGTTCGGAAATGCAATCATGAATGCAAAAGTCGGCGAAAACCTGAAATTCAACATCAATGAATACAGCTACGATTACACTGTAAAATCAATCAAGGCTGCAAAAATCTAAAGGTTAGCGCAAAAAATAAAAATCCCCCGGTTTACAAAAATGCAAATCCGGGGGATTTTTGTTTTAACATTCACGTTGAAATATCAGAATATTTTTGGGATTCCAATATTTCAACGCATAATACTTCTTTCAAGCAAAAAATCTATTCAACCTGCGCAACAAAATATTTTTTCTTTCCGCGGCGGATAATCAGAATCTGACCTTCAATCGCCATTGATTTTGTTATCATCGCATTTTCATCGGTAAGAATCTCGCCATTCACAGAAACAGCCTTTGCCCCGATAAATTCCCTTGCCTCTCGCCTTGACTGGGCAATCTTGTTGTTCACAAGAAGATCAATCAGAGGCTCGTCTTTTTCAAATTTAAATGACGGAACGGATTTCATTCCAGACATAATATCTTTTGCGGAAAGCCCCTTGAAATCCCCGGCAAAAAGTTTTTGGCTTACGTTCACAGCATTGTCAGCCTCATCTTTCCCGTGGATATCTTTTACAACCTCCCAGGCAAGAGTTTTTTGAGCAATTCTTGTTTCCGGGTGAGCCTGCTGCTCGGAATAAATCTCTTCAATCTTCTCTTTTGAAAGAAATGTGAAAACCTTAAGATATTCAAGGACTTTTGCGTCGTCAGTGTTAATAAGATACTGATAAATTTCATACGCAGAAGTTTTGTTTTTATCAAGCCAAAGAGCATTTCCCTCTGACTTTCCGAATTTTTTTCCGGTCGAGTCAAGAATAAGTGGCATTGTAAAAGCATATGCGGTCTTATCAAGCATTTTTCGGATTAAATCAACGCCTGTAGTAATGTTTCCCCATTGGTCGCTTCCGGCAACTTCCATTATGCAGTTCTTTTCCTTAAAAAGATGGACAAAATCATAGCCCTGCATAAGCATATAGGAAAATTCCGCATAAGTTATTCCATTTTCAAGTCGGCGCTGAATAATGTCTTTTCCAAGCATATAATTCACATTGATATATTTACCGATATCGCGCAAAAAATTCAAAAATGAATAATTTTTCAGCCAATCATAGTTGTCAACAAGCTCCGCATCCGGAACAAGCCGTGAAACCTGCGCACGGATTCCTTCAATATTATGGTTAACTGCTTCCTCAGAAATAATCTCGCGCTCCGCAGTCGGGCGTGGATCTCCGATTCTTCCTGTTGCACCACCGCAAAGAAGAACCGCATGATGACCTGCGTTTGTAAGGCGTTTTGCCATGCACAAAGAAGAATAATGACCTAGATGAAGACTGTCAGCAGTCGGGTCAGTTCCCCAATAAAAGCTGAACGGTTTTCCGTTCAGGACTTTCTGCAACTCACTTTCTTCACCGGCAACATCTTTAATAAGGCCGCGCCATTTCAGATCTTCAAACAATGACATATTTCCATTCCTATATAGTTTTTTTTGATAATAAAGTATAATCGTTTACAGAAAATTATGAAAGACACAAATATAAAAAGAAACTTTTTTTCAGCAATTGTAATCTTGATTTTTTGCTTAAATGCTTTTTCCATGGGAATCGGACCGCAGCTTGATTTTACAACTGGAACAGACGGAAATGAAACAAATTTTCAGGCGGGAATTTCTTGTTCAATAAAAAATGACAATTTTCCGCTGGTAATTTCCGTGGCAACAGATTACGATTTTTCTGAAAATTCGTTCAACGCGTCCGTTAAAGGCGATTATTGGCTTTTTAACCCTATGCTAGGCGATTACTGCTCATTTTTCGCAGGTTCAGGTGCTTATGTTGGAGGAACTTTTTTTGACGACAAGGCATTTTTCTGCGCCGCACCGCGTTTTGTGCTTGGATTCAGCTGGATTTTTTACGATGGATTTCTTGAATATTTTGCTCAAGCCGCAATTCAACCTGAATGGAACATCGGCGGAACAACTGAATTTGATTTCAATATTCCATGCAACGCCGGAATCAGGCTATATTTTTAAAAAAGTTCCACTTTGAACGAGCCGTTTCCATCTTTTCCAAGCAATCTTGAAAGGAAAGGCAGAACCGACTCAAGATGTTCTTTCAGACCCCAGCAAGGCTGAACCGCAAAGATTCCGCTCCCATAAAGGCGAGGCTTTTCGCTTCCGATTGAATTTTCCAGCGTTGTCTCAACATGGCTGTCCTCTGTGTCAACCAAAAGCTGGGCATCAAGGATTTCTGTGTGGATATCGCGATTTTTTGCCGACGAAAGAATAAACTGCTTCATATTTTCAATTTCTTCAGATTTGTTTGCCAAAAGCGGATACCAAAGAAGAATTGTGGCTGCGTTCCATTTTTTGTGCGCCTCGGAAAGAAGCTCGGCGGCGTTGTGATAATCAGATTTTTCCTCGTAACTCGGATCACAAAGAATCACACCGCGTTTTATTGCAGGCGGAATATTTTTTTTCAGGATATTCCAACCGGAATCATTTAAAATATTTACAAAGCATGACGGTTTTAAGGATTCAACATTTTTTTTGAGCGACTCAAATTCAGTCTTGTGAAGTTCCGTTAAATTTATGAATGAGCCTTTTTTTGAAAGAGAAATCTCAAACGCCGGACTTCCTGGATAAAATCCTTTTTTTAACGAATCTTTCACAAAATCAATGTAATTAAAAAGTTCTGCCGGAATTTCTGAAGGATTTTTTTCATATTCCGAAAGAAGCTTTTCAATTCCAAGTTTTGCCTCGCCAGTTTTGAGCGCATTCTCATTTTTCAGATTATAAAGTCCGGCTCCTGCGTGCGTATCAAAAAATGAATATGGTTTTTCTTTTTTGTTCAGATAGTCAAGGACATAAAGCAAAGTCACGTGCTTTAAAATGTCAGCGTGGTTTCCCGCATGAAAACTGTGCAAATACGAAAGCATTTTTTCTCCAGGATTTATTTCAATTTGTCGATTTCTTCTAGCCAGATTGAGGCGCTCGCATCGCTTGGCATACGCCAGTCGCCGCGCGGAGAAAGATTCACCGTTCCAACTTTTGCGCCGTCCGGCATGCAGCTTCGTTTAAATTGCTGGCTGAAAAATCTTCTGTAAAAAATTCTGAGCCATTTCAGCTTGAAATCATGCGTATACGGAAGCTCTGAATTATCCGCAAGATACAGAATTTTTGCCGGGCTGAATCCAAATCTCAAAAGATAATAAAGAAAAAAGTCGTGAAGTTCGTACGGCCCGACCAAATCTTCTGTTTTTTGAGCAATATTTCCATCTTTTGGAGGCAAAAGTTCCGGGCTCACAGGAGTTTCAAGAATATCTTTCAGGACTGAAGAAAGCTCATCATCTTTTGAATCTTCCGCAAACCATTCAACCAGAAAACGGACCAAAGTCTTTGGAACGGAAGAATTTACACCGTACATGCTCATCTGGTCACCATTGTAAGTGCACCAGCCAAGCGCAAGTTCACTCAAATCACCAGTTCCGATCACAATTCCATTTGTTTTGTTAGCAATATCCATAAGAACCTGAGTCCGTTCGCGCGCCTGGGAATTTTCGTAAGTGATGTCGTGGATTTCTTCGTTCTGGCCAATATCCTTGAAATGCTGGCGAACCGCATCTGCAATCGGAATTTCAATCAGCTCTGTTCCGCATTTTTCTGCAAGCGTACAAGCATTCTTATATGTACGGTCTGTTGTGCCAAAACATGGCATCGTAACAGATTTGATTCCGTTACGGTTTATTCCGCAAAGGTCAAAAGCGCGACAGGTTACAAGCAGAGCCAATGTTGAATCAAGTCCACCGGAAAGCCCGATTACACAGGAAGAACAGTGGATATGTCGCAAACGTTTTGCAAGGCCTTCCGCCTGAAGCTGAATGACAGAAAAGCAGCGTTCCGCACGTTCAATTTTTCCGTTTGGAACAAAAGGATGGGAATCAATGAAGCGGCACAAATCGTTTGACCGCGGATTT
Source organism: Treponema sp. UBA7590 (assembly GCA_002478955.1). Lineage (GTDB taxonomy): Bacteria > Spirochaetota > Spirochaetia > Treponematales > Treponemataceae > Treponema_D. The sequence continues at coordinate 15,829 of DLKK01000106.1, forward strand.
TTCTGGTTTAGCGCAACAGATATTTTTCTGTATTTGCAGTTTTTAGCATTTTCCGCGCATTGGGCAAAAGTCATTGTTTTTCGCCGTTCCTGCACAATCCGTTCAATATCAA
>DLKK01000106.1:15958-17021 GCA_002478955.1 Treponema sp. UBA7590
TTCCACATAAAGAAGTTTATTTTCAAAAAGTTTTGATTCCGCAAGGACTGAACCGTTTTCCGCAATCAATGAATGACCTGAAAAAACCAGATCCTGCGTTGATTCACCGCAACCGGCGTTCGCATACAAATACGCAGAAACTGTGTGCGCCGACTGCATTTTCACAAGATTTTTCCGATATTCAGCTTTTCCGATAATTTCATTTGAGCCGCTTAAATTTGCAATCACAGTCGCACCGGCAAGAACATGATTTAAAGAAGGGGGAACCGGAACCCAAAGATCCTCGCAAAGCTCTACGCCCAGAACAAAGCCTGAACCACAAGAATCGCTGATTAAAATATTCGAGCCGAACGGAACTTCTGGATTTTTTTCAGAAATAAAAACAGACTGCGGAAGATTTTCGGATGCAGGAGAAAACCAGCGCCGCTCGTAAAATTCACTGTAATTCGGGATAAAAGTCTTTGGAACAAGAGCAAGAATTTTTCCTTTGTAAAGAACCGCAGCGCAGTTGTACAATGCGTTTTCTACGGCAACCGGAAGACCGACCAGAACAATGCAGTCAAAAGATGAAGTTTTTTTTGCAATGCGTTCAAGGTTTTCTATGGCAGAAAGCTGGAGCCTGCGCTGAAGAAATAAATCTGCGCAAGTGTAGCCAGTTATGCAAAGTTCCGGAAAAACCAGAAGCCGGACGTTTAACTCGCAGGCAACACGAACCGAATCAATAATTTTATCCGCATTAAAATTGCAATCCGCAACAATCAAATCTGGCGAAGCACAAGCCGCCCTAAAAAAACCGTAACTCATGCAGAAAGTTTATCATTTTTTTTACTTAGTTTCACCAGGTTTTACAGGCGGAGTTGATTCTTTTTTCACATTGCAGAAATATCCGCCGTCTTCAAGATAACGTCTGCGCGTCATTATCAGCCCAATCAGCTCCTGGTACATATTAAAATCAATTTCAAGAGCCATTGGAAGCAGAAAATATTCAGTCTCATCGCAATAACGCTCAATGAATTTCGGGTCGGTAACGTAACCAAGAGAAATCATATTTGAAATTCTGTCC
>DLKK01000072.1:0-3127 GCA_002478955.1 Treponema sp. UBA7590
CAAGAATACGACCCGATGAACTTCCTTTTGATGCACGCTATGGGACCTAATGTTTCAGGTGTAATCGGAACTGCGATTGCGGCCGGTGTATTTATTGCCACTTTTGCAAAATAAAGTTTTCTAATAAATCATATGGCTAGAAAAGGCGGACGCTTAAAAGTGTTCGCCTTTTTTTGTCTTGTTTTTATCTTCTTGTAAAAGTTTTTGTCTGCCTTTATACTATACATTATGGGTGAGGAAACAAAGAAAAATAAATCTTCTGTAAAGTATGATGAGAGCAGCATTCTTCATTTGGAAGGACTTGAGCACATCAGGCTTAGACCGGGAATGTACATTGGTTCTCTGGGCGATGGAAGCAATGAGAATGATGGAATTTATATCCTTTTAAAGGAAGGAATCGACAACGCTGTAGATGAATTTTCGCAAGGCTTTGGTGACAGGATTGATATTCAGATTACTGATGAAGGTCGTGTAAAAATCCGTGACTACGGACGTGGAATTCCGCTAGGAAAACTTGAGCAATGTGTAAGCGATGTTAATACCGGCGCAAAATACAATAATTCAGTCTTTAAACAGGCAATCGGTATGAATGGCGTTGGAATCAAGGCGACAAACGCTTTGTCTTCATATTTCAGGGCTGCCTCAATCCGTGACGGAAAAATGGCTGTTGTTGAATATGAGCGCGGTGTGAAAAAAACTTCCAAAACCGGGGCGGCAAAACATGGCGTAAAAAATGGAACTTATCTTGAATTTGTGCCTGACCACGAAATGTTCGGAAAATTTTCCTATAACATGGAGATGGTTGAAAAACGCCTTTGGTATTATGCGTACCTTAATCCGGGACTGCAGATTTATTGCAATGGCAAAGTTTTTGTAAGCGAGAAAGGTCTTGAGGATTTGATTACGCATGAGATGGACGGTGCGGAAAAATCACTTTACAAACTTTTCAGTTATAAAGGTAAAAATATCGATTTTGTTCTTACGCATACCGCAAGTCTTGACAAAGTGATTTATTCATTTGTAAATGGCCAGGTTACAGAGGATGGCGGAACACACGTCACTTCATTTTTGGACGGTTTTACGCGCGGCGTTAATTCTTTTTTCAAGAAGGAATATGACGAGAAAGACGTTTCTTCCGGGCTGATTGTTGCTTTAAAAATCGGAATTGATAACCCGATGTTCACAAGCCAGACTAAAAATAAACTTGGAAATGTTGAAATCCGCCAGCCGATAATCCAGGAAGTTCAGCTTGCTGTTGATGACTGGCTCAGGCATAATCCGGAAGTTGCAAATGCGCTCGAGGAAAAAATCATCCGTAACATGAAAGCCCGCGATGAGATAAATAATGTCACTGCAAAGCAAATCCGCGAGGCGGAGCGTTCCGCTACCTTGAAAATACACAAGCTTTTGGATTGCCGTTACCATCTTCAAGATGGTGAAAAGGGTGCGAATTCAATGATTTTTATTACGGAAGGAGATTCTGCGACTGGTTCAATGGTTAATTCCCGCGATGTTTCTGTGCAGGCAATTTTCAGTTTGCGCGGAAAGCCAGAAAATATGTTCGGGCGAAAGAAAACTGCGCTTTTTGAAAACGAAGAGCTGAAAAATCTTACCCTGAGCCTTGGCGTCCAGAAAGATGTTGAAGATTTGCGATATAACAAAATTATCATTGCGACGGATGCCGATAATGATGGTTTTCACATCAGAAATCTTGTGATGACGTACCTTTTGCTTTATTTTGAGGAGCTTGTGCTTACAGGGCACGTTTTTATTCTGGAAACTCCGCTTTTCCGCGTTCGTAACAAGAAAAAGACAATTTATTGTTATTCAGAGGAAAGCCGCGACAAAGCCCAGAAGGAACTTGGAAAGGACTGCGAGACAACTCGATTCAAAGGTCTTGGAGAAATCAATGGTGATGAGTTTGGAATGTTCATCCGCGAGCGTAAAGAAGGCGAAAGTGAGGATGTGGGAATGCACCTTACTCCAGTTACTGTCCAGGCTTTAAAGAATGTTCCAAAAGTCCTTGAATTCTATATGGGAAAAAATACACCGGAACGTAGGGATTTTATTGTTCATCATCTTGCTTCCGAGATTGATGCCTAGAATTTTCGGCAAAAACGTAAAATGTAATAATTTTTGGTTATAACTAGTAGTACGTATTGAAATACTATTCTGTTTGCTGATAGAATCCAGCATGAAAGTGAAATCAAGGGGGATTTCTTTTTTATGGTAACTTTGGAACATAAATATCTGGGAACTGCGGAATTTTATAAACGCGCAATAAAAATTGCTGTTCCGGTAATGCTTCAGCTTTTGATTCAGAATCTTGTTTCTTTAATTGATAATTTTATGGTTGCCGGACTTGGTGACGTAAAAATGAGCGGCGTAAATGTTGCCGGACAGATAAATTTTCTTTTTCTTATATTGGTGAATACGGTCTGCCTTTCTGCCGGAATTTTTATGAGCCAGTTCAAAGGCGCGAATGACAAAGAGGGAATGCAGCAGACACTGCGGTTCAAGATTATCATAACTGGAATTTTTGGTCTTGCGTATACGGTCGTTTCGTTTGTGGCTCCAAGAAAACTTTTTGGAATAATGGTTACAATCAACACGGATGCTCCTCAGATTCTTGATCAGGCTCAGATTTATTCCAGGGCGGTCGCGCTTTCATGGTTTTTCATGGTTTTTGCGCAGTCGTTTGCTTCTTCTTTGCGCGATATTGAAATTGTAAAAGTTCCGCTGATAATTTCTTCTATTGCAACTTTAGTGAACACATTTTTTAACTGGATTTTGATTTATGGGAATCTTGGTGCTCCACGTCTTGAGGTTGCCGGTGCCGGTTATGCGACTGTTATAGCCCGTGGGGTTGAGCTTTTGCTGTTCATTGCGTATTGTGTCGCAAGACGACCGCCGTTTATGTTCAATCCGCTGAAAGTTTTTCTTATAAAGTTCAAGCTTTTTGGGAATATTTTTGCAAAGTCACTGATGATTTTGTATTCAGAGCTTTTCTGGGCTTTTTCAGAAACACTTTCAAACGCTTTGTATAATACGCGTGGCGGTGCAGAGATTGTAAGCGGAATGGCAGGCGGATTTGCGGTTGCGAACTTGTTCTTTATCTGCTTCAGTG
>DLKK01000072.1:3142-15282 GCA_002478955.1 Treponema sp. UBA7590
GTGGAATTGTTACTTCTGCAAGCGTAATTTTGGGGCAGGAACTTGGAGCTGGCAAACTTGAGCAGGCCAGAAAATATAAGAACTGGGTTTTAAGCGGTGCAACAATTTTCGGTGTGATTTTCATGCTGATTGGTTTTGGTACTACAGGAATTGTTCCGTTTGTGTTTAAAAATCTTACTCTTGAGGCTCAGAGAATTGCAAGGCACCTTATTCTTGTTGCGGCGGCATATCTTCCGCTGTGGGCTTTTTTGAACGGTCAATATGCGGTTTCAAGAACTGGTGGAGACACAACTATGGGTGTTATCTGTGACACAGTTGCTAACATTCTTTTTATTGGCGGAATGTTGATTCTTACTTTTCTTACAAAACTTGGACCGATTGAAATGTATGCGATTGTTAAGCTAAGCGATGTTGCAAAAGCCCTGATTGCGCATTTTTGGCTGAAAAAAGAGCGTTGGCTTGTGAATCTTACAGTTGCTGAAAAATAGATTCTTTGGAAATTGCTTTTATGGGGGAAAATATGATGAAAAGATTTGTTTGCGTTGTTTTTTGTCTGTTGCTTGGGGTTTCAGGCGTTTTTGCGTGCAAATTCAACAAAAGAACTCATAAACTGACTGAATGTGCGGAATATAAAAATGTTCCTATGCCGGAAAAATGCAAAAAAGCGCACAGCGAATATAATTCGTGGCTGATAACAGAAACAAAGGAAAAATTTAGGAAACAGATTGAAACTACAAAAAATGAGCTGAAGGAAACTTCCAGGCAGGTTGAAAAAGATACAAAAAAAATTGTTGACCAGGCGGATAGTACGGGAAACAAGGTGAAAGATTCATTCTTTAAATTTCTTGAGAAGAATCTTTTTTCATCAGATTCGGAAACAGAAACAACCGAGGATTCCAAAAGCGATGAATAATAAAAAAGGGGCTTTTATGCAGAAGCCCCTTTTTTATGTGTTATTTTACAAATTCTTTTTTAAGGAAGTCCAGGTCAAGTTCCGGGTAAAGAACATGAGCGGAAAGCAATTTGTTCACGCGGTTTTTAGCTTCTTCCTGAACTTTAGGATCAAGATTGATTTTTCCTTTTGCAGGTTTTCCATCTTTTGTAAGTCCAGGTTTTGTGCCTTTAAGAACAAAATCGATAATAGAAGCAACTTCTTTCATATCTTCTGTGTTAAAGCCAAGTGTTGTAAGCCCCGGAGTTCCGATTCTGATTCCAGAAGTCCACCATGCGCCGTTTTTGTCGTAAGGAAGTGCGTTCGCATTTGCTGTGATTCCGCAGTTGAATAAGGCTGCTTCTGCCTGTTTTCCTGTAAGACCATAGACTGTAACGTCAACAAGCATAAGATGATTATCTGTTCCGCCAGTCTGGAGCGGCATTCCCAGAGCTTTGCATGCTTCCGCAAGTGCCTGTGCATTTTTTACAACGTTTCGTGCGTATTCCTGGTATGCAGGTGTATTTGCCTCTTTCAGCGCGATTGCTTTCGCAGCCATTACGTGTCCTAAAGGACCTCCAAGAACCATAGGACATCCTTTGTTTACGTAATCAGCATATTCTTTTTTGCAGAGAATCAATGCGCCTCGTGGTCCGCGCAAAGTCTTGTGGGTTGTTGTTGTGACAATGTCAGCCCATTTTACAGGATCGTAATCATCTGTAAGAACTTTTCCTGCGACAAGACCAGCGAAGTGAGCCATGTCAACCATAAGAACTGCTCCGCATTTGTCTGCGATTTCACGGAATTTTCTGAAATTAATCTTTCTTGGATAAGCCGAATATCCTGCGAGCAAAATAAGCGGTTTTACTTCCATTGCCTGTTTTTCAATTTTGTCGTAATCAAGAAGTCCTGTATCTTTTTCAACACCGTAAGGATGACTTTCAAACATTCGGGCAGAGACATTCATTCTGTAGCCATGCGTAAGATGTCCGCCGCAAGAATAGTCAAGACCCATAAGACGCTGGTTTCCGAAACGTTTTCTGAGCATATCAAACTGCTCTGCAGTCAAATCATTCAGAGACTTTACGCCAAGTTCCTCCAGTGTTGGAGTTTCAATCTTTGCGGAAAGAATTGCCCAGTATGCAACAAGGTTTGTGTCAGCGCCGGAATGTGGCTGGACGTAAGCGTATTCTGCTCCAAAAAGTTTTTCAGCTTCATGCGCTGCAGTGTTTTCAACTGCGTCGATATTTACGCATCCGCCGTAATAGCGGTGTTCCGGATAGCCTTCTGCGTATTTGTCTGTTAAAAGGTTTCCCATTGCGGCTTGAACATTGAGCGAACAATAGTTTTCAGAGGCTACAAGTTTTAGGTGGCTTCTCTGGTTTTCAAGCTCGTTTACAATGGATGCGGCGATTTCCGGGCCTACTGCGGCAACCTGCTGAAGGTTTGCCACATAAGAACACATTGCTGCGTTCGGTTTTCCATTGCAGGATGAAAGATATTCTTCCAGTGGTGTTGACATATAAACTCCATAAATAATTGTTTTTTTTGATAGCTAAGTTTACTTTTAAAAGGTGCTTTTTTCAATAAGATGAACGTCTTTTTGTCTTGTCTTCTGCGATAGAGACTCGTACTTTTCGCCCGTCAATGTCTTTTCCCTTTAAGTCTGAAATTGCTTTTTCCGCATCATCGTCGTTTGGCATCTCAACAAAGCCGAATCCTTTTGAAAGTCCGCTGGTTTTGTCCTTTATGATTGTTGCTGATGTGACTTCGCCGAATTGTGCGAATTTTTCTTTAAGATTTTCTTCTGTGGTCTTGAAATTAAGGTTACCTATGTATATTCTTTTCATATAAAGACTTTGCTGAATTTTTTAAGGTTAATCAATTGGTTTTAAATTTTATTGGACAGATTTTAAGTTTTGCCGGTGCGCTTTGTCTTCTTCTTTTTGGAATGGACATGCTTTCTAACGGTATTCAGAAAGGGGCGGGAAGCAGCCTTCAGACTCTTCTTGGAAAAATAACGGGAAACAGGTTTTCCGCGGTTTTGACAGGATTTGCGGTTACTGCGATAATCCAATCTTCCGGGGCGACAACTGTAATGGTTGTAAGTTTTGTTAATGCGGAAATTCTTTCGTTGACACAGGCGATTGGAATCATTTTTGGCGCAAATATTGGAACAACTGTAACCGCGTGGATTGTCTCGTTTTTCGGATTTTCATTCAGCATGGAAGCCGCCGCTGTTCCGCTTTTTGGTCTTGGATTCATCCTTCAATATTTTAAGAAACTGAAAATTCATAATTTTGCGTACTGTTTCATGGGCTTTGCAATTTTGTTCATGGGACTTGGGCTTTTAAAAGATTCAATGCAGCTTGGTCCTGCGGCAATAAATTTTATACAGAAACTTACGGATATTGGCGTTTTTGGGCTTTTGCTCGGAGTTCTGATTGGAGCTTTTTTTACGGCGCTGATTCATTCTTCTTCCGCAATGACGGCGATTGTGCTTGCGATGGCGGCAAACGGCTCTCTCACATGGAAACTTTCGGCGGCAATTGTTCTTGGAAGCAATATTGGTTCTACTGTTGACGCGGTTATGTCTTCTTTCAAGGCAAATATAAATGCAAAGCGCACTGCGGCTGTTCATGTTGCCTTTAATGTTACTGGAACTCTGATTGCGCTTATATTTTTTGATCCGTTCCTGCGTTTTGTGGATTTTCTGATTCCGGGAACTCCTGCTTCACACGGTTTTTAATCTTTGCGCAACATTGATTTTTTTGCCGTTTGTGAATCAAATTGCTTTCCTTGCACAGAAATTTATAAAATCATCACAAAAAGAAGAGGATTTGCATTACAAGCTTCCTGTAATTTTGCCTAAAAACCACATTTCCGCTGATGTTTATTCGTTCCAGATGCAAAAGGAAATTGCAAAAATGTCGAGCCGCGTCATGGGAATGATTGATTTGATTGCTCAGGGCATAACCAGCGATGGCGAGGAGATCCTGAAATTTGCCGAAAAAATCACTGCGGATGAAGCTTATGTTGACGAGATGAACGAGGCGATTTCTCATTTTCTGCAGATTTGTTCGCGCCTTGAGAACGCAAACCATAATGACCGCCAGAATTATTCGCGCCTTATCCATGTGACGCAGAGCATAGAAGACCTTAGCGATGAATGTTGCTCAATGATGCATACGGTCGCAAAATATATTTCTGAAAAAACTATCACGCAAGGCTCTGGCAGGGTCAGAAAACTTCTTTCGTATCTTGATCAGGTAAGAATTTTTTATGAACAGGCTTGTACTTTTATTGCGCTTGGAATTTCGGATGATGAAAGAAATATGTCCGCACAGATTGAGGATAAAATCGACCAGAACAAAAAAGAACTGCAAAAGGCAAGCCGGAAAAGAATTGAAGCCGGTGGCGATGTAAAAGCTGAACTTCAATATATGGATATTGTCAGAAAAATCGAAAGAGCCGGCGATTGTGTGTATGCAATCGTCCAGGCACTTTCTTCAAAGTAGTTATTTGATTTTCTGGCTGCGGACTTTGTCAAGGTATTCTTTCAGGCTTTCTGCAAGATTTTTTTCCGCCTTATATGTAAGAAGATAGCGGATTTTTTCTTTCCGTTCCTCGTGTTTCTGCTGAAGATGGTTCTTGTAGTTTTCGATTCTGAATACAATCTTGTTTTCTGCTGCGAATTTTCTGATTTTTGCCATAACCTGAAATGAGCTGAAAAGGTCAACCGCGAAAATTCCGTAGAAAAATCCAATTACAAATGAAAACGAAATATGGTTTGTGAACCAGTAAAGCCAAGCTTCAATGTGCGGATGAATAAGAAAATAATAAACCGCGCTCAAAATCCACCAGAAAAAAGTATAAAGCGGACAGATGATTCCCTGGATATTTCCCCATTGGCTGCGGTAGTCCCAGAGCATAATTTTCATTCCTTTGATAAAAATCAGTCCGGCAACATATTCAAATGCTGTGATTGCAAGAGCCATAAGGGCAAAAAGAACGACTTTCTGCAAGGTCGGATTCTGGATAAACGAAACATTTATCTGGGAAAGAAGAAACAGGACGATAAGCGAAATTCCATAAATCGGAAGATACGGACCGGTAAGAAATCCCGGATTTACCCATTTTTTTTCAACGCCCTTTAGCGGAGAAAATCGCCTGTAAATTACTTCGATTGCCCAGCCAATTATGCTTCCTACACAAAATAAAAATGCTAAAACTAAAAATAAAGACATAATAGAAAGATAATGAGTTGATTTATATAAATCAATATTAAAGCCCGGTTGCCGCTTTCTTTTTTTTCTCGTTCATTCAATATGGATTCAGCAACAAAAATCGACATTTTATCTGATTATCCGCGGTTGGATGATTATTGTGCGGAACGTATCAGCCAAAGCTGCGGAAACACTACGATTAAAAAAAACACAAGACTTATCGCGGTAAAATAAAAGATGAACTTCAACGAGTTTTTTGGATATTCCTTTGAGTAAATTCTTAGGTTTATGACCGATGCGAGCGAACCGATTATTGAGCACAAACCCGCGCTGTCCAACCCGTAAAGCAAAGCCCTTAGATTTTTAGAGAACGGCCAAAGGACAATGCTTGCAGGAACATTTGATATAATCTGGCTAAGCAAAATGCTCCAGGCGTATTCGTGGTTCTTGACGTGCTGTTGTAAAATTCCCGCGATGAAACTGTTTCTGCAGATTGAGGAACTGAACGCAAAAAAACATAAAAATGTGAAAAGAAGAACGTAATCAGTCCTTAAAAGAATTTTCGCGTCAAAAATCAAAACTGAAACAAGAACTGCGGCTGTCACAAAAGGCCAGAATCTTGTCCTCGTCACGATTGTGATTACAACAAGAATGAACAGAATTAAATAAAAAATCCGTTGTTTCCGCCTTTCTGGAATCCATTTTTTGCAGAATGAATTTTTTTCTATATGGATTTTTCCGTGGATGTTTTTGCGGTAAAGAAATGCAATGAACAGGAGCAGCAGAAATGCGCTGAAAACCCATAGCGGAAGCATCATCAGCATAAAAGCCAGCGTAGAGATTCCGCTCTGGCTGTACAGATAAAGATTTTGCGGACTCCCGAACGGCGTAAGGAGCGAACCACGGACCGCGGCGATATTTTCAAAAGTCAGAACAGGAATTATATATTTTTCTTTGTCTGCGGCTTTAAAAATCATCATTGTAAGCGGCACAAAAATAATAAGCGAAACATCATTTGTTACAAACATTGATGAAATAAAAACAGAAAAAACAAGAAAAACTGAAATTCCAGAAATCGTTTTAAGGCTGCCGGTCTTTTTCAGAACAGGATTAAAAATATTTTCGCTTTTAAAACCTTCCAGAACAGTAAGAAGCATAAAAAGCGTAGAAAGAGTTTTCCAGTCAATGTCATAAAAAAGATCTTTTGTTGGCGGAGTTATAAAAAAAGATGCGACCGCGACAACGACAGAAACAGAAAGCATAATCTCTTTCTTCAACAAAAGCGCAATTTTTCTAAAAAACATTTTCATCAGGTAATATTTTACATTTTGTGCTATAATTCTTCTATGTATTTGGGAGAAAATTTTAAGGAATTCCTTGAGCCGCAGACAAACCGCCGCGATTTTATCTTGGATTGGCTTTACGCACGCGGAGTAAAAACCGCCGTTATGCCGATTGACGGTCACGAGCACATTTACGTTGTTTTCCCAAAAGATTCGTACAGTCCGCTTTTTAAGATAAAGACGGTTATTGCCCATTACGATATTTTTCCAGGAAGCCCCGGCGCAAACGATAATTCCTCCTCGGTTTTTTGCCTTATGAACTGGGCGGTTCAGCTTTTTAAAAGCGGAATCCAGCACAATGTCAGGCTTATTTTTACAGATGGTGAAGAAATTGCCTCGTCCAGGAACACATCTTCCGTTTCCGCCCAGGGAGCTTTCGGGCTTGCGAACGTTTTTAAGCGCCTGAACATAACCGATGACGATGTCTACGTTTTTGACTGCGTTGGACGCGGGACAGTTCCGGTTCTTTCAAAAAGTTTTGTTCCAAAAAATGCGGGGCAAAAGTTCAAGAACAGTTTTTTTTCGCTCGAATCACGCATTTCACAGATTCTCCGTTCATCCAGCAACGGAAAATTCGCTTCACTGCCAGTTCCATACAGCGACAACGCAGGCTTTTTGGCGCACGGAATTGCAGCCGTTGCAATCACAATGCTTCCCGTGAACGAGGCGAACGAATATATGTTCAATCTTGTGCGCTATCCGCAACTGGAGGATTTTATCCTGAACCACAAAATTCCGCCGGACACCGAAAAATCTTTCCTCGAAAAAATGGTTCCACCCACATGGAAAAAATTCCACACGCCGCAGGACAATTTTTCCTCACTCACCGAAGAAAGTTTTATGCTCATGGAAAAAATTCTCCAGAATCTGGCGAACCTTAAAATTCCGTATTAGAATCCGGGCGTTCCCTGCCACCGGCAGGTCGCTATATCCGTGGTTACGTTCGCCCGGCTCACTTCATTGCTCCACTTCGTTCCGCAATAAAAAAACTCACGTTTTTTACCACTGCTAGCGCTAACGCATCTCAAATTGACGCGCTTTTTCTGGTAGCTTATTCAATTTCTTTTACAAAAAATAAAACCTATTTATCATTTTTTTGCAAATCTGTTACAATTATCGCGTGAAAAAAAATCTTTTTATCGCTGCTGTGTTTTTTATCTCATCATTTGGTTTTGCAAAAAGTGGAATTCCTGTCCGGCTCTGGAAAGATATTCCTCAGATGAAAAAATATAATTCGTCAATGTATGTTCATCCAGCCCGGGGAAAAAATTCCGGTGCGGCTGTAATTATTTGTCCCGGTGGAAGTTATCATCATCTTGGGCTTTACAACGAAGGCTACAAGACTGCCGAATGGTTTGCCTCAAAAGGCGTTACGGCTTTTACGCTTCGCTATCGCACTGCGGAAAACGGTTTTCATCATCCGGCAATGCTTCAGGATATTCAGCGTGCAATTCAGCTTGTGCGCGAAAATGCGGAAGATTATTCAATTGATGTAAACAAAGTTGGTGTAATCGGTTTTTCTGCCGGCGGTCATCTTGTTGCAATGGCCGGAGCGTTCGCAGAGTCGCACGATGAACTTGAGAAACTTGGAATTCAGCATAAAGTCAGCTTGCGTCCGGATTTCGTCATTCCTGTTTATCCTGTTGTAAGCATGAATGATGAGATTGCCCACCGCTGGAGCAGAAAAAGTCTTCTTGGAAAAAATCAGTCTGAATCCCGTAAAAATGAATTTTCAATGGAACTTCAGATTCCAGAAAATATGCCGCCGACTTATATTGTTGTTTGTCTTGACGATCCGGTTGTTGACTACAGAAATAGTTTTGCTCTTTACGATGCGCTTCAGTCTAAAAATATTTCTTCAGAACTTGCCGTCTATGAATGGGGAAAGCACGGTTTTGGAATGCTGGACAATAAATTTATGAAAGAATTCCACTGGAATGAAAAAATGTGGAATGATTTTTTGGAAAATTTGATAGAATAAGAAAAAATGAACACGATAAAAAAAATTACTGCCGGTCTTGAAAAAAAATATTGGCTGAACACGTTTCTTTCTCCTCTTGTGATGATTGGCGAAGTTGTAATGGAAACGCTGATTCCTTTTCTTATGGCAAAAATCATTGATGTTGGAATTGCGGAACATAATTTTAATTACGTTTTGAAAGTTGGTGCGGTCATGATTCTTTGCGCGTTTGTCTCTTTGTTTTTTGGTTCTTGCGGGGCTCGTTTCGGGGCTGTTGCGGCCCTTGGTTTTGCCCGGAATCTGCGCCGCAGGCTTTTTAACAAGGTTCAGGATTTTTCTTTTGCGAATGTAGACCATTTTTCTTCTGCAAGTCTGGTTACGCGGCTTACAACTGATGTTACGAATGTACAGAATGTCTACCAGATGTTGTGCAGAATTTGTTTCCGCGCGCCGTTTATGCTTGCGGCAGGAACGATAATGGCATTTAAGATTAATTCAAGGCTTGCGACGGTTTTTCTTGTTGCGATTCCGCTTCTAGCTTTTGCTGTTTCGGCTCTTTCCTCGGCTGCATATTCACGTTTTTCTGAAATGTTAAAAAAATATGACAAAATGAACAATATTGTCCAGGAAAATCTTATTGCAATCCGCGTTGTAAAGGCGTTTGTCCGTGGTGATTTTGAAAACGAAAAATTCCGGGAAGCAGCGGAGAATGTCAAAAAATCCCAGGTCCGGGCGGAAAAAATTGTAATCACTTTAATGCCGATTATGCAGTTCGTTGTCTATGCCTGCATTATTTTTGTGCTTTGGTTCGGCGGAAAAATGATAGTTTTTGGCTCAATGAAATCCGGCGAGCTTGTTAGTTTTCTTACGTATGTGACACAAATTCTTATGTCTCTGATGATGCTTGGAATGATTTTTGTGAATCTAGTTCTTTCCCGCGCCAGTGTAAGCAGAATCTGCCAGGTTCTGGATGAAGTTCCGGACATTTGTCAGCCGGAAAACGCTGAAAAAAATGTAAGAGATGGCTCTGTCGATTTTGAGAATGTCTTTTTCAGTTACAGCAGAAAAAAAGAGAATTTTGTGCTTTCGGGAATAAATCTTCATATAAAAAGCGGAGATGTTGTTGGAATTATCGGTGGAACAGGCTCTTCAAAAACAACTTTGGTTTCACTTGTTCCGCGGCTTTACGACGCGACTTTTGGAACTGTAAAAGTCGGCGGAATTGATGTAAAAAACTATGACTTAAAATCCTTGCGCGAAAATGTTGCGGTTGTTCTTCAGAAAAATGTGCTTTTCAGTGGAACTATAAAGGAAAACCTTAAGTGGGGAAATAAGGACGCAACTGATGATGAAATTGTTTCTGCCTGTATGGCTAGTGATGCCGATAGTTTTATAAAAAATCTTCCGGCCGGCTACGAAACAGAGCTTGGGCAGGGCGGTGTTAATCTTTCAGGCGGACAAAAACAGCGGCTTTGTATTGCCCGGGCGCTTCTGAAAAACCCGAAAATTCTGATTCTTGATGATTCTACAAGTGCGGTTGACACGGCTACAGAAAAAAGAATCCGGGATGCGTTGCGTTCTTTGCATCCGGAAACCACAAAAATCATAATTGCGCAGAGAATTTCTTCTGTAAAAGATGCGGACATAATTTTTGTGCTTGACGATGGAAAAATCAGCGCAAGCGGAACTCATGAGGAGCTTTTGAAAACCAGCAAAATCTACATGGAAGTCTTTGAAAGTCAGTCCAGCATGGGCGACGCGGATATAAAATAAAAGAGGAAGAAAATGCCACCGGTAAAGGTAAAAGGGCTTCAAAAGCCAAAAAATACAAAAAAAACTATAAAACGAATCCTGAAATACATGGGCAGCTTTAAGGCGTTGTGGCTTCTGGTTTTTGCGTGCGTCATAATTGCCGCTTTTTCTGATATTTTAAGTTCCTACATAATAAAACCAATTTTGAATAATTACATAATTCCGTTGATTGGACAGGAATCACCTGATTTCAAGGAATTTTTCAGTCTGCTTTTAAAGGTCGCGATAATTTTTGTCTGCGGAGTTTTTGCAAGCTGGCTTAACGCGCGCCTTATGCTCTACATCAGTTCAAATCTTTTGTGCCGCATCCGTACGGATTTGTTTGAAAAACTGGAGTCTCTCCCGATTCATTTTTACGATTCGCACACGCATGGTGAACTTATGAGCCGCTTTACGAATGACACAGATACTTTGCGCGATATGCTGAATCAGACAGTTCCTCAGCTTATGTCATCTTTGCTTACCGTTGCTGGTGTTTTTGCAATGATGCTGGTTCTTTCGCCTCTTCTTACGGTTGTTGTGGTTTTTACGTTGGCTTTGATGATGATTTTCGCCACAAAAATCGGAAAAAAATCAGCGGAGGCATTCAGGGAACAGCAAAAAAACATTGGAAAAATAAATGGCTATATAGAAGAACTTATTGAAGGACAGAAAGTTGTGAAAATTTTCAACCATGAGCAGGAGTCGATTAAAGAATTCAATATTCTGAATGACAAGCTTTGCGAGGCTGGAACACGCGCGAACACTTACGGAAACATTCTTGGACCGATAATGGGAAATCTTGGCCATGTCCAGTATGCGCTGATTTCGGTTGCAGGCGCGTTTTTTGTGATTTTCGGGCTTCACGACATTGGAACAATTGCGGCATTTTTGCAGTACACAAGAAATTTCAGCCGGCCGGTCACAATGATAAGCCAGTTTTTTAATTCGATTTTAAATGCGCTTGCCGGTGCAGAACGGATTTTTAACATAATTGATGAAATCCCGGAAACAAACGAAGGCAGAATTACGCTTGTAAATTCGTTCAGAAACCACCAGAGCTTTGCGTACACAGGCGAATGGTCGTGGAAAGATAACGCGGACAATCATCTTATTCCGATGAAAGGCGATGTTGTTTTTGAGCACGTGAATTTTGGCTATACAGCTGAAAAAACAGTTCTTCATGACATTTCGATTCATGCGAAACCCGGACAGAAAATTGCGCTTGTCGGTTCAACTGGTTCTGGAAAAACAACGATTACAAATCTTTTGACGCGTTTTTATGATATTCCGGCCGGAAACGGAAAAATTCTTTACGATGGAATTCCGCTGGATGAGATTGCCAAAAATGATTTGCGGAAATCTTTGGGAATGGTTTTGCAGGATACGCATCTTTTTACAGGAACAATTTTAGAGAACATAAAATACGGAAATCTTGACGCAAGCCGTAAGCAGGTTGAAAATGCCGCGAAGCTTGCGAATGCTGATTCTTTTATAAATCATCTTGAAAATGGTTATGAAACTATTATTACCGGTGATGGCGGAAGTTTGAGCCAGGGGCAGAGACAGCTTCTTTCAATTGCGCGTGCGGCAGTTGCAAATCCGCCAGTTCTGATTTTGGATGAAGCTACAAGTTCTGTTGACACAAGAACGGAAAAACTGATTCAGGACGGAATGGATCGCCTTATGCACGGCAGAACTGTTTTTGTGATTGCGCACAGACTTTCTACAATCAGAAATGCGGATGAAATTCTTGTGCTTGAACAGGGAAGGATAATTGAGCGCGGAAACCATGAGACTCTGATGGCTCAAAAAGGACGGTATTACAATCTTTACACAGGAAACAGTTTGAAGGAATAAAAAATTATCCCAAATGCCGAGTTTTATAA
>DLKK01000072.1:15428-25138 GCA_002478955.1 Treponema sp. UBA7590
TTCAATTTATTTTTTCAGAAATAAAACTCGGCATTTGTACAATTTAAAAATCCGACCAGCGAAGCGCGGTCCTGTGCCGGGAGGGTAGGCGAAAACCGAAGGTTTGAGATGTTGAGCGCTTGCGCGAAACTTGCGAAAAGCGAAGGTTTGAGACGTAGGGCGGGAGCCCTTCATAAAAAAACGAATTGAAAATAACGGTCTAATTCATTAAAATAGTTCCTTATGAAAGCAATTGAACTAGAAAAAGCTTATAATCCGAAAGATTTTGAAGACCGAATTTATAACGAATGGGAAAAAAATGGCTATTTTAAGCCGGCAAGCGATAAAGAGTCGCCTGTGCATGAAAATTATGAAAAATGCGGCTGCAAGGAATGTGGCGGAAAAACTGGCGTTTATTCTGTTGTGATTCCGCCTCCGAATGTTACTGGAGTCCTTCACATGGGACACGGTTTGAACAACACTTTGCAGGATATTGTTGTGCGCTACCACCGTATGAAGGGCGACAACACTTTGTGGATTACTGGAACTGACCATGCTGGAATTGCTACTCAGAACGTTGTTGAACGTCAGCTGAAAAAAGAAGGAAAATCCCGCAACGATTTGGGGCGAGACGCTTTTTTGGAGCGGACTTGGCAGGTAAAACAGCAGCATCACGATATAATTGTAAAACAGCAGAGAAAACTTGGAAATTCAACTGACTGGGACCGCGAGCGTTTTACAATGGACGAGGGGCTTTCAAAGGCTGTCCGCGAGGTTTTTGTTACTTTGTATGAGCGCGGACTTATTTATAAAGGCCATTATCTTGTGAACTGGTGTCCGCGTTGTGGAACGGCTCTTGCCGACGATGAGGTTGACCACAAGGATACTGCCGGCGCGATGTATCATATCTGGTACGAATATGCGGACGGGCCGGCTCCTGATGGCTCTACAAGAATTGAAGTTGCCACAACCCGCCCGGAGACTTTGCTTGGCGATACAGCAGTTGCCGTGAATCCTTCTGATGAGCGTTACAAGAATATTGTCGGAAAAAAATTAAAACTCCCATTGACTGACCGCGTTATTCCAATTATTGCTGACAATTACGTTGACAAGGATTTTGGAACTGGTATGGTGAAAATAACTCCAGCCCATGATCCGAATGACTGGCAGGTTGCGCAGAGAAATCATCTTGAAGTTATAAATCTTTTGAATCCTGATGGAACTTTGAACGAAAATTGTCCTGAAAAATACCGTGGCCTTACCTGCGAAAAAGCCCGTGCGGTTATCTTGCAGGATTTGACGGATGCCGGACTTTTTAAGGGCGAGGAAAAAATCACTCATTCTGTAGGACATTGTTACCGTTGTAATACAGTTGTTGAGCCTTATCTTTCTTACCAGTGGTTTGTAAAAATGCAGCCGCTTGCGGACAAGGCGTTAAAAGCCTGGAAAAATGGAGAAATTCAGTTTTTCCCTAAAAAATGGGAAAATACTTATGAGCATTGGCTTACAACAATCCGCGACTGGTGTATTTCGCGTCAGCTTTGGTGGGGACACAGAATTCCAGTCTGGTACTGCCAGTCTTGTGGAGAAACTATTGTAAGCCGCACAGATCCTTGTGAATGTCCAAAATGTCATGCCTCAAAGGAAAAACTTCAGCAGGATCCAGATGTTCTTGATACTTGGTTCTCTTCTTGGCTTTGGCCGTTCTCTACGCTTGGATGGCCGGAAGAAACTGAGGATTTCAAGAATTTCTTCCCGACTTCAGCGTTGGTTACCGCTTACGACATTATTTTCTTCTGGGTCAGCCGAATGATTATGGCTTCACTTGAATTTACAGGAAAAGTTCCGTTCCATGACATTTATATCCACGGTCTTGTCCGCGACAAGCAGGGAAGAAAAATGTCAAAATCTTTGGGCAACGGAATTGACCCGCTTGAAATTATCGATATTTATGGTTCAGACGCATTGAAATTCACTCTTGCATTTATGTGCGCCCAGGGACAGGATATTCTTATTGATAAGGATTCGTTTAAACTTGGCTCACGTTTCTGCAACAAAGTCTGGAACGCTAGCCGCTATCTTCTGGGAAATCTTGACGGAAGAAATATTGTTCCTGTGAAAGATTCAGATCTTACAGAACTTGATGTTTGGATTTATTCTTGCCTTGATAAAGCCGCTAGAAATGTGCGCGAGGCTCTTGAGTCATACCGCTACAATGACGCTGCAAGTGCGATAATGGAATATTTCTGGAATGAGTTCTGCGACTGGTACGTTGAGGCTTCTAAGCTTTCATTCAAAAATGGCGACAACGCGGAAAAAGACCGCCAGGCTTCTGTTCTTTTGAATTTGCTTGAAGAAAGTCTAAGGCTTTTGCATCCATATCTGCCGTTTGTTACAGAAGAAATCTATTCAAAACTTCCTGTTGAAGAAATTGTTGCTGCCCGTAAAAAGGCTGGAGACAACAAGATTGTCTCTAACTCTGAATACACAGGAATGATTATAAACGCTCCATACCCTGAGTATTCTGCGGAACGTGAAAATAAAACTGTAATCGCTAGATTTGAAGTTCTAAAAGATCTCATTGGAAAAATCCGCGCTTTGCGTGTAGAATGTGGACTTGATCCTGCAAGTAAAATTCACATCGCGATTCTTGTGACTCCAGATTCACCTGCGGAAGGCACAAAGGAAAAAGTTGATATGATTGAGCTTCTGGTCGGCGCATCAAAGACAGAATTTGTTTCTTCAAAGCCAGAAAAAGCAATCGGCGCTGTAGGAACAGGATTTGAGGCATTTATCATTGTTGACGAAAATATTGACAAAGAGTCCTTGAAGACAAGATTCCAGAAGCAGATTGACACTGAGTCTGAATATGTCCGCCGCAGCGAAGCCAAGCTGAACGGAAGTTTTGCCCAGCATGCAAAACCAGAAATCGTTCAGCAGGAGCGCGACAGAATGAATGAAAGCCTTCGGGCAATTGAAAAACTTCGTTCATATTTGAAAAGTCTTTAATCAGACTTAAATAAAAAATAAAAGGAGCAAGTGCATGAAAAAAGCTAAGTATGAGATGAAAATTGAACGTTCACAAAATATGAAAACTAGTGAAATGCAAAAACTGAGCGATATGCATCTTGCCCCTTTTATGCAGATTGCCACGGCACTTATCGGAAAGGCGCGTCATGCTGGCGGAAATATGTTCCGCCATCAGATGGATACACTGGCAATTCTTATTGATTACGGATACATCGATTCAGTTCTTCTGAAAGCTTCTATAATACACGATACGGTTGAAGATATTCCCGGATTTGACAAAAATCTTATAATCAATGCAGATGAAGAAGGACCTCAGGTTCTTGAGCTTGTCCTGGAAGTTACTCGCCGTGAGGATGAAGATAAACGCCAGTTCCTTAAGCGGATTCTTGACACTGGAAGCCAGCGCGCAAAGATTTTAAAATGTGCGGACAGAATTTCAAATATGATGTCAGGTTAGAGATCAATGATCTGAATGTTCTTCTTGACATGGTGTCCAGAACTAATCTGGTGACGCTGCTTTCAGAGGCCACTGTCAGAGGCAACAAGGATTTTGTGGCCATTGAGTTGGACCATCCGCACTCAGAAATGGAGGGATCGTTCCATATTCTTAAAGGTAGTTATTGCAAAAACGCGACAAAGGAGTTCCTAAAATTCCTCATTGAGAACAATTCGTTCACGATGGCGATGGACGCCATCGCGAACCGATGAAGTAAAACCCCGGTTTCGGAACGCTTACGCTCTTATCGCTGGCCGTTTTTTTTGTCGAACATTTCCACCCAGCCGTCCCGAAACCGGAGTTTTTATTTTAGACCAGTGCTTTCACTTGCTCAGCATTGAGTGGGAGCAGTTCGGTGATTGGCTTGTACTCGTACTGGTCGAAGTCGTTGATCTGAGCGAAGCCACCGGATTTGTCGCAGCGGTAGTAGATGTACATCAGAAGCCCGCCCGGAGCTTCAGGTACTGCCTTTGTTGACTTACCTTCAAGGAAAGAGACGAGCTCTTCTTTCTTTGTCTTAGGGTAGTTGGCAGTTTTGCGCTTGAATGAACCTTCCTTACCTTCAATCACGTAAGATGATTTCATAGCTAGGAACAGAATCAATGCGAACAGAATCAGAGTGCATCCAAGAATGAACATTGAATCTGAACAGAATAGCAGCGCGACTCCGGCTGCGAGAAATACGAGTGTGACGAGAATGTCCTTTGCAGACCTGACTTTATTAATATTAACAGTTTCCATTTTATTTGTTATTTGTAATTGTTAGTTGGCGGCAATTTTGCTGCCTTTTATTTGCCTGAGAGGAACATTATGACCACTCAGGCGATTGTGTTGTGTAACTAAAAATACGGACGTACTACATGTTTATGTAATAGTCTTTTGTTTGCCGCTTATTGCTGAAGGGGCGGCGCCCTTTTTTACAATGGAAACTGCTCGCTATAGACGTAGCTTCCGCAGTGTCGGCAGGGATCTCCTTAAACAAATCGGATGGCAGAATGTTTTGAGTTCAAATAGTCTGAATTCAAACTCTGTTCTGCGCAGCTGCCTGCACGTGCTGCCGGAAGCACCGGTGACTGTGCGGACTACTGTCTGCCCCTCAGCAGTCGGACTGGAGAGACATGGAGTGTTGAACTTTATGAATAAATGATTAGATTGTGTCGTGTCTGTAAGACGCCCAGTGGATGTTTGGATGAAAATGGCTGTGTCGGATTCACTGAGGTAGCTAGCCCACAGACCCTTGCAGAAAAATGTAAGGGCAACGAGGAAAATCGAGACTAGCATGAATCTGACAAATGACTTCATCCCTTCTACCTCCTAAGTCTTACGAATATGCTAAGTGGCAGGTTCTTCCCAAACTTGTCCCTGATCACGAGCTCTCCTGAGTCGAGCATTGTGTCACTAGGAAGCCCGAATGCCTGACGTACTACGGTCTCACCGAGAATGGCTGAGAATCCGTTTGAGTAAAGATTCAGGACAAGAAAACTGTTTTGTGGAGCGAGGATCTTCCCAACGGTCTTCATCATGTCGAAAAGGCACTCGTCCAGTTTCCATTTTTCACCGTCCGGACCGTGACCGTAAGCCGGAGGATCTAGAATGATGCCTTGGTAGAGATTGCCACGTTTGGCCTCGCGTCCAGCGAACTTCATGGCATCTTCGACAACCCAACGGATGTCTTGGAGACCGCTTCTGTCCTGATTACCATGAGCCCAAGTGACAACCTGACGAACCGAGTCAAGATGTGTGACATCAGCTCCTGCACATTTTGCTGCCAGCGATGCCGCCCCCGTGTAGGCGAACAGATTCAGAACCTTGGGACGTGAGCCTGTCTTCGCAGCGATGTTCGAAGTTTGCTTGAATATGTAGTCCCAGTTCGCGGCCTGTTCCGGGAAGACTCCCACGTGCTTGAATGACGTGAGTCCCAGCCTCAGACTGAACTTCGGCCCTCCGCTATAGCGGATCCACCACTGATCTGGCATATTCCTGAGCCTTTCCCACGTTCCGCTGTCCTCTTTCCCGGCCTTGCCGAATCCGGCTCCCGGAGTGAAGCGGGTGTGGGCAAGAGAGTTCCACTCTTTATCGCTCATGCTCTTGTCCCACAGGGCCTTAGGCTCTGGACGGGCAAGAACATATTCACCGAACCTTTCGAGCTTCGCGCCCCTTCCGGAGTCGAGAAGTTCGTAGTCCTTCCAAGATTGTGGATTAAACTCGATCGTCATAGCATGCAAAGATAGGAAAAGAAAGCCTGTTTTATCCTGTTGCGATCGGATTTAATCGTTATAGTCTGGCTAATTGATTCCCAATCCGCTGAATTTTACTATATTTGCGTCTTGAATTACGCTAACAATTTTAAACAATACCGTTATGCAACAGCACATTGACACCTACGATTTCAAAGGTAAGAAGGCTATTGTCAGAGTGGATTTCAACGTTCCGCTCGATGAGAATTTCAACATCACAGACGACACCCGCATCCGCGCGGCTCTCCCTACACTCAAGAAAGTGCTCTCAGAAGGAGGCTCCCTCATCCTGATGTCCCATCTCGGACGTCCTAAAGGAGTGGATCCTAAGTTCTCTCTCAAGCACATCGTTGCCCACGTCTCAGAATGCCTTGGTGTTCCTGTACAGTTCGCTGACGACTGCATGAAGGCTGACGCGCAGGCCGCTGCTCTCAAGCCAGGTGAGGTCCTGATGCTTGAGAACCTCCGTTTCTACGCTGAGGAGGAGGGCAAGCCGAGAGGACTCGCTGCTGACGCTACCGATGAGGAGAAAGCTGAGGCCAAGAAGGCCGTGAAGGCAAGCCAGAAGGAGTTCGTGAAGAAGCTTGCATCCTATGCTGACTGCTACATCAACGATGCTTTCGGAACCGCCCACAGGGCGCACGCCTCAACGGCTCTGATCGCTGCCTATTTCCCTGACGACAAGATGTTCGGTTACCTGATGGAAAAGGAGATTAAGGCGATCGACTATGTTCTGAAGAACGCCAAGCATCCTTTCACCGCCATCATCGGTGGTTCAAAGGTTTCCAGCAAGCTCGGAGTGATTAAGAACCTGCTTGACAAGGTTGACAACCTGATCATCGGTGGTGGAATGGGCTACACCTTCATCAAGGCTCAGGGTGGTCACATCGGAAAGTCTCTTCATGAGGACGAGCTCATGCCTGATGCTCTTGAGATCATGAAGGAGGCCAAGGAGAAGGGCGTTAACCTTTCGCTTTCAGTCGCCACAGTCTCAGGTCAGGAGTTCAGCAATGACACACCTCGCAAGACATTCGACATATTCAACATTCCTGATGATTGGGAGGGAATGGACGCTTCCGATGCTTCCCTTGAGAACTGGAAGAAGATCATCCTAGCTTCCAAGACCATCCTTTGGAACGGTCCTGTCGGAGTGTTCGAACTTCCGAACTTCGCTCACGGAACAGAGAAGATTGCTGAGTTCGTGGCCGAGGCCACCCAGAACGGAGCCTACTCCCTCGTCGGTGGCGGAGATTCAGTCGCAGCTGTCAGCAAGCTCGGATTCGCTGATAAGGTAAGCTATGTGTCCACCGGTGGAGGTGCCATGCTTGAGGCCATTGAGGGCAAGGAACTGCCGGGCATAGCCGCTATCCGCGACTAAGCACTCGGATTATCCGAAAAATACGCTATCTTTGTACGATAAGTGATTTTTGATTATGGATTACCTGTTCGTACATTGGAACATGAATCCGGAGATATTCAGGATCGGATCTTTCGCTGTAAGGTGGTATGGTCTCCTGTTTGTTTCCGGGTTTGTTCTTGGTTACTGGATGTTCACGAAGTTCTTCAAGAGGGAGAAAGTCAACGAGGCCCTTCTTGATCCGCTTCTTTACACATTATTGATCGGAACTTTGGTCGGGGCACGTCTCGGACATTGCATTTTCTACCAACCGGACTATTATTTCGGCTCATGGAAGGGTTTCTTAGAGATCTTCGCTGTGTGGCACGGAGGACTCGCCAGCCATGGAGGGGCACTGATGCTGCTTCTGTGCATGTGGTGGTTCGCGAATAAGTACGGCAAGAAGAATCACATTGACTTTCTGTGGATTCTGGATCATCTGGCGATAGCCGTGGCGTTTGCGGCAACATTTATTAGGCTTGGAAACCTCTGTAACTCTGAAATATACGGTGATGTCACAAATCTTCCATGGGGCTTCATCTTCGAGCGCAGGGGAGAGACCGAGCCGAAGCATCCTACCCAGATCTACGAGGCTCTCAGCTATCTTGTCCTCGGCATCGGGCTGCTCTGGCTTTATGTCAAGAGACTGGACAAGATGTACAGAGGTTCTTTCATAGGAATATTCTTCATCGTCTGCTTCGGAATGCGCTTCCTTATTGAGTTCATCAAGGAGCCTCAGGTCGATTTCGAGAGTTCTATGGCTTTGGACATGGGACAGCTGTTGAGCATTCCGTTCGTGCTGCTCGGTATCGGGCTCCTTATATATTCTTATAAGAAGAAGATTCCCGCAGCAGCGGTTATTCCTGACAACAAGCCGCAAAAAGCGGCACCTACCCACTATGCCAAGGGTATCAACGGATAGTTTATGGTAAAAGCGATATTTTTTGACATCGATGGCACTCTGGTGAGTTTCAAGACTCACCGGATGTCCGATAATCTTAAGGAGAAACTTCACGAGCTTCAGGCCAAGGGCGTGAAGCTTTTCATTTCCAGCGGTCGTGCCAGGCTTGTGATGAACAATCTGGGCGGCTTTCCGTTCGATGGCTATGTGGAGATGAACGGGGCAAAGACCACGCTCGGAGAAGAAGTGATTGACAGTCACCCTATGCATAAGGAAACCTCGATGCAGATTGCTGAGATTGCTGAGACCCACAATGTTTCCTGTTGGGTGTTTGCTGACACAGTTGCCGGTATAAACCATGTAAGTGAGCATGCCATTGAGGTGGAGAATATGCTGAATCTCCACCCGTCCGGCTTTTTGGATCTTTGCAAGGTCGCCCGAGAGCATCAGGTCTATGAATACACAATATTCTTTGATGAGGGGCAGGAGAAACGCTTGCTTCGCCCTGTCCTTAAGGAAGTTACCTACTCAAGGTGGCATCCGTATTTCATTGATGTCGTACCGGAGGGACTGTCGAAATCTTATGGCGCTTCAAAGATTCTGGAACACATCGGAGTGAAGCGTGAGGAGTGCATGGCGTTCGGAGACGGTGGCAACGACATTCCAATCATTGAATATGCAGGGATAGGCGTCGCGATGGGCAATGCCACCGATGACGTCAAGGCCGTCGCTGACTATGTCACTGACACAGTGGACGAGGATGGGATAGTCACCGCACTTGAACATTTTGGTGTGATATAGGAAACTAGGAAATTTTTTTAGTTTTCCAGTGCATCGTTTTATTTATTTAAGAATAAAGACGATGCGCTTTTTGTTTTATATCTTTGAGAAAAGGAAATTGTTGTTTTCTCTTGGAAATACAGAATGTTTGCATAACATTTGCAGAATAATTTCCCCGTTTGATAACGATTATGGCCGGATTGACAAAGGAAATAATAATGAGGACTGCGAACTCCCTTTTTTCCGAAGAAGGAATCCGCGAGGTGTCTATTGACGACATTTGCCGTAAGCTGGGCATCTCAAAGAAGACATTCTATCAGTACTATGCTCAGAAGGAAGATCTTGTCGCGGATGTGGTGACCAATAATGTCAGGAAGAAGAAGGATGAGTTCGACAGGATGGTGGAGGGCAAGAACATAGTCCAGATCCTCAAGGCTCTGTTTTCCATGGTGAACAGAAAGAAGACTATGGTGAAGGACAAGAGAATGGTCAAGGACATCATGAAGTATTATCCGGAGACATTCACCAAGCACGCCGAGGAGCGGGGCAAGGCTATGCACCGCTTCTTTGTGGATCGTTTCCGTGAAGGCATGGAGCAGGGGCTAGTAAGGTCTGACATGGATGTCGATGGTGTTCAGCTTCTGATCTGCATCATGCACGAGGGTATGACCGACTACCTTGATGGAAGCGGTCATGTCGAGGGAGTCAAGGTCTCCTTCAAGTCGCTTGCCGCGGCTTTCGAGGACATAGTCACAAGGACTCTTCTCACCCCGAAGGGTTTTGAGGAATATTCATCATTGACAAATAATAAAAACAGTTAGTATAAGTATGAAAAACAGATTGAAGAATTTAATTCTTGTCGTGGCTGCATTGCCGCTGGCACTGTCCGCA
>DLKK01000054.1 GCA_002478955.1 Treponema sp. UBA7590
CTTTTTAATAATATGACAGTTTTGCAGAATTGCATGGCAGGAACAACAAAAGTCCTAAAAATGAAAAAAGAAGAGGCAGAATTTCTTGCGATAAAATATCTGCGGAAAGTTGGAATGGCTCCGTATATCAACGCGCATCCGGCGCAACTTTCTGGTGGTCAAAAGCAGCGGGTTGCAATCGCCCGCGCATTGACAATGCAGCCAGAAATGCTTTTGTTCGATGAACCGACTAGCGCGCTTGACCCGGAGATGGTTGGCGAAGTCCTGAACGTAATGAAAGATTTGGCGCAAGAAGGGCTGACAATGATGATTGTTACGCATGAAATGGCTTTTGCAAAAGATGTTTCAACGCGCACAATTTTTATGGATCAAGGTTTTATTGTAGAAAATGATTCTCCGGATGTTATTTTTACAAATCCAAAAACACCAAGAATGAAAGAATTCTTAAAAAGATATATGGAGGCATAAAATAAAAACAGCCAAAAATGGCGTCTGTTTTTATTTTATTAAGTTTGCGTTGCAAACTTATTTATAAACTGCAATTTCTCACTTTGTTGCGAAATTGCAATAAAAACTCAAATCGAAAGTTGAAACTTTCTCATTGATTTTTTATGGAGGAAATATGAGTGCAGAAAATTATACAATCACAATTGCCAGAGGTTTTGGTTCTGGCGGAAAAGAAATTGCTTCAACTGTTGCAAAGGAACTTGGAATCCACTGTTACGAAAACCGAATTTTAACGTTGGCATCGCAATTAAGTGGAATTGACCGCCAGCTTTTTGAGGAAGTAAATGAAAAGCTTCATCAGAAACATTCTGGAATCACATCGCTTTTACGTGGACTTCCAAGGCGGACAGTTGCAACTCCAGAAAAGAAAAAGTTTGCAAGCGATGACCAGCTTTACGAATATGAAAAACAAATTATCGAGGAACTTGCAAATACAGAAAGCTGCGTAATTGTCGGAAAGGCTGCGGATTGGGTTTTAAAAGACAGAAAACGAGTTCTAAGCGTTTATATCGAAGCTCCACGTTCATTTTGCCGTCCAAGAATCATGAAACAAATGGGCGTAACTGCGGAAACAGCGGATATTTCAATTTCTGAAACAGATAAATACCGCGCAGAATATTACGAATATTACACGGGCGGAAACTATTGGACAAATCCGGTCAATTACGATTTGACTTTGAACACAGCCAGACTTGGAATTGATGGTTGTGTTGACATTATAAAGCACGCTTTGTTCACAAAGTTTCCAGATTTAATATCAGAAGCAAAATCAGAATCTAAGCCAAAAACTGAATAAATAATTGGAGGTCGTTATGTTTACATATCATATTCCGACAAAAGTTTACTTTGGAAAAGGACAGCTTGAAAATTTAGGGAATGTCGCAAAATCTTATGGAAAAAGAATTCTTTTGGTTTATGGCGGCGGTTCAATAAAAAAAACAGGCGTTTATGATTCAGTCTGCGGATATTTAAAGAAATCTGGAATGGAAATTTTTGAATGTTCAGGAATTGAGCCGAATCCAAAAGTTGAGTCTGTCCGCAAAGGAATTGAAATATGTAAACAGAATAAAATTGATGTTGTTTTGGCGGTTGGCGGCGGTTCTGTAATGGACGCTTCAAAATTTATTTCTATTGGTTCTTGCGTCGATTTTGATGTGTGGGATTTTATTTCAAAAAAACTTCCTGTGGAAAAAGCCCTTCCGCTTCTTTGCGTTTTAACCATTTCTGCAACTGGTTCGGAAATGGATAACACTGCGGTTTTGAATAATTCTGCAACGCAGGACAAGCTCGCCTTAATCAATGACAAGCTGTTTCCGGTAGCATCGTTCTGCGATCCTACTTTAACTTATTCCGTTGGAAAATATCAGACTGCATGTGGAAGTGCGGATATTCTTAGCCATTTGTTTGAAGTTTATTTTAATTTCAATCAGGATTTGTATATGCTTGACACTCAAATGGAAGGAATGATGAAAACCGTCCTGAAATATGCTCCGATTGCCTTAAAAGAGCCGGAAAATTACGAGGCGCGGGCGAATTTAATGTGGACTTCAAGCTGGGCAATAAACGGATATATTTACGGGTGCAATAAAAATCCGTGGAGCTGTCACGCGATGGAACATCAGTTGAGCGGAGTTTACGATATTACTCACGGTTTGGGGCTTGCGATCCTAACGCCGCATTGGATGGAATATGTGCTGGATGAACAGACGCTTCCGAAATTCTATAATTTTGCAGTGAATGTCTGTGAAATTCCAAAGAGTGAAGACAAACTAAAAGTTGCAAAAGAAGGAATTGAATATGTAAAGAATTTCTTTTTTAATCAGCTTGAACTAAAAAATTCTTTGTCTGCAATTGGAATTGACGATAAGAATTTTGAAATGATGGCGAAAAAAGTTTGCGGTGCAAATGGATTCATCAATGGCTGGAAAAAACTTTATCCGGAAGATGTCTACAATATTTACAAGGCTAGTTTGTAAAACCTAGTGCTGGTGGGCAGATATTTTCATTTTCTTCTATATACTTTTTTTATAAAATTTATTATAATCCAAAAGATTATGGAAACTACAGCAGAAAAAATCTTGAAATACATGGATTTTAATCTTTTGCTTATAAAAAATTTCAAATGAGAACTCTTTTATGGGGTCTCATTTTTTTTGCATAAAAATACTTGATAAAGGAATAAAAATAAAATGACTGAAGTAAAAAAAGAACGACGCGTTTTTCACGTAGATCCGACTTACAAAATGGTAGACACTTGTGCTGGCGAGTTTAATGCGGAAACTCCTTATTTTTATGCTGGCTATGATAAAGAAAACGAAGCTGCCGAATTCCTTAAGGAAATGGAATCGAACAAGAAGCGCAGTTCAAAAGGAACAATCATCGTTCTTGGCTCAGGTCCAATCAGAATTGGTCAAGGAATCGAATTTGATTATGCGTCTGTTCAGTGCGTATGGTCTTTGAAAAAACTTGGATACGAAGTTGCAATTATCAATAATAACCCGGAAACTGTTTCAACAGACTTTGATACTGCCGATCGATTGTATTTTGAGCCGCTTACTCCAGAGGACGTAATGGGCGTTATCAATACAGAAAAGCCGGTTGGAGTTGTTGTTGCTTTTGGTGGTGGAACAGCTATCAAGCTTGCAAAGTTTCTTGACAGCCAGGGAATTAAAATTCTTGGAACAAGTGCAGATGCGATTGACCTTGCAGAAGACCGCGAACGTTTTGAAGAACTTTGTGCAAAATTGAATATCAATCGTCCAAAAGGCCTTACTGTAATGAATGAAGCGGAAGCTCTTGAAGCAACTGAAAAATTGGGTTACCCGGTTTTGTTGCGTCCGTCTTACGTTCTTGGCGGTCAGAATATGATTGTTGCCTTCAACGATGATGATGTAAAAGAATACATGAAAATCATTCTCGCGCAGGGAATTGAAAATCCAGTTCTTATTGACCAGTATATGCAGGGAATTGAGCTTGAAGTTGACGGCATTTGCGACGGAGAAGATGTCCTTATCCCTGGAATTATGGAACACATTGAACGAACAGGAATCCATTCCGGCGACAGTATTGCGGTTTATCCAAGCTGGAACCTGAACGATGTGCTTCGTGAAAAAATTATCTCTCAGTCCAGAGATTTGGCTATAAAACTTGGAACAAAAGGACTTGTAAATATTCAGTATCTTATCTACAACAATGATTTGTATATTATTGAAGTAAACCCTCGTTCAAGCCGAACCGTTCCGTATATTTCAAAAGTTACTGGCGTTCCGATGGTTGACCTTGCGGTTCGTGCAATGCTCGGTGAAAAGCTAAAAGATATGGGATATGGAACAGGCTTGTACAGAATTCCTCCGTATTTTGCGGTAAAAGTTCCAGTTTTCAGCTTTGAAAAACTGATGGACGTTGATACTCACCTTGGTCCGGAAATGAAATCTACAGGTGAAGTTTTAGGAATTGCCTCTACAATGGAGGAAGCTTTGTTCAAAGGCTTGGTTGGCGCAGGCTACACAATGAAACGTTCTGGTGGAGTTTTGTTCAGTGTTAGAAAAACCGACCGCTACGAAATTCCTGAGCTGGCTAGAAAATTCTACGACATGGGATTTAAGCTTTACGCAACAGAAGGAAACGCAAAGACTTTGCAAGATTTTGGAATGGAAGTTCAGGTTGTGAACAAAATCCACGAAAATCCGAACGACAATCTTCTTACTTTGCTTGATTCTGGAAAAATTGATTATGTTATTTCAACTTCTGCAAAGGGACGAAATCCACACGCAGATTCAGTACGAATGCGCCGACACGCAGTTGAGCGTGATATTCCTTGTTTGACCGCAATCGATACAGCGAATGCGTTGGCAAATTGTCTTATGAGCAATTATTCTCCGGAAAACGTTGAACTTGTTGATATCAATGATTTGCGCACTTCAAAAGAAACTGTGAAATTTACAAAAATGCAGTCAACAGGAAACGATTTTATCATCATCAATACGGATGAGCAGGTTATAAATAATCCTGGAGGGCTTGCGGTTCGTCTTTGCAATCGCCGTTCAGGAATCGGTGCAGATTCTGTTGTTCTTGTTTGCAGGTCAGAAAAAGCCGATGCAAAAGCAAGATTTTTTAATCTTGATGGTTCTGAAGGTATGATGGCAGGAAATGCTTTGCGTGCGGTTGCAAAATATCTTTATGACAATGATATTTACGGAATTGCGGAAAAACATGAAAAAAAATCAGAGCCAACAGCAAATATCAAGATTGAAACAGCCAGTGGTGTAAAATCTTTGAAGATTTATAAACTGAATGGAATTGTTTCTTCTGTAACAGTTGATATGGGAAAACCTGATTTTGTGCCAGAATCGCTTCCTACAAAACTTGAGGCAGTTTCATTGAATGTTGAAGGATTGCCGGAAAAAGCGATTGTAAATCAGCCACTTACGGTTGATGGAATTAATTACAACGTAACTTGCGTAAGCGTAGGAAATCCTCATTGTGTTGTTTTTGTGGGATTTGTTGACAAAGTTGACGTAAAAAAAATTGGTCCTATGTTTGAAAATCACGAAGATTTCCCGGACAGAACAAATACAGAATTTGTACGCGTTGTTGGTCCAAATGAACTTAAACTGCGAACTTGGGAACGCGGAAATGGAGAAACACCTGCCTGCGGAACTGGTGCGTGTGCCGCTGTAATTGCCGCTGTTTTGAACGGATACTGCAAAATGAATGAAAATGTCACTGTTGATGTTCGAGGTGGAAAACTGATTGTAAAATATACTGGCGATACAGTTTATCTAACAGGAGCAACAGAATTCCTTTTTGACGGAAAAGTTGTGATTTAATAATAATTTTAAGATTTTTGCGGGGTCGGCTATTGACAAAGTATATGAAAAAATAGTATAAAGACCCTACAACTTTTGTCTCCTTCGTCTAGTGGTTAGGACATCGGGTTTTCATCCCGACAACAGCAGTTCAATTCTGCTAGGAGATGTAAAAGGCCGGACATTTTTGTTCGGCTTTTTTGTTTTAACAGGATATTTTTTATTGAATAATGACGAGGTCTCTTCGATTTTGTTCAAAGGTCCATCTTTTAAAAAACAGAAGTCTTTATGATTTTTGCATGGTTTATCCGGCTTACAGAAAAGATTTTTGTTTCTTCTGAATTATCTAGCTGCATTTTTAGCATGCTGTCGGTTGCCTGACGAATGATTAAAAGCGGTTTTCCAAAGAATTTTTCCATTTTACCTGAATTATTTTCTGCGGGAATTAAGATTTCAAGCATGTCCGAATGATTTATTGCGTTTTCTATCAAATGGATTTTGCCGGAAAAATTCATTCCATCCGCTTCTAGAATTTCAAGCCGAACGGTTTCAGGCTTTAACTGGTCTTTTGTGAGAATTATATTTTTTTGGATTCTGTTTGTAAGACATTCTTTCTGCTGTTTTGAAAGTTCAATTGTATCAAGGTACGAAAGAAATTCTGATTTAATCTGTTCGGCTTTTTTTGAATTTTCATTTGCAGTTGTTTTTTCTTTTGTTGAATTTTCGTTTTTCAGCAAAAACTGATTTTTTCCAAGGTTTATTACAGGAAAAGATATTGATTCCGTTTCAGTTTTTGACGTTTTTACCGCGCTAAGAAGTTCAAGTCCGCTTTGTGCAATGAAATTTGCCGGTTCTTCATTCAATGGAATATTTAAAAGATAAATTCCTTCTGCAAGTTTTATGTTTATGAACGGCGCGATTTTTGGATTATTTTCGATTATGCGTTGATTTTTTTCGTCAACTTTTAAAACGTAGCCTTTATAAAGAATTGCCGCCGAGTAAGAATTTTTCCACTCCTCAATATTCATCATAAGGCTTTGCGGAAGGTGGTATGCGCTGTAATTTGAAAGAATTTCAGTTATTTTTTGAGCAGAAATTCCATTGTCAAAAGCGCGGTAAACTGATTTTTTTGAAATTTCAAATTCGCAGACTGTGTTAAAAGAAACAATGTTTAAAAATGTGGCAAGCGGCAAAAGTTCCGCAAGAGAAAGTCCTGGAAGAATCGCAATGCTTGAGCCTGCATTGATATTCAAAATTCCTTTTTTTTCTGCGGGCGGATTTTGTTTTTCGGCAAAGATTTTTCCTGGAACCACAATCGAATTTTCAGATTCATCTTTTCCGGTTTCCTGCAAAAGTCCAAGAGTAAACGCATTTTTTATAATGTCATAAATGATTTCTTCTGAAAGGTTTTCAGACGGCTGAATTTTATGCGATTCCAAAAGTCTTGAAAAACGTGATTGCGTTGGCGATGCTGCGACATTGTTTTTTTTGTATTTTATAAGAAAAGCCGCCCTAAAAACGGAAGTTATGGAAAGTCCTGTTTCTGGAATCGAAGCGATTGTGTTCAAAAGAAGCTGCGCCTGGCTTTGCAGAGATTGACGTCCAAGTCGTGTAACAGAAGATGCTGCAATGTATGCGTATTGCTTTATTTCTTCAAGCTGCGCAAATTTTTCGAACTTTTTTAAGTCTACAGAAATGTCTTTTTCACCAAACTTTATAAGTCCAAGATTAAAAAATGAAGTGAGCATTAAACGGATGCAATCGAAATGGTTTGTGAAAATTTCAGCAAGACGTTCAGAATCCCGCTTTTTTATTTCAGTATTGTTTTTGCACATCGCAGGATTTTCAAGAATATAGGAATAAAAAGCAGCTACAAAAGATGGAGAAAGTGCAAAAGGAATATCGTAATTTTTTTCTATAAAAGTTGGTGCTGGAAAAAGAGTCTGCAAATCTGCAATTTTTAGAAGAGTCTCTTCAAGAATAGGATTCAGCGCAATAAAGTTTTCATCCGTTTCCGAATCTTTGTACGAATAAATAATCAGCCGTTCGGTCAGATTGATTAATTCTGAATAAATATCAGAAAGAAAATATTCAGACTTAAAGAAATCGATTAATTTTTGCTGCGTGCATTTGTCAATAAACGAAATTGCGGTAATAATTTTTTTGTCAAAATCTGAAAGAAATGAGATTATCGTGTTTTTGTTTTCTTCTTTTCGGAAAATAGAACTTAGCTGTTCAATAAGCTTGTCTTTATTGTAAGGCGTATGAATTTCCCCAAGATAAATCCGTATGATTTCAAAAAAACGCTCGTCATCCATTGTGGATAAAGTTTCTCGCCAGCGGATTATTCGTTGAGTTTTTGGATTTATTTCCTGCGTGTTCATAAAGACTCCGGAAGTTCGTTGTTCAATTCATCCAAGTCGCTTTCCTGCGTGTAGCGGATTATTCTGTAGGCATAACCTTGTTCCGCAAGAAATTTCTGGCGGTTTGAACCAAATTCTTCTTCAACAGTATTTCTTGTGATTAAAGTAAAAAATCGGCTGGTTCGTTCTTTTGGGCGAAGAATTCTGCCAAGGCGTTGGGCTTCTTCCTGCCGGCTACCAAAAGTTCCGCTTACTTGAATCGCAAGTGAAGCGTCAGGAAGATCGATTGCGAAATTAGCGACTTTTGAAACAACAAGGACGTGAAGTTTTCCTTCCCGGAAATCCTGATAAATTTTATCGCGTTCGCTGTTTGGTGTTTTTCCTGTGATTATTGGAGTTTTCAGTTCTTTTGAAAGACTTTCCAGTTGTTCAAGGTATTGTCCGATTACAAGAATTTTGTCATCTGGAAAGCGCGAGATAATTTGCTTTGTAATTTCTGTTTTTACAGGGTTTTCGCTTGCAAGCCGATGTTTTGTGCGGGCCGGAGCAACTGCGTATTCAATTTCCTGAGATTCAGGCAAATCCAGTCGGACTTCAATACATTCAGCTTTTGCAATCCAATGGCTTTTTTCAAGTTCTTTCCATGGAACGTCGTAGCGTTTTGGACCAACAAGGCTGAAAACATAACCTTCGCAGCCGTCTTCGCGAACTAGAGTTGCGGTAAGCCCAATCCGTCGCACTGCCTGAAGTTCGGCAACTACACGAAAAACTGGTGCTGGAAGCATATGGACTTCGTCATAAATTATAAGTCCCCAGTTTCGCTGACGGAAGATTGAAAAATGTGGATAAGGTCCGTCTTTTTCTGGACGCCACGTAAGAATCTGGTAAGTTGCAACCGTTACCGGCGCAAGGGTTTTGTTTTCTCCTGTATATTCTGCGATTTGCTCAGGAGAAAGGTTCGATTTGTCCAAAAGTTCCTGAATCCACTGATGAACCGCAGAAATATTTGTTGTGATAATCAATGTGCTTGTCTTCAGAAGATTCATTACATTCATTCCGACAATAGTCTTTCCTGCGCCGCAAGGAAGCACAACCGTGCCAAAACCAGTTCCCGGCCCACGGTTACCGACCAGCGCATTTGCGGCTTCTTCCTGGTAACTTCTGATTTGAAAAGGTTTTCCGGAACGGGTTATTTCTAGCAGATGAAAATCTAAAGGTTCGCCATTTTTAAGCTGAATTTCGTCTTTTATTGGCCACAATGATTTTAGCAAAACCTGTTTGATTGTTCCTCGGTCCGTAAGTTTTAGGCGGAAGCAGTATTTTTTTTCTTCTTCTGAAACAGAAATATTTTCCGGCACAACGGATGGATCGAATTCGCAAGGTTCAAGAATTTTTTTTGCCTGTGGATTTGCAGAAATCTCAAGGAAAATCGGACGAGAATTTGCAACAAGATAAAGATATTGTTCTTCAACAAGTTGATTTTCTTTTTTTGCAGGTGAATCATTTAGAATATCTGCGGTTTTTACCGGCACTTTGATTGTCGGGCCCGGAATAAGGCGCAGTTTTCCAAAGCGGCTTGCAGTTTCCTTTATCCAAACTTCAATTGACTGAGGAACATCGTAGCGCGAATATTTTTTCAGCACATCAATTGCATTTTCTGCAGTAAAGCCGGCGCTTGTTGCGTTCCACAAGGAAAGCGGTGTCAACCTGTAAGTGTGAAGATGTTCCGGAGAACGTTCAAGTTCTGCAAAAGGAATAAGGTCGTTTCTACATTCCTTGGCAAGAGGAGCATGTACATCAAGCAAAAGCGTTCTGTCGCCTTGAACAATCAAAGGATTTTCTAAATTCATAGCAGAATATTTTACAATATAGATAAAAAAGGCTCAATTATAAAAAGAAGAAAAACTTGTGTTTTGGTGGGGAAGCCTATCAGACAACCACTGAAAAGTTACCAAGTTTTAACTAAAAACTTGGTAACTTTTTTGTAAAAAGTCGGCAACTTTTGGGTTAAAAGTCTTAGACTTTTTAGTTAAAAGTTACTGACTTTTGAGTGAATTATTTTTTTTAGAAATTTTAGTAAAAATATTGTCGATTAAAAATTTCCTTAGTATTTTAAATATGTATTTCCGGCCGGAGATATGGAGGTCAGAGGATCTTCAAAATTATTTCGCTAGCGGAGGTGCTTTATAGAAGGTACTTCAAATTTATTTATGAGGTAATACACGTATGATGTATTCAGTTAAAAAAAGGGTAAATCCCTTGAACAGGGATGAATCCAAGTTTTATGCAACAGCAGAATATTCTGATGAAATCAACATCCGAAAATTGGCTGCTGAAATTTCAAAGAGTTGCTCGTTGCACACGGCAGATATTGTGGCAGTAATTGAAAGCTTCTTGGATAAAATTCCAGAATATCTGAAAAATTCTAACCGCATCAGACTTGATGATTTTGCTATTCTGAAACTTTCGTTCAGTGCGAAAGGTCAAGAGGAAGAAAAGAACGTTACATCGAATGATATAACCGATGTTCGGGTGCTTTTTCAACCTTGCAAAAAGCTTAGAGAACAACTTTCTGATGTGACCTACACAAAAAAGAAAAATGCTGCTGTTTGAGTAGGGTAAATTAACATAAGCATTAAATATAATGCGAAGACTGCTAAAAAGTCTGGTATATAAGTAAAAATTAATGAAGTTAATTTGCGGTTGCACGCTTATCTTGCAATGTGTTTAATCGAATAAGAAAAAAAATCCCCAACAAGCACTTGAAGTGTCTCTGTTCCGGGGATTTTTATTTTAAAAAACTGTGGTCATTTCGATTTTGCTTAATGACCACAGACATTTTTTAGTCTTTTTCAACTTCTGTGCACTTTAAATGCAGTTCATCCAACTGCTTGTCTTCTACTGCTGAAGGACATTCATCCATCGGGCTAGCCGCCAGATTGTTCTTCGGGAAGGCGATTACTTCGTGGATGCTTTCCTCGTGGCACATGAGCATGATAAGGCGGTCGAGTCCAGGGGCGATTCCTCCGTGCGGCGGGGCGCCGAACTTGAATGCCTGAACAAGGAAGCCGAACGCTTTTTCTGCGCGCTCGCGGCTGTAGCCTACGATTTCAAAAATCCGTTCCTGTAATGCCGGGTCGTTGATACGCATTGAGCCTGAGGCAAGTTCGTATCCGTTTAAAACAAGGTCGTAAAGGTCGCCT
>DLKK01000029.1:0-11821 GCA_002478955.1 Treponema sp. UBA7590
TTCTCAACAGAACTTGCCGTCTGCGAAAACATTCTTGCCTGCGTTCGCGAAATGACCGGCTGGTCGCGCGCAAAAGGAAGCCTTATCTGTGGAAGCGGAATCTTTTTAATCGCATTAACAACCGCCCTAGGCTACAGCGTGTTCAGCTTCCATCCGTTTGGCGAAGGCTCGACATGGCTAGACTTTTGGGACTTTCTTGTAAGCAACAATCTTCTTCCGCTCGGAGCTCTGATATTCTCGCTGTTCTGCTGCAGCAGCAAATTTGGCTTGGGCTGGCAAAACCTTATGGCAGAAGCAAACGAAGGCGAAGGCCTAAAAATCAAAAACTGGATGAAACCTATTTTTGCCTACTTTGTTCCTCTTTGCATAATCGCAATCTACATAATCGGACTTGTAACCTTTAAATGGAAATAATTTCTTTCGAGGGACGATGTTCCGCCCCTCGCTCCAACTATAGTCTTGCTTTTTCACATAAAATGCAAGTTTTTTCCTGAATATCCTGTTAAACAAAAAAGCCATCATCTTAAAAATGACGGCTTTCTAAAAAATCAGTATTATTTATGTATAAACAAAATCTACTTTGATTCTTTGATTCCATAGCGCTTATTAAAGCGGTCAATACGACCAGCTGTATCAACAAGCTTCTGCTTTCCTGTATAGAATGGGTGGCAAGCTGAACAGATTTCAACGTTGATGTTCTCAACTGTTGAACGAGTTTCAATTACATTACCACAAACGCAAGTGATTTTTGTAAGTTTGTATTCCGGGTGAATTCCCTTTTTCATCTTTTACTCCCACTGTAGTTGCCCGATAATGCAGAGCCTTACCTCATTCCATTACCACAATCTACAATATTTAGATATAAGTATTTGTTTATTATAATAATTTTAAGAAAACTAATCAATACAGAATTTTCTTAATTTGCCATAAATTCATCCTAGTCAGAAGAGGCTGTTCCAACATTCATGCTTGCAAGGAACGCATCGTTTGTCTTGCTCTTCTTCATTCTGTCAAGAATAAGCTCAAGAATTTCCGCATCCTCCATAGGAGCAAAAACCTTGCGCAAAATCCAAAGCTTCTGCAGTTCATTTTCAGAAAGCAACAGTTCCTCTCGTCTTGTTCCAGATTTTTTAATGTTGATTGCAGGGAACAGTCTTCGTTCCGCAAGTTTTCTGTCAAGATCAATTTCGCTGTTTCCAGTTCCTTTGAATTCTTCAAAAATAACTTCGTCCATTCGGCTTCCTGTCTCAACAAGTGCCGTTGATATGATTGTCAAAGAACCGCCTTCCTCAATGTTTCGTGCCGCACCAAAAAATCTCTTAGGCCTGTGCAAAGCATTGGAATCAACACCGCCGGAAAGAACTTTTCCAGAAGTTGGAACTGTTATATTGTATGCGCGCGCAAGCCGTGTGATAGAATCAAGAAGAATAACAACATCACGCTTATGCTCAACAAGACGCTTCGCCTTTTCAAGAACCATCTCCGCAACCTGAACATGGCGTGTAGCCTGCTCGTCAAATGTTGAAGAAATAACCTCGCCCTTAATTGCACGTTCCATTTCTGTAACTTCTTCCGGGCGTTCATCTATAAGGAGAACAATAAGATAAACTTCAGGGTGATTTGTTGTGATTGAATTTGCAATCTTCTGCATCAAAGTTGTTTTTCCAGCTTTTGGCGGAGCAACAATCAAAAGACGCTGACCTTTTCCAATCGGTGCGAACAAATCTACAATTCGGCTTGAAACTTCTGTGGAAATTGTCTCAAGGCGGAGTTTTTCCTTTGGATAAAGAGCCGTAAGATTTTCAAAAGGAATTCGAGTCTGAGCCACACGAGGCTCGTCAAAGTTTACTGTCTCAATTCTTAGGAGCGCAAAAAATCTTTCACCTTCTTTTGGCGAACGTGTCTGTCCATAAACTGTATCGCCAGTCTTAAGGTTAAAAAGACGAATCTGGCTTGGAGAAATATAAATATCATCCGGACCTGGAAGATAACTGTTCTGCGGCGAGCGCAAAAAACCGTAACCGTCAGGAAGGATTTCCAAAGCACCGGAAGCAAAAATAATTCCGCCGTGCTCCGTGTGCGCTTTCAGAATAACAAAAATCAGCTCCTGCTTTTTCATTGGCGCAAGGTCATCTGGATTAAAACCGTATTTTGTGGCCAAATCGCGAAGTTCATGCATTCCCATCGCAGTCAAGTCATTGATAAGAAGACGCGGTTTTGAAGAATTTTCATCTGTTCCGTCTCCACAAGGCTGCATAACAGATGGATCGATTGCATTCGTAGGAACAGGCATCTCGCTGTGCATTGAACCGAATCCACCTCTTCTGTTGCCCTGCATTCTGTGGCCATTATTGCCACGGTTATTATATCTTGTGTTCTGATGGCTATAATTTTCAGATTCAGAATTAGAATTTGATTCTGAATTTTCTTCCTGTGATTGTATACGGTCAACTTTTACAGGAACCTTTCTTCTTGTTCTAACAATTTTTACAGTTCTTTTTCGAACTTCTGTTGAATCAGGATTTTCATCCGCATCCGGCTCTGACTCCGGTTCAACAGCTTCATAAGATTGTTCTTCAGAAGAATAATCATCGCCTTCTGAAGAAATTGAATCCGAAGCCTCGTAAGATTCTGGCTGAGCCTCAAATTCCAACTGACTCTGAACATTTTCATCTTTCTGTTCAGTTTCTTTTTCTTCGTTGTTTTTTCGCCGTCTGATAAGGGCCATAAAACACTCCATTAAAAATATTGATTTATATGATTTTTGAAAAAAGTCTTGTGATTGATTTACCTAAAAAAGAAAGGATGTATATTGATTATTACAGAAAAAATGAATTGTTGTCAATAAGAACGATTTTTACAAAAATAATAAGTTAAATTATTCAATAATATCCGTTCTAAGAACCATTGCCTGCTTATATTCATTAGAAGCCGAAGCAAAAAGATTTTCTTCAGGAACAGAATCCAACATAGTTATCTCACCTTCAAATTCCACGTTGTTTTCAATTCTTATGCGAGATGTAACAATATCCCCTTTCACCACTCCACCATTACAAATTTCAACTCTTTCCGAAGCCTCAATATCACCTGTTACGTTTCCAGAAACAATAACTGATTTTGCAGAGATTTTTTCAACAGTACAAATGGCATCGCGCGCAATCTCAAGATTTCCAGTAGCCTTGATGCGACCATTAAACTTGCCCGTAATAATAAGATCATCACTAAATTCCAACACTCCGTCAAATTCTGTTTCCGGTCCAAATACTGTGAGTGTCTTTTTTTCGTCAAGTTTTTCTGTTGATTCTGCCATAGTTTTCTTTATTTTATAACATTATAAGAATGATTGTCAAACCTGCTTGTCTTTATCTTTTATCTCAAGATTCCACAAAGATTTTTTCAGTTCCTGTCCAGCTCGGAATGCCGCAACATAATGCGGAGCAACCGAAAGTTTTTCACCTGTTTTTGGATTTCTAGCGGCGGAACGACCTTTTCTTAATCTTGGCTCAAATGTGCCAAAACCACGTAACTCTATTGTATAACCTTTTTCAAGCGATTTTTTTACTTCATCAAGGAATTTTTCAATCACATCCTGGACTACATATTTTTCACAACTTGTCTTTTGATAAATCGCCTCAACAAGATTATATTTTGTAACTTTGTCAGCAGACATTTAAACTTCCCCTGAAATGAAATTTAACGATAAAAAAAATCCAGTTGGAAAAAATCCAACTGGATTTTTAGACAAAAACAGCCTTATCCAGTTATTTAGCTGCTTCTGAAGCAAAAGTAACATTATAAAGCTTTGTCATGCGTGACTTTTTACGAGAAACTGCGTTTCTTGTAAGAACGCCCTTGCTGCGTGCACTGTCAAGTTCACTAACAAGTGTTCTGAGTCTAGTCTGAGCAAGTGCCTGATCTTTAGCGTGTACAGCTTCTACAAACTGTCTTGCATATGTCTTGCAAGTGCTTTTGATAGCCTTGTTATGAAGTCTTCTAACTTCACTCTGTGCGTGACGTTTCTCTGCAGATGTTTTTTTAGTTGCCAAAGGGAACCCCCAAATTAAGTTAACTTGACAAATATATTAATAAATGGCTTTTATTTGGTCAATAGATAAAAAATTAAGAATCACAAGTAATTGACTAATAATACAGTTTTCAATAATATATTTTTCAATACGTATTATCTTTTTATGGAGGAACCCCATGGCTGGAGCAAGTAAAAACTCCCGTACTACAGTTGCAACACAGAAATTCATTTGTCCTGATTGCGGTGGCGAAATTGTTATGAAGACTTTGTACGAAGGTGGAAGACTTAAGAATATTGCTGAATGCTCAAAATGCAAACGCACAGAACGTCGTCCAAAGGATTTCAAATAATCCTATTCATACCAATAAAAAAAGGGCTGGTTTTTACCAGTCCTTTTTTGTTTTTTGGCAGCTACATCCTGTCTGTCGGGATTTTCCGCCATTCTTCAAGCTGTTTCTGTATAAGACTCCGGCTTTCTTCAAGAATCTGCACTTCTTCTTCTTTTGTTCTAGGAGAATCAAAAACCTTTAAGACTTTTACCCGGTAACATCCGTTCTGAAGATTGCTCATGATATTTCGCATATCGCGTATCTGATAGCCACCATCCAAAGCACAGCACGCAACAGGAAGTTTTGTGGCTTCATTCAGTTTTCTGAAACCTGCCGAATAGAATTTTCCAACATTACCGTTTTTTGTGCGCGTTCCTTCTGGAAAAAGAATAGGAATCTGATTATTTGCAAGAACCTGCTTTCCAAAATCATCAATAACTTTCATTGCGACCATAGGACTTCCCTTTCTTGGAACCATGCAGTGCTTCTGCGCACGGAGCATTTCTGACACAAGCGGAATATGGCGGGAAAGATTGTCTTTTGCAACAAAACGCAGTTCCTTGTCACGCAGAAAATTCATATAGCACGGAATGTCTATCAGGCTCTGATGATTTGAGATTATAATATACTGTCCTGGAAGAAGTTTCTTTGAATCGTTATACCCAAAAAAATGAAAATGTCTGTATGTATTTAAAATTGAAAAAACACGTGGAGCCAACTTTTTTACAATATATTCAGATATTTTCCGGCTCCACCTTAAACTTACCGGATAAGCTATTATATTCAATATTGCTGCAGGAATTACAGCTGTCAAAAGACAGCACAAAGTCAAAAAACTATACAAAATCGGCTCCAAAAAAGTGTTATATTATCTCATTTTATATACAAAAAATTCATCTGTCAATTAAAGATAAAAGAAGATAATGCGTCGCAAATTTTCTCAAGATTCTCGTAAAGTTTTTTACACTGCGGAACATTCGCAAGGAAGATTGAACCATATCTTTTTTCGTAAATGCGCCTGTCCAGGACAACTACAGCTCCCCTGTCCGTGCTGCGACGCATAAGCCTGCCTATTCCCTGACGGAATTTTATAACTGCTTCCGGAACACTCAATTCCATAAAAGAATTTCCGCCTCTTTTCTGAATCGATTCTGCGCGCGCAGTAAAAACCGGATCATTTGGAACTGTAAACGGCAGCTTCACGATTATCACCTGAGAAAGCGATTCGCCAGGAACATCCACGCCCTGCCAAAATGAATCCGTGGCAAACAGCACACTTTTTATGTCTTTCCTGAAATTTTCAAGAAGTCTTCCATTATCATCATCGCCTTGCTTGTAGATTGCACCGCCAAAACCTTTCAAATGTCTTACGGCGGAATTATAGCAGCTTCTGAGCGATTCATACGAAGTAAAAAGCACAAGGGTTCTTCCGTCAGCGGCATTTATAAGGCGGGAAAC
Source organism: Treponema sp. UBA7590 (assembly GCA_002478955.1). Classification (GTDB taxonomy): domain Bacteria; phylum Spirochaetota; class Spirochaetia; order Treponematales; family Treponemataceae; genus Treponema_D. The sequence continues at coordinate 5,815 of DLKK01000029.1, forward strand.
AGCAGCTTCTATCCAAGCCTGAAAATTTATTTCATCAGGAAACGGAGCATCCTTCGGAACTGCAAAAAGCATGTTTTTCTCATACGGAAAAGGAGATGGAAATTCCCCGAACGCAACTCTGTCTTTTTCCACAAAAGAAACTCCTGAACGCCGCATCCAATATCCAAAATCACGTCCGGTCTTCAGCGTTGCAGAAGTACAGATAACTGTTTCCATCGGCTCGTAGACGCCTTCATTCATCATCGGGGCAATATCAAGAGGAGTTTCATTCAAAATCACATAAGAAGAATTCATTTCGCTGCCGGCAAAATCCTTTGAAAGGTTTCTCTTTGTAATCCAAAAAACCTTGTCACGCTTTTCATCCCACACAGAAAAATCACGCAGAACAACCGCAGAATCTTCCAGACGGCGCAAAAGAACTTTTGTCTCAAAATAAGCAGGAACTGTGCGGTCATCTTCACCCACGCCTTCCATGACATCGCGGCAAAGCCCCACAAAATCATCAATACTTTTTGCCAATGTTGAGCAAAGAGAAATCATCGCCCCAAAATTCCGGGCATTTCCATCAAAAAGTCTGAGCGTAAAATCTTCAGAAAGAAGATCCAAAGCTGCCGTCTCAAGATTCAGAATGTCATTCCTTATTTTTTCAACTTTCTCGTAGGCAAATGCGGCTTTATCCTCATTGCTAGAAAGAATTGCGATTGTGCACAAATATCCAGCCTCAGAATTTTTTCTTTTACGGTAAAGCTGGTTCAGCTGCTTAAGCAATTTGAAACGGTTAAAACTTTCGCTGAAAAAACTTGTGGCGGCAGCTTCTATTCCATGGGCCTCGTCAAAAATAACATGCCTAAATGGCGGAAGAACAGCCACATCATCATACCCAGCTCCATGCATACGGGATTCAATATCAGCAAAAAGCAGATGATGGTTTACAACTATAATATTTGCGCCGGCAGCCTCTTTTCGCATTTTCATAACAAAACATTCTGAATGAAACGGACAACGCAGCCCCATGCACGCATCACTTTCTGAATTAATGCGCGTCCAGACTGAATCCGGAGGCAAAAAACTGATGTCGCTTTTGCTTCCTGTTGAAGTGGTTGAAATCCATTCTGAAAGTTTGTCAAAAATTTCCGTATCGTCGCCAAAAAGCTCGCGTTGCGCAGAAGCATCGGCAAAACGCCGGCGGCAAACAAAATTCTGACGACCTTTCATAAGAACAAACTTTATTTTTGAGCCGATTATTTTCTGGGCAGCAGGCAAATCTTTTTCACAAAGCTGCTGCTGCAAATTTATTGTTCCAGTTGAGATAACAATCCGTTCCTGATTTTTCAACGACCACAAAATAGCCGGAATAAGGTACGCATATGACTTTCCAACACCAGTTCCAGCCTCAAAAACTCCGATTGACTTTTTGTTGAATGCCTCTGCAATCTTTTTCAGAAGCTGAATTTGAACCGGCCGTTCCTCAAAATCCATTGAAGCTACCGCAAGAGGTCCGCCATCAGAAATATAGTTTCCGGCCTCCTCAACATCGATATAAGAAATTGTTTTTTGAATAACCGGTTTTACAACAACATAAATCTCGGAACAGTCATTATTGATTATATAAAAACCTTGAGTATTCTCGGAAGCCACTGACGCAACATTTATATCAGCATCAGATGGAACAAGATTTCCAGACGGATGATTGTGAATAAGCACGTGGCACTTTCTGGCCTCTGAGAAATTCACCGGCACAGAATGTGAATTGCCGTTTGCGGCGGCAAGAACAGAATCCACAACCCCATTTTCGTTTATTTTTCCGGCAAAAAAAACTTCATTTCCATCCGTTTTTTTTATGCAAGATTTTATCTGCGAAATTACATTTTCTGTAAAATAATCTTGAATATTCTTGTGTTCCATAATTTTTTAGAAAAAAAAAGCCGAACATTTTGTTCGGCTTTTTACATCTCCTAGCAGAATTGAACTGCTGTTGTCGGGATGAAAACCCGATGTCCTAACCACTAGACGAAGGAGACATAGTTCAAATTGTTTTTAGATTCTATCAAAATCCTAGAATTATGTCAAATGAAATTATGCATAAATCTGGAAAATATTGTTTTTTGCAGAATTTTCACATATTCATGTCAAATTTTTCAATCAGTTTTTCATGCAAGGAATTCAAACCAGAATCCTCTAATCCCAGTTTTTCCGCCGCAACAACATCATTCATAGATTTTTCAAATTCGCCCACTTCAAAATAAGAGACCGCACGCCTATAAAATGCGTGACCCTGGATTCCATTTATCTCAAGAGATGTTGTAAACCATCTGATAGCTTCGCCGTATTCTTTTTTTATGGAAAGAACAATCCCTACATAATATGCTGAACGGAAAGATTTGGGGTCAAAGTCAAAAGATTTCTTAAAATCAGAAAGCGCATTGTCAAAATCATTCTGGGCAAAATATGCCATTCCGCGATGCTTTAAAATCACAGAAAGCACAATATTGTTCGGAGTCGGCTTAGAGTCAATAATCTGAGTATAAATAATTATAGCATTTTTTAAGTCGCCGGAATTATGCGCATGGATTGCCTGAAGAAGCATATCATCAATTGTGCCGCGGACATAAGGGTTGATTCGTTCTAGACTTTTTTCCTTTCCAGAAGTTTTTTCGCCATCAACGGTTGTAAGATCATCTGCTTTCTCATAAAAAGACTGGCGACGCTGAACCATTTCATTCTGAAGTTTTTTCTGGTAATCGCGTATTTCCTGAAAAATAATGTCCGCAAGGCTTAACGAAGCATTCATCGAGGCAAGCTTTCGCTTCAAAGGCATATCAAAAGGAGTGAATTCAGTCTTATAAATAAGTTCATGTTCAACCTCAGCCCATGCATCCTGAAGTATCGTCCGGATTTGTATTTCGCACACAAGCTCCTGCGGAAACTGAACATCAGTTGGAAACGACTCCGGCTTGCATTCATCAGGAACCGCAACAAGGACGTGAACTGATTCATAGCCAAATTCTTTGTAGTTTTGCGACGCGCCTTTTATTTCAACTTCCCTAACCTGAAACAAAGATTTTATTTGCTCCTGGACATCCGTAATATCTTCTAGAAAAGTACAGATAATGCGGATTCCCATCATATCGGTAAGGCAAACCAGTTTTTCAGATTCAACAGCCTCTTCCGGATGCTGGCGCAAAACTTTTTTATAATATGAATCAAAGCTTTTTATTCTGGATTTGTATGTGGGCTGGGATGTAAGTTTTATGTTTACCTCCAGCCGCACTTTTATCTTTTCCATTATAGCCTGAAAGACTGGTATATAACGTGAATATATTTCGTTTATTTTGTTTTTTGACGGGATTTTTTTGTACAGATTATCAGTTGTATTTTCGCTCATGCTTTTATTGTAAAGCACAATGACGATTTTAACAAATAAAAAACCCCTCCATTTTTGGAGGGGCATATTCAGCATTTAGCCGAAATTATTTAGCATCAGCAGAAGAACCTGTTCCTGTTGACTGAGCGTTAGAGTTTGAATCTTCGCTCAAGCTAGAAGAGAAACGATCTTCTGTAGCCTGTTTTGATTTTTCAAGGAAGCGATTAACCTGCTTGTTACCAAAACGAGACATTTCATCTGCCTGACGTGCAGATTCTTTCTTATTGATGATTCCCCAAAGATCTTCATCAGCGATGTCGCGGTCAGAAGTAAGAAGAGCTTTGTCATAAATGATAGAAACATCTTTGAAATATCCGATATAGTCGCCACCGATATGATTTGCATCGCGTGTAATCTGGAAACCTGTGAACTTTACAAAAGGAAGTCCACGTGGATAGATTGGATATACACGGATTTCGCGGTTACGGATTTCTGTGATATACTGCGGATTGTTCCATGTCAATTCACGCCAGCCGTCAAATCCTAAATAACCCATGAAATATCTGCGCTCAACGTTATCATTGTCCTTAAGAAGAACATAAAGTCCTTCTGGATAGTTCATACCCATTGTTGTAACTTTGATAGACTTGAGTGTTCCAACATTTTTTACAACACCAAAATCATCTTCAAAAAGTGTTTTTCCAGAAGCCTTTTCTTCATCTGTTGGTTCCTGGCGAACACCATTTTCATCAGCAGTAGAAAGTGGCTCATAAGCAGGAATCTCGAACGGCGGACGGATATATGCATAAGCATTTGAATTCCAGTCAGGGAAAACAATTCGTACACCCATAACTTCGCTACCAGCGAAAGGAACCTGAGCGCTATCCTTTACCGGAGCCGCAACTACTTTAGAAAGTCCAAGACTCTGTACTGTGCGAGCTGAAGAATTCAAACTAACTTCCCATTCAGGAAGTGCAAGTGATGTTTTCATCAGACCCTTCTGATCTTCAGTAAATGTTGCACCAGCAGAAGTAGAGAAATCCATTACTGTGCGGCTATTCTGTGTCGGGTTTCCATTTTCATCTGAGACACAGTCAGCTGACAACTTAGTAAAATCGATGAGAGTGCTTTCCTCTGCAAAAGCACTAGCACCTGCAAGCAGCATAGCAACTGCCAAAATTGAAAAAGTCCTCTTCATAAGAAGCTCCTTTTAATAATTCGATGTAGCCTTGTATAGACAATATTATCTTCCAAGAGATTCATTTTGTCAACGCAAAAAGCTAAATCAAATTATCTATTTTTTTATAAATCAGTCACCGAAAGGAGTTGTTCCATCGATGAAAATTTCCACTTTCCGAATATTTGAGAAATTTCTTTTTATATTCATCTTAAAAAGATCAATCTGCGCCCTGAAATCTGTGTCAAAAGCATTTGCCTGAAGCAATTCCTTTGAAAGATTCACATACAATGTGTCATTTTTTCTTGAGCAGCTTAAAACTTTTGTCCCATTCTGGAAAATTCCTTTGCAATGCTCGGAAATCGGTCCAAGAAGGAGTTCGTTTATGTAATAATGATATTTTCCCTGAGGCGGATTCACCGGCTCATAACGTGTCTCAAGCCTGAATTTCTCTGAATCGGATGACTGAAAAACGAATGTTCTGCGGATTCCTGGAAATTTCACAATCCAGATCATAAGAGAAACAAAAAAATAAAGAAAAACAAATACAAGAATAAAATATGAAGATTTTTCTAACTTTGGAATTTTCATTTTGTAGATATAAAACCTCTGGATCTTTCAAAGTGCGTAACAAATGCGCTTATTCCATTATAAATTCCTAACGCGGTTTTTTGCAAGTAAGGCTCGCTATTTAAATTCAGCGCCTCTTTCTCGTTTGTAACAAAACCTACTTCAATAAGAACGCTAGGCATATTCGCATTTCGGACCACAAACCATTCCTCGGCCTTTATTCCGCGGGCTTTAGAAAGATTTCCTATCTGCGCGCCGAGTCCGTCCATTATGAATTTTGCAATAAGTATGCTTTCGGTTGTGTATTCTTCCTCCATCATTGAATTCAGAATCGGGAAGAGAGACTTGTCGCCTTCTGCGGCAGACTTGTCAATAACTGTGCGCCTGTAACCAGGGGAAAGATACCAGACTTCATATCCGCTTGAAGATTTGTTCAGCGAGGCGTTCGCATGGATTGAAACGTAAAGAATCGCTTCTTTTGGCTCAAGCTTGACGCTGTTCGCAATATCAGTTCGTTCGCTTAGCTGCGGGAATGTGTCGCCGTAACGAGTCATTATAATCTGTTTTTCTGGGTATGCCGCCTTCAGCTTTGAGTAAAGCATTTTTCCTATTGAAAGGACAACATCTTTTTCCTGGACTTTCACCGTTTTTCCATTTACTTTGAATGTGCCTGAAGCGCCCGGATCTTTTCCGCCATGCCCTGGATCTATCAGGATTGCACCGATTTTAAATCCGTCTGAGGAACTTGTTGACTTGAAATATTCTTCCGCGGACGAGATAAATCCATCCGTCACAAAAAGTTTTCCGTCTTTCAGGAGTGGAGCATCTGTGATTATCAGGGCAGAACTATCTAGCATGCAGAGCGGGTTTTCTGCCTGGAAAGAGATTTGGTGCCC
>DLKK01000029.1:11830-14126 GCA_002478955.1 Treponema sp. UBA7590
GAAGTCAGAGTGTCCCAGTAAAGCGTCATTCCGGATTCAGAAGCTTTTTCGTTCAAAAGATACTGCTCCGCAAAAACCGGAAAGCAAAAAACTGCAAGAGAAATGAGAAAATATCTGGCTTTTAAAAAAAATTCTTTTTTCATACTTTATTTTTCGGAATCTTGGCTGGAATCTGAAACATAAATTGCGCCCTGCAACCCGCCCCTGAAAAATGCTTTCCAGAAAACTGAACGTTCAAGCGGCGGATGTTTTTTGCAGACTGAGTCAAACTTTTCCGCAACGCAAAGCGCATTCTGGTGCGTCCAGTCTTTTTCTGGAAGCAAAAGAAATTCTTTGAGCGCCGGAAAATTCTCCGCATCTTTTAGGATTGAAAAATCTGCCGGAATTTTACCAGAAAGATTCAAGAATTCAATTTTTTCAAATGACGAGAATGCTGACGGCGGAAAGCCTTTCTCATCGGGAAGAGTTTTTCCAGAAAGAAAAAAATCTGTGTCCGCATTTTTTGGCTCAAGCCGCAGAAAAATCTGGGAAACGGCTTGTTCAGCGGAAGAAACCGCCTCATCATAAGAATTTGACTTTGAGATGATGTTACCGCATTTCTGGACATTATTGCGCGGAAAATCGACTTTATCACCTGTTTTTACAGGACGCGGAAAAATATCCTGAATTGAGGAATCCTTGGCACAAAGCTGGATTGACTTTAGTTTTCCGGGAATTGAAATCCACGCCCGTTCTGCGCTTACATTTTTTGAAGGATAGTCAAATAGCGCAAAATCAGCGTTTTTAATTTCCAATGGAATTCTGCCACAAATAAGTTCAGAAGGTTCGTTTCCAGAAGCAACAAGCAACGCCTGTTTTGTCAAGTTCAACCCGTAAGAATATGGAAATGTCCAGCCAGACATATATCCGCCGGAAAGCCGTGCCGCAATCTCACCAATCTGAGGACCTTTTTCTGTGAATTTTATGTCAGCTTTTGCCGCACCGCAAGAAAGTCCCAAGGCATGAACTCCGTCCGCAAAAGCTGAAATAAGCGCAAGCCGTTTTTTTTCATCAATTTTTGTAGGCATTGTGTGCCCGGTTTCTATGAAATATGGTTTGTAAAAAATATGACGGTCCGCAAAACCCGTTATTGTAAGAGTTCCGTCATAAACAATCGCATCAATTGAAAATTCCGGGCCCTCCATATATTCCTCTAGAATTACGGTTGAAGTGCGCGAATTTTCCGCGGCAGTTTTTACAGATTGCCACGCTTCATCTTTTGTACGGATCATGCGACAGCCGCGCGCGCCCATATTGTCAGCAGGTTTTACAACGCATGGAAAAGAAAGTTTTTCTATTATTGAAAAAATTTTTTCTTCGGTTATTTCTGCGCCAGAAAGGCTGAAAAATTTCGGGGAAGGAACATTGTTGCGGTCGAAACATTGACGCATCCGAGGTTTTATGGTGGCATTCAGAGCCGACTCATAAGAATGACAAGGAAAACCAAGTTTTTCTGCGGCATACGAAACTGAAGCTGAAAAATCTGTTCCTGCGGTGAAAATTCCTTTCAATTCAGAATTTTGTTTCAATTCTTTTGCATAATTAAAAATTTCATCTTTGTCTTTTAAATCTATTTTTTTAAATTCATCCGCAAGAGAAACACATTCTGCACATGGATTTGCATCAATAACAACTGCGTTGAATCCAAGTTCCTTTGCAGAAAGAATTGCAGGGCGTTGCATCAATCCTGCACCCAAAATCAATATTGAAGGTTTTGACATATTTTTTTCCTTTAGCTCAAATGCCGAGTTTTATAACTTCAACATAAAAATTAAATCTGCTACCAGAAAAAGCGCAAAATTTGCTCTTAAATCCGTTATAATTTTCTGCAGTAAATCTCGCAAGTATCGCCAAGTTTCAGAACATGGCTTATTTTTTCGCATGTGCTGAAAATTATTCCGCCCTGTTTTGCTCCTCGTTTTTTTACAGACGGGAATCTTTCCGGATGATGGCCGGTCGAGACGATTTTTTCAACTGAAAACCCGAATCTTGAAAGAATTTTCCGCGCCTTCGATGGTTCCCACACAGAAAAATGATCTGAAGGGCTTTTTTCAAAAAATGATTTTGTGTTTGTCTTTCCAGAAATTCCTTCCGCGGACGGTGTTGAGAACGCAAAAATTCCGCCTTTTTTTACAAGCGACGAAACTTTTTCCAGAACAGATTTTAAATCAGAGAAATGTTCAATCACAAACCACATGGAAACTGCGTCAAACTGGTTAATTCCGAATTCTGAGGCCGCGTCAAAATCCGGAAAAGC
>DLKK01000029.1:14175-23968 GCA_002478955.1 Treponema sp. UBA7590
CAACCGCCGGAAGAAGCAGATTTTTCCGCACATATTCAACGGCATCTTTTGCGACATCTGTTCCATAGGCTTGCCAGCCATTTTCCTGCGCGGCAGAAAGAAACGGTCCGTAGGCGCAACCGATGTCAAGAATCCGCGGAGAGGAATTTCTATTCAGTTTTAACATTCCATTGATTTCCTGGATGCGTTTTATGCAGTTTTTCTTGATAAAATCAAAGTCTTCCAGGTAAGTTTTTCCATATTGTCTTTTGTATTGTTCCGCAAAATATTCTTTTTCATATTTCATTGGAAGCGAACTGTTCCACGAAATATAGATAATTCCACATCCGGCGCATCTTCTGAAAGTGCGTTCCGGCGTCCGCGCGACAACCTCATCGACATTTTGTTTTTTTCCGCAGACCGGACAAAAATATCTTTTTCCGTGCGAAAGTTTTTTCACAAAATCTGAAAGCGATTCTTGTTTACGGCAAATTTTTTCAGTTATTTTTTGCGGAAAGAATTTTTCAATGTCGTCAAAAAAACGCAGAGAAGATCCATTCTTTAACTCATCAGCAGAAAGCATTGCAAATCCGTATTTTCTTGAAAGATTTTCATGAAGTTTTGAAGTTGGAAGCAGAACCACGGCGCAACCCGCAGCCAAAGCCTCAAAAGCGGTAAGCCCATAATGAGTTGCGACAAGATCGAATTCACAGAGTTTTTCGCGGAGGCACGAAACTGGCTGTAAAAAAGAAACGTTTTTTATCTCAGGCAGATTTTCTTTTTGTGAAGAAATTACTGTGACTTTTTTTCCGGCGCTGGAAAAATAATTTGCGGCAAGGAGCGAGAGAGCGGCTGGATCTTCACCGCCGACAGAAACGAGAACTGACTCAATTTTTTGCGGGCGGCAAGCTTTTTTCGCCTTCGGTTTTACGATGAATCCTTCATCAATGAGATTTGGCTCCCGTAAAATTCCAAAAGATGGGATTATATCCAGAAGATAATCGCTGAAAAAATAAAAATCTCCACCGTCGTCAATGTCCACAAGATTTGCAACATCCCGGAGTTTCTGTGCGGTTTCAGAATCCATTTTAAAAAGATCCGCTACAATCAATGCAAATTCGTTCTGTTCCGGAAAAGTGTGGATTATCTGGTTCGGGTTCAAGCCTGAATCAATAAATTCCGAGACAATATTTTCCGTTTCTTTAATTTCGGGATTTTCCGGAATATATATAAAACATTCAGAATTTTTCGCGGCTTCAAGGCATCTTCTTAGGTGTCCTGTTCCGTGACCTTTTTTTGTGCTTGGAAAAAACAAGATTGTATCGTGAACATCCGGGTCAGAGACAGCAGAAATTATTTCCTCGGTTGTATACGGAGATGAAGGAGCTTTTCCGGCTGAAAGTTTTGAGACAACAGAAACTGCTCTTCTGTAATCTGAAGGAGTATCGATTGTTGTGCGGAATTCAGGAAAATAAAAACGCGAAGGTGCTTTGTAAAAAAGACTCGTAAATCTTGTCTTGTGGTTATACAGAGCCGGCCCGACATGTTCATGGTCGTAAGGGTCATTTGTTTCTGTGGCAGCTTTCAAAAGAGACTCCGCATCAAAAATCTCAACACCACTTCCGTGCGGAAGTCCTGTCCAAGTCATATAGTCGCATTTCTGAATCTGATTCTGCTTAAAATATTCGCCTACAAGTGCCTGAGCCGCCTCATAGAAAAGAAAAGGATTGTCCGCGGTCGCACGAAGAACCGTCTTGCACCCGATTTTTCTAATCGCGATGCAAAAACGTTCCAGAACATCCTCAAGCGGACCTTTTATGATTTTCCATCCATGCAGAAGCGCAAGCGGCTGAAGTTTCGGGAAGGAATCATCATCGGTTACAACAACGTAATTTCCGGCTTCAATTTTTTTCATTGAATCCATTGTCCATTCAAAGACAGTTTTTCCGCCAAGTTTCTTTAACGCCTTGCCGGGAAGTCTTGAGGAAGAGATTCTGCACTGAATTATTACCGCCAGGTCCTGAATATTTTTATTCTTCATTTAGATTCGTCCAGTTTTCTATTAAGTATTGCATATCTTTTTTAAATCTGAATTGATTTTTTTTAACCCATTGAAAAGCTTCGTTAAACTGGCTCAACGCCTCGAAAATACCACATTTGCTCTTGAAATAAAATCCCGGAAACGAAAAACGACTTACAGCTCCGTGGTCATCCCGGAATTTAGGAAGAACATTCTTCAAGTAAAAACGGATGTACGACATGTCCGGCGCACTTTTTTCAAGCGGAATATCCTCTGTGTATGAAATGTGGAATTTTGTAGTTATTGAAATTTTTTCTCCCCAAAGCCAAGCCCGCAAAGCAAGATCAACGTTCTGCCAATAAGATGAAGAAATTGTGTAATCAAATCCTCCAAGATTTATGAATTTTTCACGGTTATAAATTCCAACAAAATCAAAAGGATAAAGAGTCGCCATTCCATCAAGGACTGACTGCTCCGGTTTTATAAAAAATTTTCCTTTATGCGCCTCCGGAATAAAATTCACGATAATCGAAATTCCATCTTTGTCAACAAGCCGCGGGACAACGCAGAAATTATTGCCCTTCAGGATGTTTTCCGCAAGATTTTTTGTAAGAAAACCTTTTGGAATATTGAAACAATCCCTTAAAACAATAAAATATTTTGAGTCAAACTCTGAAATACACGCATTTATAAGGCTGCCTTCAGAAGAAGCCTCTCGCGGAATAATAAATTTCACTGAAGGATAACGGCGCGAAATTTCTTCAATATTGAAACTTTCAGAATCCGGCTCAACAGAAACAACTGACCTGAATCCGCATTGAATCAGGCTGTCAAAAATCTGAGTTTTTAAATGGCTTCCGCTGCGGTTCAAGAGAATTGCCGTAATATCAAGCTGAAAATCAGGGTTTTCGCCCCTTCCCCAAAGAACTGTGCGGTTTATTTCGTATTCGTTAAAAGTTGAAGGTATATCAAACATTTTTTTTATTTCCCTTTATATTGCACTAAACATACAACCTATTGTTCTATACAAAATACTATACATAAGTATCAGTTCCATTTTCATTTGGCTACAATTCTGGCAACACACGTCTTTTTAGCCTACGCATTTGGCTACACACGCGTGTCAAGGCTGCCTTTCTGCTCCATTATGAACCTTGCGTTGCTAAGGATGAACTGCTTCTGCTCGCTTGTGAGCCGGCGGAAAATCTCTATAAGCTCCCTTTCTTCCGGGGCAAGAACCAGCTTTACGCCTCCGTCCTCATTGTCGCCGTTTATGAGCCATTCAACGGACACACCGAAAAAATGCGCAACCTTTATCGCATATTCCGCGTTCGGGATTGAATTTTGTTTTCCCCAGCTTCTTACAGAAGATTCTGAAATGCCTGTTGCCCGGCACAAATCAGAACGTTTTATTTTTTTTTCATTTAATAAATTATCAAGTCTTGTAGTAAATTCACTCATTTTTGTTTTTCCCTAGACAATAAATCGGCAAAAAAAGCCTAATATTTTACAAAAAACTAAAAAAATCGTTTAATTAAGCATTTTTTATTTGACATATTTTTAATTACACGATAACGTAAAGATATACCGCTTATTTAAGCGATTAAAGTTTCGCATTGATACTATAGTATCAATAAATTCCGCTTGACAGCGGAATTTAGAAACAAGGGGAAATCACAATATGGATATGGAAGAATTTTTGGGCGCGGCTACAAGCCAGCCGTGCTTCACCGAAGAGGTGTTCACTGTAAAGGAGGCGGCGGACTTCCTTAAAGTAACGCCGGTGTTCCTTTACAAGCTTACAGGCAGAAAAAAGATACCTTGCCATCACTTGGGCAAGAAACTGCTTTTCATAAAGTCGGAGCTTCTGGATTTTCTCAGGACACTCTGACGAGATACGGAACGGATGGGTCTAGTAGTCTTTCCTACCCGTTCCGTATCCATACGCGGGATGGGGGTGCTTCCCCTGGGCGGTTCCGGCTAAGACTACAAGCCGGTTCCGCCCTTTTTAGGGTCTATGGAGGTGAATATGACGGCAAAAGAAGTATTTGGAAAAGGGCTTTCCATAATGATGGAGCGGACAGGCGCGAACACCAAAAAGGTCGCGCTGTTCACCGGAATATCGCAGAGGCAGATGGACAGGCTTGCGAACGGCGAGAGCTTCCCGACAACGGACAAGGTGCTCCAGAAGCTCGCGAAGTATTTCCACGTTGAGGAATCTGACATCCTGGCGTTCGGGCTTGGTTTGTGTGGTGAATAATTCCGCTAAGGGATGGATTTATAGCGGCAAAGCGGAAAGACGCTTGGCAAGCCGGACAGACGGCAAACCTTTACAGGGGGAAACAATGAGAAAGGTTGCAAGAAAAGAAAACCGCCGGATTCTTAATCAGAGAAGAGACATCTGGCATGTGACAAGGGAACTCGAGACGGCTGACTATATAGCAGGTGTCGCGGTTGTGGTCGCGCTTATGACTTTCATAAGTTTTTTCAGAATCTGTATCTTGGGGGCTTAAAAATGGGAAAAGTATTCATAAAGAACGTAAATATCGTTCTGCCGGTGCGCGGACGTGGCTACAGAATCAGGACAGAGCACGAGCTTGGAATTGTGGACGTGAAAAAGACATACACGCTTCCGGGGCTTCTAAAGAATAGGGAGAACGTAAGAATCGGGGATTCTGTGGTTCTTCCTGAATTCTCTGTTCCAGAAACAATAATGGGCGGGAAAAACACAATGAGCTTTGACACTCAGACTATAAAAGACGTGGCGACTGTATATGACATAAAGGACGGAAAACTGTATCTGGTCTTTAACCACGGCCTTTTTGAATCTGCCATTGACAACAACAACGAGAAAGAATGGAAAGACACACAGCTCTGCGCATACCTTGAACAAGCATTTGCGCCCGCTATGGAAAAAGCCGGGATTCCAGTCTCGGAAATCTCCTTGCTGTCAAAAGATGAGTTATCCGGGGATAACCAGCTTCCATTCTTCAGGAACGGAAAAAACAGAATCGCATTTGTTAAAGATGAAGACCATACAATTTGGTACTGGCTAAAGACACCTTGTAAAGCGGCGTCTGCGGCGAGTTTCTGTGTTGCGGACGACGATGGCTATTCCGGCTACGGCTACGCGAGCGATGCGTACAATTTTGTCCGTCCCCGCTTTGTAATCGCATAACTTCAATCTGCCGGGCTTGTCCCGGCAACAAAAAAGGAAAGAAAAAAATGGAAGAAGAAAAAAAAGAGGTTGCGGAGATAACAGCGTCAACAATGATGCCTGCCACATTCAACAACCGTTACCAGATGAGCAAGATTCTTGTACAGTCCGGCTTAATGCCAAAAAGCATGGACACAGCGGAAAAGGTCTGCGTCGCATTGCAGTACGGCTTTGAGCTTGGACTGTCACCAATGGTGAGCGTGAACAACATTTCTGTTGTGAACGGAAAGCCGACACTTGGAGCTGACATAATGCACGCCATTGTACGCCACGCAAAGGAATATGGCGGCGTTGAGTGGGTGTGCCAGGATGACAAGCGGGCTGAATGTATCGTGCACCGCATAAACGCGAACTACAAGGAAGACGTGCGCGGTGTATTCACAATGGAGATGGCACAGAAGGCAGGGCTAGACAAAAAGGACAACTGGAAGAACTACCCGGCGCGCATGCTGAAGCACCGTGCGCTTTCGTATGCGTTGCGTGACGCGTTCCCTGATGTCCTTGCCGGAATATATTCACCTGACGAGATAGAGGCGGAGACAGCCCCGGAAATACGGAACATAACACCGCCGGAAGAACAGCTGAAATCCGCGGAGACAGCAACACCAAAGACAACACAGACAACGGCAGTTGTGCCGGACGAGATATTCTAAGGGGGAAAACATGAGCTGGCTTAACAATTTTTCCTATGAGGAAGGCAAACCGGTTTTCGACTGCTCAGAGGGCGTGAACCTTATGTGCATAAAGAAGGTGGAGGAAACGACAACAAAAAACGGTGAGCGCATGCTTGTTGTCACCTGCAACGTCAAGAATTCAAACGGTGAGCAGCTGAAACATTATCTGGTGGAAGGACAGTATTTTGACAAGTCGCTTTCAAGACTGATGGACTGCTTCGGGATCAAGTATACAGAAACAAATCCGCAGAGCTGGGTAAACCGCGTGGGTGCGGCGAGCTTTGACCATTACAAGTACAATCCGCAGTCAAAGAAACAGGAGATTGTACCGGACATACAGTGTCATCTTCTTAAAAAGGAAGGCTTCGAGCAGCCAGAGATAACACCAGAAACGCCGGCGCAACAGCCTATAGATGATGAGCAGATCCCCTTTTAGGGTCCGGGTGCTGATAGATGTGTTCAATGGAGAAATTGTCTGGCACGGATGACACAAGGGATGTCTGCCCCGCAACAGGAAAACTCTGTTTCTCCTACAAAAGGGCTTCCGGGGCGGTAAAAAAAAGCAGACATTCACGGAAACACTCAAAGAAGCCTATTAGGTGCTATTTCTGCCATGAATGCGGAATGTGGCACCTTACAAGCCAGCGCAAGAATCCGATAAAGGATGTTTTTGATGGAGCAAGATATGGAATGTAACAAGAAATACACAATGTTTGAGAATTACCACACCGCGGCAAAGGAGTTCGCAAATGGTGATATGGCTGTCTATGGACGGCTCATGTACATTCTGAACTGCTACGGAATCGAGAACATTCTTGTTGAAAACCTCACACCGGTTGAAAAACTCTTCATAACCGCGGTAAAGGCTTCCATTGACAAGAGCCTTGATATGTTTGAGAAGACAAAGAAAGGCGGAGCTCCAAAAGGCAACAGGAACGCGGCCAAAGACAAAGAAAATAACACAGACACACAGCAAAAAAACAACTGTCAAAACAACTACCAAAACAACTATCAAACAAACGAAGAAGAAGGAGAAGAAGAAGAAGAAATGGAAGGGGAAAGGGAAAAGGAAATTCCGGCAAACTCCCCCTCCCCTGATTTTCCTAGAAAAATCTTCGACACTTTCAGTAAGGCTGACTTGCCATGCTGCAACAATGACTTTGAAGAGTTCTGTGAAAAAGACTTTGCAAACGGCATTGAATACATCCAGGACAATATCTCCGGCTTGGAGCAGAAAGACATTGAAAAAGCATGTGAAAACTATGTCTCTGTGACAAATTCAGAGAATATGTGGTTCCGGGGCAAATTCAGCTTTGAAAAGTTTGTGAAACTCAAGAACTTCAAGGACTTTCTGCCGGCGAATTTCCGCATTGAGAACTTTCTGAAAGACGGGGAAAAACCGCCTGATGTGCATAAAAAAACAAAAGCTGTTGCCCTGCCTTCTGTCTGTTCTTGCGGGGCAAAAATCACGGAACTGAACAGATTGGGTACAAAAAGTTTTTTCTGCAAGAATTGCAGAGGGAGCTTTGAATATAGGCAAAACGCTTGGGTTGAAGATAAATAATGGCTTGGATTCAACTGGAATTTGACTTTGAAAAAAAAACAAGACGCAAGGTCAAAGTCAAGGACAATGAACTTATTGGCGGTTTGCAGAAACAGTTTCTTGATGACAGAACCAACGAGAAAATAAAGCTGGCACTCTGGGAAAGCATTACAAAATGTGCAAGAAGAATGATTTTCTGCGAGCGGAAAAAAAAGGGTTTTTATTTGTCCCCGGATGAAATGGACTACAAGGCCACGAGTTGCACGGAATACATTTTCATGCAATATGCGAAGAATCCAAACTGGAAGATGAAAACACCTTCAAGCTACATTTTCCTGAGGGTTTTGGCAGCTCTCTACAGGCATAAACGACTAGAGGAATATCTGTCTTACACAGATGAGGAACTGTAATGCAAAAAGGGAAAAAAGAGGCGGAAGTGCTAAAGGAATGTCTGTTCCTGCTAAAGCGAAAAGGCATTTTCTGCTGGAGGCAGAACACAGGCGCGTTTGAGACTAAGAACGGCGGTTTTTTCCGCTCATCAATCGCAGGTGTTTCTGACATCCTTGGGATTCTTCCTGACGGGCGTTTTCTTGCGGTTGAGTGCAAACGTGAATCGGGCGGTGTTGTTTCTGAAAAACAGAAACAGTTCATTGCGAACATAAAAGCCTGTGGTGGAGTTGCTGTTGTAGTCCACAGCGGCAAGGAACTTAGTGACTATCTGGGGGAAATATGCAGACAAAAAACAAAAACACGGTAAGAAATGCGTATAAAAAGCTGGCATTGGCATGCATAAAGGATGCAATCAAGAAAAAAGATTTTTCCCTGCTGAGCAAAAGCCCCGCATATTCAGAAAGATTGGACTTGTTATGCGCAATTGCAGAGATTGACCGCAATAAAGTCATAAAAAGACTTGAAGAAGTTCGGAAAGATAAACGCAAGTCTTCGTATGAAAAAAAGCTGGCTTACATGAGGGAATATAACCGGCGCAAATGTGCAGCAGAAACGGCAGAGGAAAGAGAAAGACGCCTTGCAAAACATCGTGAAAGCTATTACAGAAAGAAAGCACGGAGAATCTCATTATGAAAGCTAGACTGTGCGGTTGGGCTGGATGTTCCGCAATTGTATCTGATGGCGGCTATTACTGCTCAAAACATCGGATAATCGCAGAGGCAAGAAAACGGCAGCACATGGAGGAATGGAAAAACAGTGCGGCACGAGGAAAATCTGCTGAATACCACAGCTTATACAACACTAGCGCATGGCGCAGACGCTCACGCCAATTCCTTAAAGAACATCCGTTCTGTGCAAGGTGCGGAGCAAAGGCAACGATAACAGATCATATAATCCCGCACCGTGGAAACAGTGATCTGTTCTGGGATGAAAACAATCTGCAAGCTTTGTGCTGGTCTTGCCACTCAATAAAGACAAGGCAGGAGCAACGGTCAAAGCGTTGACCGGTAGGGGGTGTTTTGGTGGCGTTTTGAACGCGTTTACCATACACCCGGCAATTTTCGCGAGAGATTTACATTTTGCAGGGGGAAAAGATGAATCCAAGACTGCCGACAGAATTAAAAGCACTCAGGGGAACCTTGAACACCACAAGGGAAAAGGCAAATCCCCCGGCAGACAAGACAATTAAAGACACTTCCCTGATTCTTGACGCGTCATCTGTAAGCTGTCCGAAAAGCATAACAGACAAATACTGCCGCCAATACTGGAAGAAACTTACATCAGGCTTGCTTTCAATCGGGGTTCTTTCCGCCGCTGACATTCCGCAGATTGAGCAGCTGTGCGTATGCCTGCAAAAGCTCCGTGAAGTCCAGGAAGTCTTTTTGCAGACTTCGCCGTTTGATGAGGATTACGACACCATCCAAAAAAGATGGATAAGCCTCTCAAACAAGTTTGACCAGCTCGGCGCAAAATATTACATAAGCCCGGTTGCACGCTCAAAAATCAGGCTTGATGACCTTAACATAAAAAAGACTGAGCAGGAAATTACAAAGAACGAGAATGTACTGCAACAGTTACTGGGGAACAGAAAATGAGAGACTACAAGGAGCTTCTAAACAAATACTGCGCGGACATCCAGAGCGGAAAAATCACGGCTGGAATATATACAAAGAAAGCCATAAAGCGTTTTCTTTCAGACCTTAAAAGACAGAATTCCGCTGATTTTCAGTTTGTGTACCATCAGGAATTCGCGGACACAGTCCTTTCATTCGCGGAGAAGCTCAAGCCTTCCGACCTGAACGGAAAAGAAATACAGCTTCTTCCCTGGCAAATCTTCTGCTTCTCAATGCTTGAGGGCTGGCGGTACAAGTCCGACCCGGAAAGAAAACGCTTCCGAATGGCATACATTG
>DLKK01000118.1:0-16131 GCA_002478955.1 Treponema sp. UBA7590
CGCATAAGTGCTGATTCCAAGGGCGGCAATCAAAGAGAAATAGCTTACAATCGACTGCGCAAAATTGACCTTGCCAATATATACAGGCCCAAGCACACGGCTTGCATACGGAAAAGTTATCAGCGGAAACACAAGCGACATGACAGTCTTTGTCATGTTAAGAGCAGCGTTCTTTTTTAGGGACTTGGGAGAAAGTGTATTTTTTGGAGACTCTTCTACTTTGCTGCTCATAAAAATCAGATTACAGCCTCTTCCATCTCTTCTTCCCTCACCATTTCCCTGCACGAGTCATAAACCACCTGACCGCAGCCATCCGCACAAAAAGATTCAATTAAACTTTTCCGTACTTCATTCTCGCCCAGCCAGACAGACTTATCTTCATCCGCAACAGGCAATAAAGTGCATATATATAGAAGAATTTGTTCAGTTTTATCCGCTCTGAGCCGTTCAAGCACAAAAGAAAGCATCGCCTCATCAACGCCATTCGGGAAAATCGTTATTTCTTTTTCCGCCCAAAATCTGCCGGCTTCACTTGTGAGAAAATCGTGCATTTCGTTTATTTTTTTCTGCGTGAATCCGTCTGGCGCGGAACCGCAGAGAATGGCTGAACGAGTCAAAATACAAACACCTCTCAATTTATACAATCTTTTAGATTGTATAAGTATATAACTTTATCTTATAGATTGCAAGTTTTTAAAATCAACATCTTAAAGTATGTATAATGAACACAGAAAATGAAAATTTGACAAAAGAAAGCAAAGATTTTTCAGACAGACTTCGCTATTTGCGGAACAAGAAAAAACTTTCCGCACGGGAAATGAGCATTGCGCTCGGACAAAATGTAAATTACATAAATCTTATTGAAAATGGAAAGAGATTTCCGTCGCTTCAAGGATTTTTTGCAATATGCGAATACCTGGAAATTTCACCATCTGATTTTTTTGATTCTGAAACTTTTTCATTAAATCATATTGAAAATTCTAAAAATATTGAAATTGAAAGAAAGGAACTAATTTCATTTCTTGAAACATTATCTGCAGAACAAATTTCTTCCATTATTAATGCAATAAATACATTCAAAAACAAATGCTAATATTCCATGTAATCGTATCTGATTTACCATGCTAGTTATGCCTAAATTACCTAGCTACTTGTGCCTAACTTTCCTAGCTAGTTGCATCTGAGTTACCTAGATACTTATGTCTAATTTTCCTAGCTTTTCCCCCCCCCGAATGTCGAGTTTCCTCAAAGGTCTTTTGCAGGATTGCTTGATTTTTTTTGCACACTGAAAAAGAATTCTGCTATAATTTTGCTATGTCACTAAATTGCAATGAAATCGACAAAATTCTTGAAGAACTGAACATAAATGGATATTTCATTCAGGATATTATTCAGCCTGGCTACGACACAATCGCTTTTTATCTTTATGGAAATGGCGAAGCAAAAACTATCCTTGTATGCACGGCACAAAATTCATGCAGAATAAACGAAACAAGGCGGAAAATCATAAAAAATGACAAGCCGTTGCGCTTTATGGAATTCTTAAAGTCGCGCATAAAAGGCTCAAAAATTGTCAGCATAAAGCAAATCGGACAGCAGAGAATCATCCAGATGGACTTAGCGCACGGCGATGAATCTTTCATCATTTACATACGGTTGTGGTCCAACGCAGCAAATGTCATTGTCTGTGACGCGCAGAATAATATCCTGGACACAATGTTCCGCCGGCCGGCAAAAGGCGAAATCACTGGTGGAACTTTTGTAATTCCAGAAGAAAAATCCGAAAAAAAAGAATGGCCAGTTCGTGATTTTTCAGAAATTGCCGACGAATACAAAAAGACTCATCCGAATCAACCGGAACTTTCATTCAACCAGAAAGTTGATATCTGGTATGGCGAGCATGCGCAGAACCTTTCGCGGGAAGCGCTTCTTGTGCAGGCTGAAAAATGGTTCAATGCAACCCACAGCCGGATGACCGCCGCCCTTGAGAAACTTGAAAAAAAACAGTTCGAATTTGAAAACGCAACTCAGCTGAAACATTATGGCGACCTGGTTCTTTCATTCAGTTATCTTTTAAACAAGAATTCCAATTTTCTTGAATGTGAAGATTATGAATCTGGAAAAACCGTACGCATCCTTGTTGACCCAAAGAAAAATGCGCAGGAAAACGCCGCAGAATATTATGAGAAATACAAAAAAGCCTTGTCCGGATCTGAAAGTTTAAAGCATGACATTGAAATCGCGCAAAAAAAGATAGAAAAAGTTGAAAAAATGTATCAGGAAATGAAAAATGAAAAAAATCCTGTGCGGATTGAACAACTTTTGCGCAAGGACACAACGCCAAAGCAGCAGAAAAAAAAGGAACATCCTGGTCTGGATTACACTGTGAACGGATGGTACATTCTGGTCGGGCGCGACGCAAACGAAAACGATGAGTTATTGCGTCATCATGTGCGCGGTGCGGATATGTGGTTTCACGTAAGGGATTTTCCAGGTGGATATGTTTTTGTGAAAAACCGTCCGGGAAAAACTATTCCTCTTGACATTCTTCTGGATGCGGCAAATCTGGCGGTTTATTATTCAAAGGCGCGGAATGCCGGAAAAACAGACTTGTATTACACCCATGTAAAATATCTGCGCCGGGCAAAAAACGGTCCAAAAGGGCTTGTAATTCCGACTCAGGAAAAAAATCTTTGCATAACTCCAGACAAGGAAAGATTAAGAAGGCTAGATTCTATACGACAGGAAAATGAACTATGAAAAAAAACAAAAAATCCCAGAAACCGTTCGCATCTTTTTCAGCGTTCAAGACTTTTAAGCGGATGTTTGTTATCCCGGAAAATAAAAAAGAATTGATGCCTCTCGCGAAAACTGTAATGTCGAACTTTTTTATCATCCAGCAGAAGCAAAAATTCAAGATTTCACATATTCCGGTTGTTCATGTTGACCATAAACTTGACGGCCAGATTCCATTCGTTCCTTCAAAAGTAAAAATATACCTTGATTTTGTCTGGTTTATCGCAAGAACGATGGATGTCCTTTTCTGCAAACTCAGCGAGGAAATGGCTGTTCATGCGCTTGCTGAATTCGAAAAATTCATCACAAAGCTTTACAGGGAAGCCGGAACTATTTATTCAAAAGCTTTAACAACAACAGACCGACCAAAATACTTTGCCTCGCCACGTTTTATGATTATCCACGCTTTTGATCCGCATCTTCTGTGCGTGCCTAGCCTTCATGTTGCGATTGTTGCAGGCACCTGGGCTTTTGTGCGGAAAATCCTAAAATCCACAGAAATGAATGAATACGAAATCCAGGAAATCCTGGATGAAATTTATTTTGGCGCAATAAAAATTTCAGAAAGCGTTCTTTACGTAAAACAACACAGCATAAACTGTGTAACTGCGGCACTTTATTTTCTTACAACGATAAATGAAAAGAACTTTTTTTCTGAAAAAGATGCTGAAAATTTCACAGAAAAACTTTTTCAGGATTCAACGGATATTTTTCCTTCTGATGTACAGGAAATCCATGAATACATGAAGAAAATGTACAAAGGTCTGATGAAGGACTATAAAAAAGCTGAAAACTGGCAAGCACCAATTTTCAGCTGGTTAAGTAATTACAAGAAATAACTAGAAGCGTTCTGCCTTTCCGTTTTTCTTCTGTTTGTAAAGTCCTGCAGAACCTGCGCGAACAGAACGTTCTGTCTGGTTATGGACATTAGGTCTTGAACGACGTCGGTTTTCACCGCGTTCCTCGCGCCTTCCGCCATCCTCAAATTTTCTGTCGCGCTCACGGCCTCTTCCGCCATGATGCCTTGAGCCGCCAAATCCTCCCCGGCCACGTCCGCGTCCGCCACGACCACCGCCAAAATCAGAATCGCTTTCCTTTACATCAACGTGCATGTGTGGAACATTCTGATTTTCTTTTGCCAGCTCCAACGCGCGTTTTGCAGCTTCTTTTGGCAATGAGACAAGCGTGAAGTTTGAAGAAATATCAATCCTGTCAACAAGTCTGCCAGGAATATCAAGCATTTTGCTAAAGTAATCCGCAACAGAACGTGGATTATATCCATCCCTGCGTCCAATCTGAATGTAAAGACGAGTCTGATTTGCGATACTTCCCTGCTGGGTGATTTTTCCGTAGCGGGACTTGTTCAGTTTTTCTCCGTAAAGAACTGAAAGAACTGAAGCCAGAACAGAATTTGCGTCGTTATTTGCCGTAAGTTCCGCCGCCATATTCTCAAACTCTTCAGAAGCTTTCACAAGATTAGGTTCTTCGCCAACAAGACCAAGTTTTTCCTTTAATTCTCCAAAAATACGGCCACGTTTTTTCTCAAGAACTTCTTCTACAGAAGGAATTTTCTCTTCCTTCATTTCACCTTTGCTGGCTTTTCTTACAGCACGCTGAAGGAATCCAAGTTTTCGGGTTTCCTGAGGTGCAACAAAAGTAACAGCAACACCTTCTTTTCCGGCTCTTCCTGTTCGGCCTATTCTGTGGACATAAGTTGCTCCATCAAAAGGAAGCGAATAGTTCACAACGTAATTAAGATTTTTAATATCAATTCCGCGGGCAGCAACATCGGTAGCAACAAGAATTCTTGTCTTTTTTGTCTTGAAACGTGCGATAATTTTTTCACGCTGCGCCTGGGCAATGTCACCGTGCAAAGCAGCAACCTCATAGCCTTTCTCATCAAGCGCGCGGGTTACATTGTCTGCGTCATGTTTTGTCTGTGTAAACACGATTCCGTAAAAATCATCCGCAAAATCAATAAGACGCACAAGCGCCTCAACCTTGTCACCTTCGCGGACAAGCCAATATTTCTGGTCAATCAGCAAAGGTTCATCAACAACGCCTTCTTCTTCAACAATCTCGTAATCGCCCATGAATTCACCGGCAATCTTTAAGATTGGAGCTGGCATTGTCGCGCTGAACAGAAGAATTCTTGCATCAGGATTTGCCTGTCTGAAAATCTCCTCAATATCATCAATGAAGCCCATATCGAGCATTTCATCGCCTTCATCAAGGATAAAATAATCAATTTTACTGATGTCAAGGGTTTTTCGTTCCAGATGATCCTGTATTCGTCCAGGCGTTCCAACTACAATCTCAACGCCTTTCTTCAAATCCCTAATCTGGGTTGAATAAGAAGCGCCGCCGTAAAGAACGCATGAGCGCGGAGATTTTCCTTCTGTAAAAGACTGAAGCTCTGTGCAAGTCTGGATTGCAAGCTCGCGGGTCGGCTCAAGAACAAGAGCCTTTACAGTTCCTGTTGAGCCACGCAATTTCTGAATGATTGGAAGCCCGAAAGCCGCCGTTTTTCCAGTACCGGTTCTGGCACGCGCAATAATATTTGCATCGCCGTTCAAAAGCCGCGGAATTGCCAAAACCTGAATTGGCGAAGGAACTTTAAATCCTTTTTTTTCTACAGCCACAAGAGTCGGTTCATCAAGTCCTAAATCTTCAAAAGAAATATCTGCATCTGATTCTGCATTCAA
Source organism: Treponema sp. UBA7590 (assembly GCA_002478955.1). Lineage (GTDB taxonomy): Bacteria > Spirochaetota > Spirochaetia > Treponematales > Treponemataceae > Treponema_D. Next base: position 5,502 of record DLKK01000118.1, read on the forward strand.
TTCATTCTGATTTTCAATCTCGTCTGGATTTTCAGCCTGTGATTCGATTGGTACAATTTCATCGTCTAAAATTTCGTTTTCGTTACTCATTTTTTCCCAATAAATATAAAATTAAAAAAGGTAGGTTACTTATAATAGAATATTCCGCGTTTTTATACAATCAAAATGAAGAAAATTGAAAATTTATGAAAAATGTGATATAATTCAAAAATATGAGTAACACAAAGTTTAGCATTGACGAGAAAGTCGTTTATCCAAGTCAGGGCGTTGGCTTAATCACGGAGATTTTTGAAAAGAATTTCCGTGGCACAACTATGACGTACTACAAAATTTACATTGAAGTTTCTGATATGGTTGTTCTTGTTCCGATTGAAAAAGCCGAAGAACTGGGAATCCGGCCGATTGTTGGTGCAGAAGAAGCTGAAAAAGCGCTGAATTCACTTTCAGATGATTTTGAGCCAATCACCTCAGACTGGAAATTGCGCTACCAGATGAATCTTGATCTCTTGAAAAAAGGAACAATTGCGGATATTGCGGCAATCGTGCGCTGTCTTTACAACCGCTCAAAAGTAAAAGAGCTTCCTATTCTGGAACGAAAACTTTATGACCAGGCAAAAAAACTTCTTGAAGATGAAATTTCAATAGCTATGGGAATTTCAGAAAAAGAAGTTGAGTCAATGATACACGTAAAGCTTGAACCGCCTGGAGCAACTCCAAAAATCAAGCACATTATCGAAGATTTTGACGATGAAGACGATGATTTGATGGATGACGTTTCTTCAAAGAAAAATAAACGCGATGATGACGATGAGGAAGATGATGATTCAGATGAAGATTCATCAGACGAAATCGATTCAGAAGAAGATTTTGGCGATGACGACGAAGAATAATTCTTCCGGAGTAAACGTTGTAATTTGTGCCGCCGGTTCTTCCACAAGAATGGGCGGTTCCACAAAAAAAGAATATCTTCCATTGAACAATGGCACAGTTCTTTCAGAAGCCGTAAATAAATTTCTGAATTCCGTCAGAGTTGAAATTCTGGCAATCACAATTCCAGAAAATGGCTTGGCGGAAGCAGAAAAAGCTCTATTTTCAGACAAATCAATAAAAAATAAACTTTCAGAAACAAAACTGATTTTTGTAGAAGGTGGCTCCACCAGACAAAAAAGCGTTTTCAATGCGCTAAAGAAAATCGCCGGACTAAAACCAGATTCAGATTTTGTATTAATCCACGACGGCGCGCGCCCCTTTGTATCAGAAAAAATAATAAAAGATACGCTGGATGCAACAGAAAAATGGGGAGCCGCAGTTCCGGGAATCACTCCGGTTGATACCCAGAAAATGCTGGACAAAGACGGATTCATTGAAAAACATCTTTTGCGTTCCCAGATGACAGCTGTCCAGACTCCACAGGGATTCAGGCTTCAAGAACTTTTAAAGGCACATGAACTTGCGGAAAAAGATGAAAAAGAATACACGGATGACACCGAAATCTGGGGAAAATATTCCGGCGCAGTCAAAGTGATTCAAGGCGATTCATGCAATAAAAAAATCACTTATGCAGGTGACTATAATTTTGGAAAACAGACTATGAATTCAATAAAAATCGGCTTAGGTTACGATTTGCACAGGCTTGTTGAAGGCAGAAAACTTATTATCGGTGGCGTGGAATTTCCTTTTGAAAAAGGAGAAGACGGACATTCAGACGGAGACGCGCTTCTGCACGCAATCACAGATGCTCTTCTTGGGGCAAGCGCGCTTGGAGACATCGGAAGTTTTTTTCCTCCGGAAGACAAAAAATGGAAGGACGCAAATTCTATCGAGCTTTTAAAAATAATCTGGCAGAAAGTCCGTGAAAATGGCTGGCAACTTGAAAACCTTGACTGTGTTGTAAAACTAGAAAAACCAAAATTCCTTCCGCAACGGCAAAAAGTAATCCAAAATATTGCAAACGCCTTAAACGTTGAAACGGAAAAAATATTCGTAAAAGCAAAAACCGGCGAAAAACTAGATTCCGTCGGTTCTGGAAATGCAATAGAAGCGTGGGCAACTTGCCTGCTTTCTAAATAATCATCAGTAAAGCACGCAGACTGACTCTTTTCCCATTTTGCCTTTCAAAATTCCATTCTCTACAGTGAATTTCTTGCCGTTAGCTTTGTCAATGTAATTTCCATCTGCAAAGGCAACCGGAATTTCAATTTTCGCGGACTTTTTATTTGAATTAATCAACACGATTCCCTTTTCACCACGCTTTATTCCAAGCACAGAAACATCTTTTCCATTGTTCACAAGTTCTTCCGGCTCGCCGACCATTGCCGTGCGGAATTTGTTCACTGCGACAACTTCAGGACTCATGAATTCATCATTTCCAATATCCCCGATTTTTGATGCCCCCGGAAACTGAGTTGCCTCTTTTCCCTGCGGACGGCTAAAAAACAGCGGAGTTCCACCAGCCCTTGCCGCAATAAGCGCCCATCCCATCCTAAGCTGTGCGTTTGTCAAATACGCCGATTCTCCGTGGTTCGCATAAGTATCGTGGCTTTCAACCCAAGTCACAATATTCTTTGGAGCCGCCGGATGCTGCCAGTTTTTTAATCCTTTTGCGCTGAATTTTGAACTTGCAAGCGCAGAACGGACAATTGAACCGTAATTGCTCGCCGTAACAGGCATAAGTTTTCCGTAAGCATCCTCGCGGGAATTTCCGCCCTGAAGAACCTCCCCATAAATAAAAAGCTCGTCGCTGTTCTTGTGCATAAACTCGCCCTTCACAGGTTCTTTTCCAAGAAAAATCGGCCAAAAATTGTTCACTTTTGCATAAGGGTCTTTCGGGTCGTCCGGCAAACCGATATGTTTTGCAGTGTCATAACGGAATCCGTCCGCTCCGCAATCAATCAAATCGTTCACATATTTCATGTAATAAGCCTGAAAATCAGGGTTTTCAGTGTTCACATCAGGCAATCCGCCCATCTGAGCCGTTGTGCATTCAAGCCTGTCCTCATAGCTACGGATTCCATGATCATTGTTTTTATGGTAAAGTTTATCAAGTCCGCCAACAGCATCAATCAAATCTTTTGAAATCTCTTTTAGCCGCGGAGTCGTATGATTCGGCAAAACGTCAACAATAACGCCAATCCCATATTCCTCCGCCTTCTTGTTCATTGAAATAAAATCTTCGCGCGTTCCAAGCTGGTAATTTCCAATTTTCCAGTCAGTCGGCTGATAATGATAATACCATTTTCCGTTCAAATCTTCGCTGTAGATTTCCATTCCGCCGTAATCACCAACAAGGCAAGTATTTGCCGGCGAAGTCTGAACCGCCGAAAATCCAGCAGCGGCAATCTTATCCATATTTTCTTCAATTGTCTTGAACGACCAGCACCAGGCATGCAAAATCGCGCCATCCTGAATTGAACTTCTAGTCTGAGCAAAAACGCCACAATTTAAAGCACAAAAAACCGCGGCAAAAACAAATTTAATTTTCTTCATAAAAACAATTATAAAGCATAAATCCGTTCTCACAAAGAAAATAATTTTAAAATAAAAAAGGGCGGCACCCGCCCTACGGTCGCACTTCGTTGCGCCCTACCCACCGTGCGGGGACACCCCGCAACGCCCCGATTTGCAAACTCAATAATTTACGTACAACGCCCCGATTTACAAATCAGATGGAAGTTCCAGAATAAGATTTATTTCTCCCTGTGTTCTGTTCAGCGCACGTGCCATTTGAGCAACCGTCCATCCCTGGCGTGCAAGATTTTTTACCTGCTCGCGTTCCTGCGGTGAAATAAACTGGTTGTTCTTGTCCGGATTTTTCTGGACATCAGTATTTACCATTGCCTGAACAAGCTTCAGCTTTCCATCCAAATCCTTGTCCATCTTTGTGAGTCGTTCCTCAATTCTTCCAACGCCGTTGCGCGCTGAATTGATTTCCTCAAGCCGCTGCTCAGTTTCGTTCAGAATTTCCTGCAAGCTGTTCAATTTGGCAGCCGCATCACCAATTTTCGGTCCGTTCTTAAGAAGCTCGTCAACATTGTTCTGGACATCCTCAATTTCTTTCGGCAAAGTTTCCGCCTGCCGTGAACAAGCCTTGAGGCGGTCTTCAATCGCCTTTAAATTTTCAAAGGAAGTATCAACATCCTTTAAAACGCGGTCAATCACAACATTTTTCTGCTCAAGTCGATCGTAACGCTCTGAAATTGTTGAAAGAGTATCCTGAAAATCCCTGACCTGAACTTCCATCGTCTGCAATCCGTCAAAAGTTGAATTGAGCTCACGGATTTTTTCATCAATCTGTCCGCTTAGCGAAATCATTTTTTCATAGCGCTGTCCAATAGATTCAACTTTAGCCTTTTGACCGTCAAATTCATCAATCTGCTTGTCCACATCATTTTTCAGGCTCAAAACATGATTGTATTCTTTGTTCAAATCGTCAGCAACGTCCTTGAATCCTTCAATCCGCTCAAAATCCGCAGCAAGAGCCGAAAGTTTTTCATCAAGAGATTTTTTCATCTGCTCGGCTTTTTCATAAACAGAAATCTGTGTCTTTACAGAATCCATTTCTTTTTTCAGCTCGCTCATCTGGGTCTGCATTTCACTTGAATAATTCTGCAATCTGAATGCAAGTTCCGACTGATGGGCACGGTCCTTGTCAACAGTTTCCTGGACTTTATCGTTGAATTCCTGGATTTTCTTGGAAGTATCAGCAAGCTTTGAATTCATCTGCTCTTCCGCGCGGCTTGCCATCACATCGTAATTTTTTTCCAGCTGAGCCGAAATTGTCTTTGAACGCTTCTCAAATTCCTCCAGCGAAGAATCTGCACGTTCCGAAAGCTCGGAGATTTTCTTTTCAGACTGATTGTAAACCTGCTGATATTCGTTTTCAATGTAATTTTTTGCGTCCTCAATTTTCTGGGCAGCCTGCTCGCGCAAACTTTCAATCTCACTCTTAAAAAGCGTGTTTGAATCGTCAAGCTGAGACTTAAGCTGGACTTTCCACGTTTTAAATTCCGCAAGAGCCGAATCAATTGTGGAAACGCTGATTTCCTGCTTGCCATTTGCGGCTTCCTCAAACGCCTTAAGTTCATCCAGCATCTGGTTCTGGAGTTTTTCAAGCTGCTCGCCGATGTTTTTCTGGGAACGGTTGATTGCGTTATTAAGAGCCTCATCAGACGCTTCATCAACTTTTGTGACTTTTGCCTGCATTTCCGAGGCAAAATTATTCAAAAGGCTTTTTATGTCGTTTATGTGCTCAGAAACTTCTGACTCAGATTTTTTTATGCCCAAAGAAAGCCGTTCCGCCTGCTCATCGCTTTTAGCCTGAAGAGCGGCAAGTTTTTCCTGAAGATTTTTGTTGTAATCAGATTCAATGTTGCGCCGCTCGTTCTCATATTCAGTTGTGAATGCTGTGATTTTTCCATCGAAACTGTTTTTCCAAGTCGCCAAATCGTCGTTGATTTTGTCTCCGCGGGTTTTAAGGTCGCGGTCAAAGTTTGCCTCAAAACCTTCAAGGCGTTCAGTAACGTTTCCAATCGCGGTTTTCTTGAGTTCCTCGATTTTCTCTTCAAGCGTCTGAATATCGTTTTCAAGCTTTTCGTTGTGCTCGCTTACCGACTGTGCAAACTGATTTTGCTTCTGTTCCTGACTTTCCGCAAAAGAATCGAATGTATGCAAAGTTTTTCGGCTGACTTCATCCATTGCATTTTTAAGGCTGTTTTCAAGAACGTCAATCTGGCCACCGATTCCTTCCAACTTTGAAAGCCGGTATTCCATGTCTTTTTTATAAGAAGAAAGTTGCTTGTCCACATCAGAAAGTGCCGCAGCCTGCTGTTTTTCGCACATCTGCTCAATTTTTGAGCCGGATTCCTTTAGAACAACATTAAGTTCCTGGATTTTCGCATTTGACTCTTCCTTGAATTTATTGATTTGCGCATCGATTGTCTGTACTTTTTCGTTCAGCTGAGGCTCAACTTCGCCCGCTTTCTGAAGCGCAAGCGCACATTCCTCTTTTACATGCTGAATTGTATTTTCCGCGCTCTGGACAGATTCCTCAACATTTTTGCTGATTGCCTGAAGCGTATTTGCAAGCTGATTTTTTACAGTTTCAATCTTCTGGTCAATCTTTGAGTTGTAACCGTCAATATTTTCTTCCGCCTGTTTTGCAAGCTGCTCGTAGGAAGCCATTGAATCTTCCATTCTTGAACGCAAACCTGAAATCTGCGTGTTGTATTCGGTGGAAATTGCATCAATTTTCGCAGAAATCTCATTATTAACGCCAGTTTCCTTTTCCGCATAAACTTTCTGGATTGAATCAATCTGTTGCTTCAGCGCGGCTGTTATCTCATCGTATTTTGTGTTCAAATCCTGGACTTTTTTGTTCACAAGCTCGTAAGAATCATCGTATTGTTTTTCAAGCTCGGCAACGCGCTGACTGTTTTTTCCGTCAACAGAAGAAAGAGCATTCTCGTATTTTTCACGGATGTTTGAGACCGCCTGCTGATATTTTGCGGTCAGAGCATCAATGTGAGCCTTGGATTTTTCTTCCGCGGCGGCAATTTTTTGCTGAAGCTCAACAATTCTGGCATCGCTTTTTCCGCTGGCACCATCAAGCTGCTTGTTATATTTTTCGCTCAGGGCATTCATGCGTTCATCATATTTTGCGGAAATCTCATCAATATGAGTTTTACATTTTGTGTCAAAGTCCAGCAGATTTTTTTTGATGTTTGAAATCACATTTTCTGTGGAATCTTTGTAAGTCTGCTGGATTTCTGCCGTCTGAACGTCAAGATTTTCCTTCATTTCTGAAGTCTGCTGCTTGAATTTCGCAGAAAGCTCAACATAAATTTCGTTGTATTTTTTGTCCAGGGCGGAAGTTTTTGATTCCGCGGCTGTTCCAACTTCATCAGAGCGCGATTCTATCAGTTTTGTGATTTCTTCAAGTTTTGAATCCAGTGCGCTTTCCAGCTCCAGAGATTTCTGTTCCAATTTCTGGGCAAAGGCATCGTTCCGCTCATCCGATTTTTTGCTTAACTGCTCGAACGCCAAATCCTCAAGTTTCTGAGCTTTCAGGCTAGCTTCCTCGTAAACCGCGGAAATCTCATTCTGAAATGATGAAAGGGCTTTTTGCGCACTATTTTCAATCTGTTTTATATCATTTTTAAGCTTTTCGCCGTGGGAATCGTATTCGCTCAAAAGTCTGTTTCCAAGAATTTTCAGCTGCTCGCCGTTTTTCTGCGCAAATTCAGAAGAAATCTGCGGAATTCTCTTTTCTATTTCTGAAAGAGTCTTGTCCTGGAAACCAAGCCGGGAATTCAATTTGTCAACAATCAAAGATTCTTTTTTTACAAGCTGAAGATTTTCCTCAACTTTTTCGGTCATGTCAAACAATTCCTGCAAAACATCATCGTATGACTTTATTTTTTGCTCGATATTTTTTACCGCGTCAGTGTCATCCTTCAGATTTTCCGCCACATCCTTGAATTCTTTTATCTGGGAATCAAGGCGTTTTATAGCGGCGGCCGCCTGCATCTGTTTTGTTTCAAGAGAAGCCGTGCTGTCAGAAAGATGTTTTACCTGTTCATTTATAAAAGCGGCAATTTCAGCCTGGCGCTTGTCAGCGTATTTTTTTACAGATTCCTTTCTATTATTATCTTCGCCAAAAAAGTGCAAAGCGTAAGAAACTCCAGCCGCAATTGCCGCGGCAATAAGAATTGTGATAACCGGCATTTCTTTTCCCACCCATTTCTGTTAGTTATATTTTTAGTTTAACACAAAGTCCTGCAATTGACGATAGTTTGTAAAAGTAACATCCGCATCTTTTACCTTAAGAAACTTGAAAATCCTATAACGCCACGCAAGAAGATACGCGCTTTTCATTCCGGCAGCCTTTGAGCCGGCAACATCGTATTTACGGCTGTTTCCAACAAAAAGAATTTTATCCGGAGCAACTTTAAGCTCCTCTGCCATTTTTATGAATGAAAAAGGATCTGGTTTCAATGCGCCAAGAGCCTCTGTTCCAAGCATGACATCGCAATATTTTTTTATTCCCCAGATTTCTCCTTTTTGCTCAGGCGGAAAATCAGACAAAAGAGCAATTTTGAATCCGGCTTCCTTGAATTTTCTGACCGTTTCAACGCAATCTTTGTAGCAGGAAATTCTTTTAAAATATTTTTCCAGACCATGATAGACGATTTTTTTTAGTTTCTCTTCTGCTTTTTCATACGAACAATGAAGATGTTCAGCCATTTTTTCAGTTTGAATTTTATTAAAGTCCGGAGTCTGCTCCAAACCGTGCAGTTCATGTCGCACAAGCCCATAATGAAGAAAGAAAATCGAATGGCAAATGTAATGAAAAAACGCAATCAGATGAATTTTCCACTGCGGATAAATTGTTCCATCAATATCGAATGCAATTGCTTCAATTTCCCCAAGATTCTTTACGTTCACATATCCCCCATATTTGAATCAACGTTTTATAATACTATAGTAGAAGCTAGCCTGTCCATCTGTAGCCGCGCTTGAAAAACGCCAGGTTTGAATTTGCGCCGCCAATTCCGAGCGGACAGAGCTGTCTATTGCGGAAGCCGGCGAAAAAGATACGCCACCAAGAGGAACTGTTCCGTCCGCAAGAATTTTTAGTGTTATCGTCAAATTCCGTGTGCTGTCAATTGTCTTTGAGTTTTCCTCAGAGATTTTAAGACGCGGTTCAGCCGGAAAAACCAGAATTCTAGGAGAACCGTCCGCCATTGAAATTGAATATTTTCCGTTCAAATGCTGATTGATTCCTTTTGCAACAGAATCCAGACCAGCAGCGGCAACAGAAGAATATTCGGTTTTAGAAAGTTCACCAAGCTGTGCCAAAGTTGAAGAAGATGCGTTTGTTCCTGCAGAAGTTTTCTGATTTTCAGAGGAAACCGCTCCGCCTGCATCCGTTCTTGTTCCGGCAGTTCCGCTTAGCGCGGCCGAAGAATTCAGCTTTTGGGTATTCTGCGCGGAATTATTTTTTCCAGTGCCAGAAGAATTTGTGTTTTCCGCAAAATCCATGCTGTCCCAGTCAAAATTCCTGCTTTTTGAGACAGAATTCTGTTCCTCCAAAAGCTCGTCAATGGATTTTGCATATTTTATATTCGCTTTTTTTGGTTCAGAGGCAGCAGGCTTTGCTGAAGTCTCGGCTTTTTTTTGCGCACTCTGGGAATTTTCTGTTTTTTTCGGCGCAGAATTTGAAGGAGCTTTCTGAGTTTCAGAAGTTTTAGGTTTTGAATCCTGCGATTTTTTTTCAGTTTGAGTCTGCTTTACACTTTCAGATCTTTTTGAATTTTCAGCCTGTTTTTGTACGTCAGAAGTTTTTGCTTTTTCAGCAATTTTCTGCTCCGGCTTGATTTTTTCTTCCGGTTTTGTTTTTTCAAGCGGTGCAAGCGTAATCTGAACGGTCTTGTATTTTTTCTTCTGGTTCCAGCCTGGCGAAATCGCAAGAATCACAAAAAGAATCATCCAGATTATCAGCGTGAATAAAAGCGCAAGCCGCATCGCCTGGGTTTGCGTCTTATCATCTGAGTTGATTCTTATGAATTTTTCAATCTGATTTTTTATCTGCATTATTTTTTGTCAGTTGTCCGCAAATTTATTGAAGCATAACCGTTTTGGCGAATAACATCGAACAATTTTACGATTGTTCCGTTTGTGACCAAATCGTCTGCTTCAATTGTAATAGGAAATTCAGCTTTTTTTGTCTTTTTTGTGTCGAATTTTGAAAGTTCGTCCCCAAGTGATTTGAATGAGACTTTTTTGTCATTGAAGTACAAATTCCCGTTTTTTTCGCAGGTAATTGTGATTCCCAGATTCGACGTGCTTTCCGCGGTTGAACTTTCCGGAAGATTTAAATTTATGCCGGGCAAAACCGCAAAAGTTGTAGAAACAAGAAAGAAAATTATAAGCTGAAAAACAACATCAATCATCGGAGTCATATCAACTGTGGCATGAATGTTTTTTCGTCTTGCTCTTAATCTCATTATTTTACGCGTCCTGAAAGTCTTATGACAATATTTGTTACATTTGATTCCATTTCTGCAATGCGACGATTAACACGGCTTACAAAATAATTGTAGAAAATCAACGCAGGAATTGAAACCACAAGCCCGGCAACTGTTGTTACCAATGCCTCACCGATAGCGCCAGCCAGCAGCGCAGGATCGCCCATTGTTCCGCCAGCTCCAAGAACACCAAACGCCTTGATATTTCCGGTTACTGTTCCCAAAAGTCCAAGCAATGTTGAAATATTTGCGATTGTCCCAAGTGGCGTAAGAAAATGCTCGTAACGGGGAACAACCGCTGACATTTCGGCCTCTACAGTTTCCTTTAAATCTTTTTCCGGCCAGGAGCGGCATTCAAGCGCTTTTTTTACAACTTGGGCAGTCGGCGTATCTGCTTCCGAACAAGCGTTTTCCGCAGCAACATAATCAGCTTTTGAAATTGAATTCTTCAAGTCAAACATAAGTTTTATGTCGCGTTTTTTTGTGACATAAAAATAATAACATCGTTCAACAATTATAAAAGTTGCAAAAATTCCACAAAGAATTATTGGCAGCATAAGAATACCGCCGGCTTTTAAAGCACCAAACATATTGTCTCCCTAATA
>DLKK01000118.1:16152-26987 GCA_002478955.1 Treponema sp. UBA7590
AAAATTTAACAAGGACAGAGGCAGTTCCGCTTCGCGAAATATATTCGCTGCCTGCATATTTTCTTTCTCCGCTTGTTATTAATTTTACAACATCATCCGCAGAAACCGCAAGTCTGACCGCCGGTGTTAACCTGAAAAACGCCTCAAAATCAATTTCTGGAGTGCCGTCGTAATCAGAGTCAAGAGACATTCCGATTTTTCCATCAAAACCGAATTTTGCTTTTTCGTCCTGGAAAGAAATATTCGCGCTCACAAAATGATTTGATTCTGCGGCAGGAACATCCGCCCAGTAAGATTTCCAGTCAGCGGAAAGATTCACTTTTCCAAGTCGCACTGAAAAATCAAAATCCGTATTGAACTGAGTCAATTCATCCTGTACAAAAACATATTGACCAAAAAGTTCATTCAATTCTTTTTTAGTTTTATAGTCCGGCATAAAGACGCCGTTTCCAAGCGCAGATTTTCTGAATTCACTCTGGACAGTCAAAGTGAACCTGTCTTTTATAGGAAGAACCATTTGCGCTGTTCCGAACCAGTCGCTTGTTTCTTCCGGAAGAATTTGCGCCACAGCAAAAAGATAATTTTTTTCCGAATTGCTGATTTTTGAACGGAACGAATCAAGTCCGCCCTTTACACCGATTTTTATTTTCCGGGAAGAAATTCCAGAAGCAAAGCCAAAATCCACGCCGGCTTCAAAAGGCACAACCACAGAATTGTCGCCAATATGATTTCCAACAACAACGCCAACCGAAGAGAAAACATTTAAGATCTCGTTTTTCCAGCCGAAATCAAAAGAAAAATCTCCGCGGTTAGAAGCCCGGCTTTCTTCAAAAGAATTTTTTGTGTCATATTCAAGTCCATAAGCCGCTGTCGTCTTCAATGAAAAGCCGTTTCCCTGCCACAAAAAATAAATTTCAGGATCCAAATAAACCAGTCCGACATTTTTTGCATAATCTTCTATTTTTACGGCCGGAGTTCCAGTGATTGTTGAATACCTTTTGTACCAGTCGCCAAGCGCTGAAAAACCAAGTTCCATTCCGTGCGGAATTTCTTTTTCAAGTCCGAATCCTGCGCCAAGATTTTCTTTTGTGACGTTGCTGATATTTTCAAATTTATTCTGAAGTCCGTTGTCTGTCGCCTCAAAACGTCCGTTTATGTCGATTTTAAGATTTTCAGTTTTAAATACTTTATCCGCGGAAATAAACGTGTTTCTGTCAGAATAAGCCGAAATTAAATTTCTGCCGGAATATCCGTTTGCCGACTCGTGCCCGAATTCCACAACAAAAGGGCTCAAGCCGGTCTCGCGGTAGATTTTAAAGTTTCCTGCTATAAATCCCGGATATCCGCCGCCCGCAAGTCCCTCAACATAAATCGATTTTTCAGTGGAAGTTTTTAGAACCGCGTCGCTGTTCAAAGTTCCTGTGTCAGAAGTTTCTGGAAGCCGCGGAATAAAATCTTCAGTTCCAGAATCTGAGGAAGGAAGCACATCTGAAAAATTTGAAATTGCGCTTTTTCCGACTTTTGGAGCGCCACCAGAAATTACAGTTGAAACATCTGGAAGCGAAATTTCATCTAGTTCATCTACTTCCTGAGAAAATAAAATTCCGCCTGCAAAAATTGCGGTAAAAATCGCCAGAATTATCGTGTTTTTCTTCATATTTTTTCCTACTTTTTATTTCCAATTTATCAATTGTCAGTTTTTACATTTTTTGCCTGGCGGCTGGAAGGATAAAGTTCCTTCAGCTGCTTTGCCGTTGCGTTCGCGTCGGCTTTCATTCCTGCCGCCAAAAAAGCGTCATACGCGCCGTACATTGCGCCTGCCGCCTCGTCATTTTTTCCGCAGATTCTGTAAAATTTTGCGGATTTCAGGAACATTTCCGCGCTCTGCCTGTTTTTCTGCTGACTTTTATACGCCTGGCCAAGAATTTCTGAATTCTGGGCGGCATACAGGCTTTCTGAATCATTTTTGCTTTTTTCCTGAAGCGGCAGAAGTTGTTCCGCAAGTTTTACCGCATCCGCAGAAAATTGTGTGCTTTCAGCATATAAAATCGCAAGTTCAGTACCTATTTTACGTCCTTCTGGCGTAGAATTTCCTCCAGCGTTTCTGTATTCAGTCTCCTTTTGGACAATCTTTTCATCTTTTCCGCCCGCAAGCTTTTTCAGTTGAACTGCAATTTCTGCAATTCCATCAGATTTTGCCTGCGCGTTATATTTTTCAAGCAGAAAATTTGCGTTTTCCAGCGCGTCCGAATATTTTCCTTCAGCGCGGTAAAGTCCGATAAGATTTTTAGCCGCGTTATAAACGTAAGTGCTTTCAGGGAATTTTTTTATCAAAGCCTGATTCTGCAGTATTGCGCCGGAATTGTTTCCAGTCTTTTCCATGCAGTCAGCCGTGTAGTACCATGCGGCTTCCGTGAAAATTCCGTTTTTGCATTTATTTTTGTATTCAGAAAACCGCTCCAACGCAGTCTTAAAATCCTGGATTCCATAAAAAAGTTCACCGCGGCGGTAAAGGGCTTCTTCCGCCAGCTTTTGTTCCGGGAATTTCGTAAAAACTTCCTTATATTTTTCATCCGCGGAAGCAAAATCCTTTTTCTTTTCGTAAACCTGCGCAAGCTGATAAAGGCTTTTCATTCCAAAATTGTTTTTTTGCGTTGAATACGGCGAAAGAATTTCAATAGCCTTGTTGAATTCGCCAGAATCTGAATAAATTTCCGCCAGAAGAAGAACAGAATCTTCCTTGTTTTCCGTTGTTTTAGCAGATTTCACAGCTTTTTCAGCCATTTTTGCCGCGTCAGAATATTTTTCCATCTGAATCGCAGCGTTTGCCGCCGTCATCTGTGCGTTCCACAAAAGTTCGTGCGAAGGATATTGGTTCACAAATGAATTCAAGTTTCCAAATGCTTCCTTTGGTTTTCCCTGACGATACTGTGAATAACCAAGATAAAACATCGCATACGAAACTTCCATCGCCTGCCCAGAATCTTTTTTGTCCGCGTTTCTTATGAATGTAGAAAAACTTTCTTCCGCATACGGCCAGCTTCTTGTGTTAAACTGCGCAAGCCCAAGAATATATTTTCCTTCATTTAAGCCCGATTTTGCCGCCTGAATCTGCGACTCCTTGTAACGCCCCGAAAGAATCAGGACTTTTGAATAATTCAACCGTTCCTGTGGTGTGATTTTTCCTTCAACCTCTAAATTCTGATAAACCGAAGCTGAATCTTTTAGTTTTTGACCGCGTGCAAGCGAAAGCGCATAAAGCTCATTTTCCGAGGGTTCAAGCAGTTTTTCGGCTGTCGAATAATTTCCTGTCTTGTAGTTTGCCAGAGCAAGATAGAAATTTGTACGTTCATTTTCTTGGTTTCCAAGCGGCGCATATTTTTTCACATCTTCCCAGTTTTCCTGATATGCCGCATATTTTGCAAAAAGACTGTTGTAGTCGCGCACATATTTTGGATTTTCCATTTTCTGCTGATTTTTTTGCGCTTCCAAAAGCTGAATTTCAGCATTTTTCGCGGAAGCGTTTGTTATTTTTTTTCCGGCAGTCATTTCCGCGCGGTACATTGCAATCAGTTCAAGGATTTGCGGATTTGCGTATTTTTCCGCCTCATCAAAATATCCGGAAGATTTTTTAAAGTCGCCTTCAAAATAAGCGTCAGTTCCTAGCCGCGTCCAGAATTCAGCAAGAAGCTCAGGCGAATCGCTCAATTTTTTCTGCGCTTCCTGAAGAACGCTTCCCGGTTCAAGACCGACTTCTTTTTTGTGTTCAGAAGAAACATTGTAAGCTTTTTTTAACGCATTTGCCGCAAGAGATTTTTCTCCGCTTTTTAGAACCACGCAATAATATTCATAAGCTGTCTTGTAATTTTTCAATGCGCAGTAAGCGTCGCCGGCATATTCCGTTAACGCGTAATAAACCACGGAAGGAATTTTCTGTTTTTCAATTTTAGAATAAAGCTGGATTGTTTTTTTCGCTTTTCCGGATTTATTGTATGAGTCCGCAAGTTTTAAAAGCGCTGAATAATAATCCTCATACGAATATCGAAGACCGTTCTTTGCAACATACTCAAAATTCTGGATTGCATTCTTGAAATCTGAAGTTTTATAAAAAATCACGCCGGAATCAAAAATCGCCGCCGGAAAATATTTTCCTTTTTCGCCAGAAGAAACGCAATATTCGTGGAAAAGACTTAACGCCTCTGGATAATTTTTCTTGTAGTCAAAAACTTTCGCGAGCCAATATTTTGTTGAATTTTTCAGCTGAAGGTCTGAATCCAGTTTTTCTGCGGCAGAAAGGACTTCGTAGGCATCATCAAAATTTGAAAGGCGCACAAGACATTCGCCTTTTATCGCAAGCGCAGAGCCAATGTAAGCGGAATCCGGAAATTCGGAGGCAAGCTTATCTGAATATTGAATTGCCCCAGGGAAAAAACCGCTGTTGTATGCTGAAGAAAGCTCATTGAAAATAGAGACATCTGTTTCCAGCGCAAAAAATCTGAACGTAAAAAGTGACAAAAAAAGTGACAAAAAAAACTTTTTCATATTCTTCAATAATAATTCAGAAAATATCAAAAGTCTACAAAAGTTAATCGTCCAGGTGGAATTCTTCGGAAGCTTGAATTTTCACGAGTGAAACTGAATCCAGACAATAACGGCTGAAAAATTCCTCAAATGTCATCTGCGAGCCGTCCTTGAAAACCTCGCACTTGAATCTTTTCTGGTTATCAAAATATGGAAAAAACGCACAACATTCGTTGAATATTTTTACCTCTGGGCTTCTTCTGTCAGTTTCGCGGATTGCGCCAAAATAAAAAATCTGCGGATTCTGGGCAGCAAGAACGTAAAAAAGAGATTTTAACATTCTCACGGAATATCCGTTGTTTTCAATATAGCCAGTTGAATTTTGAATTCCTTTTTCTGTAAGTTCCGCGCAGAAAGGCTCAATTGTAACATCAACGCCAGAATCGTTGTACAGATAATTTCTTCCTGAACGAACGGAAACAACTCCGCTTGCAATATTGCGTATCCAATCCAGGGAAAAAGAAATCGCATATTTTTCGCTCAAAATTCCCTGAAATCCGGTTTCTTTGTATTCAACAGTCGGCTCAAGGAGCGGATCCCGTTTCAATCTGCCGCCGGTAAGAGGTTCAATAATTCCGTCCGCAATCCATTTTAAATATCCTGCCCCGGAAACAGAAATTTTTCCTTCTTCTGAAACATCGATTTTTCTTGGTTTTCCAGAGGAAATGTAGACAGGATTTCCCTCATCATCGTACATTGCGTCGTCAACAAAAATCACATTTTTCTCTTTTTCTTTTATGATATTTGCCATTTGTTGAACCGCGTGATAATCATCCGGCTGGATTCGCGCATATTGCCACGGAAGAGAATTCTGCGTCCAGCGGACAATCTGCTCAAAAGACGATGAATAAAACCTTTCAAAAGGAAGCCCCGTCGGAACTCCTTTTGCGGCATAACACCCAAAAATCAGATAATCGCAGTAAGCTGTTCTGCCAACCGGCTGAAACTGGACAAAGACTTCGCTGTCTGCAACAAAATAATAACGGATTCTTAGCGGCTTCCCGGATTTCTTGTCGCGAACCAAAAGCCAGCTACCAGGCGCATCTCCGGGATAAATATCCTGAACCTCGGTAGTTTTTCCTTTGTCTGAATAAACATCGACTTCAATTCGTGCATAAGGCGCAACAAAAATATTGAAGGAATCTTCTGTCTCTTCCAGCCGGACTTGAAATTTTTGCCCTACATTGTTAGTCCTTATTTCCGGGCGGTTCATGCGAACATTCTGCAAAGGAGCCTCAAACCATGTCTCAACCAAATCCCTGCGGATTTCTGATGAATCTGGAACGCCGTAACTGTTGTAAAGCGCAAAAACCGGAAGAACAATCAGAGTCAGCAAAAATCCTAGAATTTGTTTTTTCATATAAGCTCCGTAATCTCCGAAAATGCTATTCTTCTGATTTCATCATGATTTCAGAAACTGTCTCAATACCTGAAGTTTCAAGAGGAACATCCGCAGTGCTTACAGGTTCTGTATCTGTAAACGTTCCGGCTCCTTCTGCAAGTTTTACAATTGGGCGAGTTTTTGTTCCATCTGGATTTACAATCACTCCGTCATCGTTTTCGTCCGGATGCCTTCCGGCAGGAGCGTTTGAAAGCAAAAGTTTTAACCGGTTCAGCTGGTTTACTTCTGAAGAGCCCGGATCGTAGTCAATTGCAGAAATATTTGCACCCGGGAACCGTCTGCGCAATTCCTTTATCATTCCTTTTCCGGTAACGTGATTTGGAAGGCACGCAAATGGCTGGACGCACGCAATGCTCGGTGCGCCCGAATGAATAAGCTCGACCATTTCCGCGGTAAGGAACCAGCCTTCACCGGTGATATTTCCAAGCTGGACGATGTCATCAACACCTTTCATCAAATCATATATTGAACTTGGCGGATCAAAACGACGGCTCTGGCGAAGATATTTCTTCATCTTTCTTCTATAAAGTTCAAGGAACCATACAAGAAGTTTTGCATTGCGCTCAGTCTTTTTAGGGAACGCAAGCTGCTCGTGACGGAAAATGCCGGTCGAAAATGTATAAAAGAAGAAATCCGTTAAATCCGGCATTACACATTCTGCGCCCTCGCGTTCAATTGTATCAACAATATTGTTGTTTGCCGTCGGATGGAATTTTACAAGAATTTCGCCGACAACGCCAACACGAGGCTTTTTTATCGGCTTCAAAGGAAGATTATCAAATTCCTTCACAATATTTTTAAGCATCTTGTGATAACCATGGATTGAAAGCGACTGAACCTGCTTTTCCGCATACGCTGACCATTTTTCGTACAAGGCGTTCGCGCTGCCCGGAACTGCCTCATAAGGTCTAGTGCGGTAAAGCACGCGCATCAGAAGGTCGCCGGTAATAATTGACATAAGCAGCCTGTGCAGCAAAGTCGGTGTCACTTTAAAGCCTGGATTTGACTCAAATGCCTGCGCGCTCAAAGAAATTACAGGAATATGGCCCCAGCCTGCATCGTTCAACGCGCGGCGGATAAATCCAATATAGTTTGTGGCACGGCAACCACCGCCCGTCTGGGTGATAATCAGGGAAACGTGGTTCAAATCGTACTTTCCAGACTCAAGCGCAGAAATCATCTGGCCTGCAACCAGAATCGAAGGATAGCATGCATCGTTATTAACGTATTTCAGACCAGCCTCAACAGCCTTTGGATCAACTGCATCCAGAACCACAAAATTGTAGCCTTCGGCCTGGAACGCTTTCTGCAGAATCCTGAAATGAATCGGCGACATCTGAGGTCCAATAATTGTGTGCGTGTACTTCATTTCTTTTGTGAAAACTTGCCTCTGATAAGCAGAAGAACGTTTTGGCGGCATTTTTCGATGGTGTCTCTGACGCTCCTTTACAGCCGCAATCAAAGAGCGGATTCTTATTCGCACCGCACCAAGATTTGAACCTTCATCAATTTTTATGAGCGTATACATGCGGTTTTTTGCCCGCAGGATTTCATCAACCTGATCCGCTGTGACAGCATCAAGACCGCAACCGAATGAAGTAAGCTGAACCAGCTCCAAGTCTGGCATTTCGCTTACAAATGAAGCTGCGCGGTAAAGACGGTTGTGATAAACCCACTGGTCAATAATGCGCAAAGGACGTTCAATTGAACCAAGATGAGCAACTGAATCTTCTGTGAAAACCGCAAGACCAAGCGCGTTTATCATCTCTGGAATTCCGTGGTTAATTTCCGGATCAAGATGATAAGGTCGGCCGGCAAGCACAATTCCGTTTCCGCCGGCACGAATCATCTGCTCAAGGGCATCTTCACCTGCCTGCTGGCAATCATGGCGATATTTTTCCTGTTCTTTCCAGGCCGCATCAACAGCTTCATTTATCTGCTTTTCAGTAAGAGCCGGGAATTTCGGCAAAAGTTCCTCGCAAAGGCGTTCCTTTAACCGAGGCTTATCATAAATCGGAAGGAACGGATCCATGTATGTAATAGAAGAATCCTGCCGAAGTTCATCAATATTATTCCGCAGAACTTCCGGATAGCTTGTTACAATCGGGCAATTGTAATGGTTTCCGGCTCCCGCATCTTCTTGTTTTTCATAAGGCGCACAAGGATAGAAGATAAATTTTACACCGCGCTGAAGAAGCGAGACAAGATGACCATGACTTATTTTTCCCGGATAACAAACCGATTCAGACGGAATTGTTTCTATTCCTTTCTCGTAGACACGTTTTGAAGAACGCTGAGAAAGAACAACGCGGAATCCAAGTTTTGTAAAAAAAGTAAACCAAAGTGGATAATTTTCATACATATTCAGGACGCGCGGAATTCCAACATCGCCCATCGGAGCATCTTCCGGCTTTAAAGGAACATAACCAAAAAGCCGCTTGTATTTCCAGTCAAAAAGATTTGGCATCTTTTCACCGACATCATCGACTTTTGTGTTCTTTTTATTGGAAGCATCGATAACATTTCCTTCAACTTCAAGTCCGCGCTCACAACGGTTGCCAGTTATAAATGTACGTGTTTCAGTTCCAGTTGAAAATTTGTTGATTGTCAAAAGACAATTGTTCTGGCATTTTCCACAGCGTCGAAGCTCCAAATCAACATGGAATTTTTCAAGCTCATCGTACGAAGCAATTTTTGAATGAAGCTCGTGCCGCGGAGTTCCCGGCTCTTCATCCGGCTTTGGCGCAGTAAGATCAACCCACTGGTCATAAGCGATAAGCGCAGAACCATAAGCCCCCATAAGCCCTGCAACATCCGGGCGAAAAACTTCCACGCCGGCGATTTTCTCAAAGGCACGCAAAATTGCGTCATTAAAGAAAGTTCCACCCTGAACAACAACTTTTGTGCCAATATCGCTTGCCTTGCGGAGCTTAATTACCTTGAACAAAGCATTTTTGATTACAGAATAAGAAAGTCCGGCCGCAATGTCCGCAACTGAAGCACCTTCCTTTTGTGCCTGCTTAACACGGCTGTTCATAAAAACAGTACAGCGAGAACCCAAATCAACCGGTTTTTCCGCCATCAAAGCGATTTTTCCGAACTCCTTTACGTCCATTCCCATTGTGTTCGCAAAATTGTCAAGGAAAGAGCCGCAACCAGCCGAGCAAGCCTCGTTCAACTGAATAGAAGTGATTGCCCCGTCCTTCATGCGCAGGCACTTCATGTCCTGACCGCCGATATCCAGAAGGAATTCAACCCCTGGAACAAAAAAATCCGCCGCACGGAAATGCGCAATCGTCTCAACCTCGCCGGAATCAACGCCAAATGCCGCCTGGAACAAAGCCTCGCCGTACCCAGTGGAAACAGCGCGCGCAATATAAACATCTTTCGGAAGTTTTCTGTAAAGCTCCTTAAGCATCTTTACCGCAAGCTCAACAGGATTTCCCATGTTATGCGAATAAAAATCCCAGATAATCTCGCCTTTCTGGTTTATAAGAACAGCTTTTGTAGTTGTCGAGCCAGAATCAAGACCAAGAAAAACAGGACCGCGCGCATCTTCAAGGCTTCCGCGCATTGCCTTTTCCTCCGCATGGCGCTTGCGGAATTCCTCCAGCTCATTCGCATTTGTAAAAAGCGGCTCAAGACGTTGAACTTCGCTAAGCTCCGCGCCAACAAGATTATTCAGGCTAGCCCTGAATTCCTTCACCGTAGGAAAATGAAAATCCGCCGCACCATCGCCATCAAACTTCCTTTCCGCGCTAAAAGCACATCCAGCCGCAACAAAAAGCTGCGAATCGTCCGGCACAATTATCTCATCATCTTTTAACTTTAAAGTCTCAATAAACCGCTGGCGAAGCTGATCCATAAAATGCAACGGTCCGCCCAGAAACGCAACGTGTCCGCGGATCGGTTTACCGCAAGCCAGCCCGGAAATCGTCTGGTTCACCACAGCCTGATAAATCGACGCCGCAATATCCTCCCTGCGCGCGCCCTCATTTATAAGCGGCTGAATATCAGTCTTTGCAAAAACACCACAACGCGCCGCAATCGGGTAAATCGTCTGGAAACCTTTCGCAAGCTCATTCAAGCCAGCCGCATCAGTTTCAAGCAGAGCCGCCATCTGATCAATAAACGCACCAGTTCCGCCAGCACAAGTTCCGTTCATACGCTGCTCAACGCCGCCGGTAAAATATGTAATCTTAGCGTCTTCACCGCCAAGCTCAATCACAACATCAGTCTGAGGAATTATTTTCTTTACGGCAGTCGTAGCCGCAACAACTTCCTGGATAAAAGGAACATTCAACCACTGGGAAACCGAAAGCCCGCCCGAACCTGTAACTTTCACAGTCAACGGCTGGTCTTCACCCAAAGCAAACAGACTCTCAACCTTGTCAAAAGCCTGGGTCACAACAGAAATTATCGTGTTTCGTATGTCCGCCCGGTGACGCTGATAATCCCCATAAATAAGCTTGTCATTGTCATCAAGAATAGCAATTTTCACCGTTGTCGAACCAATATCAATTCCTATCCTTATCGGTAAAATTTCTCCATCAGTCTTTTTTGTTGTTTCCATTAAATCACCTTAAATTAAAAATCAAAGCCAATATATCTAATAAAATATAATCGCGAAACTGTAAATTTGCAATTGGTAATTCACAATTAAACACGGAGCACGTTCCTTCCACACGCGACCCGCTCTTGCTGCAAGTCCTCATTCCGCGAGGCGCTCCATTCCGGTCTTTCCGCAACGATCGGGGCTAAGAGAATTCTGAAATCTCCAAAAATCCAGCGCGACAATATAATTAGCCAAAATGTCGAGTTCTTTCTGAAAAAATAAATTGAATCAGCGGGA
>DLKK01000118.1:27110-36770 GCA_002478955.1 Treponema sp. UBA7590
CTGGTAGCTTATTCAATTTCAGTGCTGAATTTATAAAACTCGGCATTTGGACTAATCAAATTGAACAAAAACTGTAACTCGGCTAAGATTATCCAAATGACTCAAATCAAAAAAAAATCTCTTGTTAAATCAGGCCTTGTGCTTTCACTAATGACATTCGCCTCGCGGATAATGGGCCTAATCCGTGAAATGACAAAAGCAGCGTTCCTTGGAACAAGCGCATACGCAGACGCATTCGGAATCGCTTTTATGATTCCAAACCTTTTCAGGCGGCTTTTTGCTGAAAACAGCATTTCCGTGGCATTTATCCCAACTTTCCGCGGCTACCTTGAAGAAGAAAATTCAGACGCAAAGCATGCGGAAACCCAACTCTTCATTTCATCAACGCTTACTTTGGTTTCTTTTTTAACGGCAATCGTAACAGTAATCGGAATCCTTCTTTCAAGATTCATTGTTCCATTTTTCTTCAAATCTGATGTGGACGCCGCAATTCTTGCAGAAACTTCTCTTCTTACAAAAATAATGTTTCCATACCTGTTTGTTGTTTCAATCGCGGCATTTTTCCAGGGAATCTTGAACGGCTGCAATATTTTTGCGCCAAGCGGATTCACGCCTGTTCTTTTCAATGCGATTGTTGTTGTCATAACTTATGCTCTTACACCACAACTTCCAAATCCGGACGGACTTCCTCAAGAAGCGCTAGCCGCCCGCGCAATGAGTTTTGGCGTAATCACCGGTGGATGTTTCCAGGCGCTTTTCCAGTGGCCTTTCATAAAAAAAACTGGCTGGAAAACAACCTTGACCGGCCTGAAGAACGCATTTTCAAATCCAGGGACAAAAAAAGTTGTATCGCTGATTGTTCCTACAATAATCGGAATGGCGGCTTATCAGCTGAACGATGTTGTCTCAACCGCACTTGCAGGAAACGTTGGAACAGGAACGGTTGCTTCGCTTCAGTATTCGCTGAGGCTTCAGGAACTTATTTTGGGAATTTTCGCTGTTTCAATAGGAACTGTAATTCTTCCGGATCTTAGCGGACTTGCTAAAAAACAAAAATGGGAAGAATTCAACAATATGCTTACGCAGGCAATAAAAATAATCGCGCTGATTTGTATTCCAGTCACTTTTTATTCTCTTGTGTGCGGAAAAGATTTGATTTCGCTTGTCTACAAGACAAAAAGCTTTGATGATGAATCAGTTCTGATGACGCTTAATGTATTCAGGTTTCACATTGCGGGACTTTTCTTTATTGCCGCAAACCGGATTTTAAGTCCGGCATTCTACGCGCAGGGAAACACAAAACTTCCGACACTTGCAGGAATAATCTGTTTTGGAGTGAATATTATCCTTGCGCTCGCGCTGGCTTTTCCAATGAAAGGAAACGGAATCGCGCTCGCATTAACTTTGGCAAGCGCAGTGAACACTTTGTTTCTTTTTATTTTCATGAAAAAACTGAACAGCATAGATGCGGCTGGAATCGCAAAAAAAATGCTCGTTTTTATAATCAGGATGATTGCATTCAGTTTAATCGCCGCCTGCCCGACTTATTTTGCACGGCCATATCTTCTGAACGCCTTTGCAGGACACAACAGATTTATATCTTTTGGAATTCCAGTTGCACTCTGCGCGTTAATTTTTGGTTTACTAGGAGTGTTACTTCTTATTATATTCAAAGATGAAACATCAGTCGCAATTTTTTCCAAAATCAAAGGACGAATAAAAAAATAGAAACATGAAATTTGAGTTTTCTTGAAAATATGACAATAGCGCAGGCAGAAAAATAATTTGTGAAGATTTTGGGCGATTGCACCAATTAAAGTGCGTAGCACCCCAACAAATACAAGCGAAGCGCGAGCCCAACCATCTGGAGCAAATTGTTTTTCTGCCGTGAGCGACTTTTCAGAATTACTAAACTCAATTTTCATATTATATAAAGGATTTTTACTATGAAAGAATATTCCGCAAAGGAAATGAAAGAAATTTATTCCGGCAGACGTGCCAAAGTTGCCGGATATTTAAAGGAAAATAATATTGGAGCCGCTGTATTTATTGACGGCGAGGCTCACCGCGAACCAGCAATCCGCTATCTTACAGGACACACAAGCGACGCGGTTCTTGTGATTTTTCAGAATGGCTCCTCAACTCTTGTTCCGTGGGATGAAATCCTTGCAAAAAAAATTGCATTCTGCGACAAGATTATTCCTTACACAAAATATAAAAATTCAGATATTGAAGCCGTAAAGTCGATTCTGGATGGCGCAAAAAATATTGAAAACCTCAAGGTTGAAATTCCACCGTACATTCCGTATCCAAAATTCCTTGAATTTATCGAGGCAAACCCAAAATGGGACGTTGTCTGCAAAAACGATGGAGTCCACAATTTTGTAGTCCGCTCAAGAACCATAAAAGATGAATACGAAATTGAATGTACAAAGGAAGCCGCAAGAATCGGGGATTTGATAATCGATAAAATAGAAGAAAAAATCCGTTCAGAAGAAATAAAGACAGAAATGGATGTTTCTCTTCTTATTGAAAAAGAATTGCGGCTTAACGGCTGCGAACGAACCGGATTTGACACGCTTGCGGCAGGACCGGCAAGAAGCTGGGCAATCCATGCGTTTCCGGGCTACACAAACGGTGAATGGCCGGGAAACGGACTTTCAATTCTTGATTTTGGCGTTGTCTATAACGGTTATACTTCTGACACAACTCTGGCGGTTGCAAAAGGCGAGCTTTCCGCCGGACAAGAAAAGCTGCTTGAGCTTGTCCAGCACGCCGCGGACGAATGTCTTAGGCTTTACAAAAAAGATGTGCCGGTAAAAGACGCCTGCGAGCTTGCCGAAAAAATATTCGCAAAAGAAAAACGGAAAATGCCACACACTCTTGGACACGGAATCGGTCTTGAAATCCACGAATTCCCGCGCGTAAGCACAAAAATGCCGGCTGATGTAACGTTCCAGCCAGGAATGATTGTAACACTTGAACCGGGGCTTTACGATGAAAAACTAGGTGGAGTCCGCCTTGAAAACGACGTTCTTATAACCGAAGAAGGAAATGAAGTAATAACGCATTCCAGAATCATACGGCTTTAAAACGTCATAGTCTTGAATGTCGAGTTTTCACTAATTAATTGTGAAAAGAAATTGAATGTGCTCCCAGTCAAAAGGCAAGTATTGGCTATGGTGAAATGTTTTTTAGGAAGAATTATTTCCGGTTTTACTCCGTAAAATCCTCAATAATTCTTTTATGCCATTCGGCAAAAGCCACTTCAAGGACGCCAAACTTGCCTTTTTCCTTCGCGCTTATTCAATTTATGGATTCAACATAAAAACTCAACATTCGGTCTATGAAAGTTTATCCACAACTTCTTCTGCGGCAACAATAAGTGCCTTTGAAAGATTCTTGTCTTCAAGATAGAACGTAAGGTTTTCCATATCCTTAAGGACATTCACAATTGCCGGTCGGTCATTTCCGTTTATCGCAGTTTCCATGCTGTCAACCGGAAGATTATGCTGCCGGCGGATTTCAGAGGCCGCCTTTAAAAGTCCAGGACGCCCAGAAAGCCGCGCGATTATGTAATCAAGCAAAAGACGGACTCGCCCCGCAAGAAATTTTGCGCGCTGTTCAAAAGGAAGCGATTCCCCGAACTGGCGCAGACGCTTGAAAAGTTCAATTTCTTTCTGGAATTTTGCGGCTTCCTCGCTGTTTTCAATAAAAGTTGAAAGTTTCGGCAACACTTCGCTTACTTTATCAACAAGATTTTCGTATGCGGTTTCCGCACATTCATCTTTTGTTTCCTCAGTATTTTCTTCAGCCTGCTCTGTTTCTGCAGGAATTTCAGTTTTTTCTTCTTTTTTGTCCTGCGGATTTTTATCTTTTTTATCTTGAAGCGAACCCGAAAGATTTTTCATTTCGTCCAAAGATTTTTCCGCTGCCACAGAAGCCTGCTTTGCCTTTTCTGCAGCCGCCTCCGCATTTCCAGCGATTTTCTGCAAATCTGGATTCGGCAGTTCTTCAGGAATTGTTTTTTCCGCTGCGAAAGAATTTTTCTCTTCAGAAGAAATCTTCTCATCCGCGCCTTCAGGACTCTGGACATTCACAAAATTTCCCGAACCGTCAGAAGATTCGGGTTTTTCTTCAGTTTTCGGCTCAAGAATTTCATCCAGGCTGAGTTTTTCATCAGAATTTTCCGCCTCTTCGACCGGTTCTTCCAAAACAGATTCATCAACGCTTTTCCCGTCGTCTTCAGTTTTTTCTTCGATGTCATCCTCAAAAAGCGCATTTTCATCATCAAGCGCAAAAATATTCATCTTGTTTTCTTCTTTCAGCCCGTCTGTTGAATCAGAAGGAATTTCCTCCGCCAGCGATTTTTCGGCAGGCTCTGGAATTTCTTCCCCGGAAACTTTTTCATCAGGAACGGCATTTTCCTGCGCAGAAACCTGATTTTCAGTTTTTTCCTCCGGCTCGGCAGAATCATCGCCAAAACCAAATTCATCAAGCGAAATTTCCTGTGAACCAGAAAGCGCGCTGTCCTCGAATTTTTTTTCTTCAGAATTTGATTTGTCAGAGTCGATTTTTCCTTCAATTTCTTTCGAGAGTTTTCCGGCAAGAAAATTATTAGGGTCAAAAGCAACCGCCGTTGAAAAATCATCCAGCGCTTCCTCGGAATTTCCAAGTTTTTCATCAATCTGACCGAGCAGAAGCCATGCCGGAACATTTTTCATATTTTCATCAATGAAGGATTTTACCTTTTCTTTTGCGGCAGAAAAATCGCCTTTCTGGAAAAATCTTGTCGCAAACGAATACAGATAAGTTTCGTACTCAGGGTCAAGTGTTTTGATTTTTGAAGCAAATTTTTCCGCAGAATCAGTTTTTCCAATCAGAATGCTGTACTGGCCAGCCAAATCCAAAGCCTCGCAGTCATTTTTGTTTGCCGCGCCCATCTGACGGATAAGTGCCGCCGCCTCTGCATATTTTTCCGCGGTAAGATAAATCGACGCGGCCGCCTTTTTGATTTTCTCGTCATCCGGCAGAACTTTTTCCGCCTTTTTTATCGCAATGACAGCCTCATCCTTTTTGCCAAGTTTCTCAAACGCTTCGGCAAGACTTTTTAAAATCTCAGCGTTTTCAGAAATAAGACGGTTCGCAATCTCAAAAGAACTTGCGGCTTTCTCAAAATTGCTCTGACGCATAAGAATCTGTCCCATCTGCGCATAAAGTTCCGCGTCCTGCGGATGAAGCCCGATTGCATTCTGGACAAGCTCGCCGGCAAGTTTTGTTTTCCGGTGGTTCAGCAAAAGTTTTGAGTACGCAATTACAGCTTCCTGCCAGCCCGGTTTTGCGCGCAAAGCCGCCTCATAAGCCTGAATCGCAGAAGTATCATCATGGATTGCCTCAAGGCATTTAGCAAGATTAAGCTGAAGAACCGGATGGTTCGGGTCAACCTGAAGTCCTCTTTTGTATGTGGCAACAGCTTTTTCGTGATTATTCTGGGCCGCGTAGATTGTTCCAAGATGATTGTACGCCAGAACGTCCGCTGGATTTACCGCAATGACATTCTCAAAACATTCGATTGCGTCGGAATAATTTCCCATCAATTTATAAGTAAAACCAAGATTATAATTTACCTGCGCCGGATTAATTTTTGTCTCAAGCGCTTTCTGAAGAATATCAATTGACTCCTGATATTTTCCCATCCGGCGGTAAATTCCGCCCATGCTGTTCATTGCCTCAAAATCATTCGGGTAGAAAGTCAGAATCTGCTGAAAATATGGCAACGCTTTTTCATCATCATTATTTTTCATGTAAAGATTTCCAAGCGTTGTAAGATATTCAATATTTTTTATGTCATCTTGAAGCAAAGACTTGTACAATCTTATGGCAAGATTAAAATCCCTTGAAATAACAGCATTTTTCGCTCTTCTTAACACAATTTCCTTGTCTTCCATAAAAATCCTCTTTTTCTTTTTTCAAGATTTTTCCGTTTTCTTTTTATCCTTTATTTTTTCCGTTCCGGGCGAGCATAAACTTCTTTTGAAAGCGGACCGCAAATCCGTTCATCAAACTTTGAATAAGCTGCGACAGCAAAATAATAAATCGTGCCGTTCTTAAGGCCGGTCAAAGTTGCGCTGGTCACATTTCCAACATTGATTGGAGAAGCGCCTTCTGCGGCAACGCGGCCAAGATATTCACCAGGACGGTTTCCATAATAAATATAATATCCGCCAGCAGAATCATCAACAGAGTAACTCCAGCTTAAGGTTACCTGACCATCGCCCTTTTCTGCGGAAATCCTGTAAGGCGGAAAAGGCTCAGGCAAAGTTGTGTATTCAACTTTTATTTCTGTTACAGAAGGCGTATTGTTTCCGCCACCGTCCGGAAAAAGTTCCGCCGCAACCTGAAAATACAAGCCGCTCAGATTTTCAATTTCCTGCCCGGAAACAATTGGAACCCATTCCGGAAAATCTTCCGTCCAGTTAAAATAATTTTCGCCGGTGCGCACGTAAAGATTCACCTCTGTCTGAGGCGGCTCAGAAACTTCCGCAGAAACCCTGTTGATTATTGTTCCCTCTTTTGTAAGGACAGGAATTGACTCAAACCGTCCACCGCTGATTCTGTAACGCTCGCGCAGGCCAATCTGCGAATTTTCAGAATTTTCTTCCGCACGCAAATCCGTGTAGCTCCGCACAATCCTAAAATCATCAAGCAAACCTATATAAGAAGGAATTATGTGCAAATCCGCGGCAACACCCATAACAGCCGTAAAAACCGTTCCACCCTCGTGCCCAGAGTCTGTAAGATATTTTATGTCCTCAAGCTGACCATCAATCCTGTACTCAAGAATTCCAGTCTCTTCTTCAAATGAAATAATATGATGGCTCCACTGATTTGGAATTATCGTTCTTGAAGAAGAAAGCGTTACATCACCTTTGTTGTTTGTGTAGCCTTCAAAAATATTTGAAAAAAGCGTTGTGACTTTATTTTTATAGAAAGAAGTTGAAATCAGCTGGTAAACAACCTGACCGCCGATATTTTTTGAGGAACGCCAGCTGAGCAGAACCTCGCCGTTTTCCACTGCAGAAGGGCAAATCCAGAAATCAATAATAAATGAGCCGGCAGGACCTTCCGAGCCAAAAAGACTTGTCTCATCCCCCTGGATTACAATTCCACCACGACCGCGGCTTAAAACCGCGCCTTTTCCGAGCGTCGCTTTTTTTGAAAAATAAACATCGCTTTTTTTTATTGAGTATTTTCCAGCCTTGTCCAAAACAGCGGAATTTTCAAAATCAATAAGACAGTCAGTAAATTCATCAGGGCGGTTGGAATTTGTCTCAAGCTCAAGACATTCAAAACCGTACCGACCTTTGCCGGTTGTAATTCCGTTGCGAACAGTAACTTCGTTCCAGCCGGTTTTTCCGCCGAATTCATATACTTCAGCATCAATGGAAAAAGAAAAAAGCGCAAAACACAATATCGCAAAAACGAATGGAACTAGGCTTTTTTTTGATATATAATTATTTTCGTTATATGTACAGAGAAATTCTTCACGAAACTGCATTAAAAGCACCTTCCTCCAGCGGCGTCTATATGTGGAAAAATCCACAGGGCACCGTAATTTATGTTGGAAAAGCCAAAAACCTTAAAAACAGGCTGACTTCTTATTTTTCTGGCAAAAAAGACATCAAAACAAGACTTCTTATCTCAAACGCAAAAAGCATCGAATACATCACAACCGCAAACGAATACGAAGCTTTTCTTCTTGAAAATAATCTTATCAAAAAGTACACACCAAAGTATAACATCAACTTAAAAGATGGAAAATCTTATCCAGTCCTAAGAATTACCCGCGAAGATTTTCCACGGCTTTTTAAGACACGGAATATACTCCACGACGGTTCAAAATATTTTGGTCCGTACCCAGACGCCGCCGCGCTTGATACCTTTATAGACACTCTTTATCAGATTTATCCGCTCAGGCACTGCAAGAAATTTGTCACACGGGAAACACCTTGCCTTTACTACCACATGGGACAGTGCAAAGCTCCCTGCTGCGGAAAAATTTCAAAAGAATCCTACAATGAATTTTTCGGAGAAATATGCGCACTTCTTAACGAAAACGGAAGCAAAACAACCGAAAAACTTACCGCAAAAATGAAGGAAGCGGCCGCCCAGCTGAATTTTGAGAAAGCCGCCCGGCTGCGGGACGGACTGCGCGCGCTGATGGTCATGCAGAACCAGAATATTGTTGAAAGCTTTGACTCAGAAGACCGCGACTATCTTGCATGGCACAGAGAAGGCGAACTTGTAAGCTTTACAGTCCTTAAAATCCGCGGAGGAAAACTTCTTGGCCGCGACAATTACCGAGTTCAAAGTTTGAATGAAAACGACGAGCTTCTTGCCGAATTCATGAGCGCGTACTATAGCTCAAAAGATGAGATTCCTCCAAAAATCTACGTTCCCACAGAGGACGGACTTAACATAATCTCAGAATGGATAAAAAATCAGTTTGACGCAAATCCGCAGATAATCCTTGTAAACGATGACATAGAAAACGCGCCGCGCCACAAAGCCGCAATGAACATGGCGGCGGAAAACGCAAAAGAGGACATAATCCGCAGACTGCGTGAACGAGGCGACATTCCGGCACTTGAGGAGCTTAAGGAAATTCTTGGACTGAATAAACTTCCTGTCAGAATCGAAGGATTTGATATTGCCCACATCGGCGGAAAATTCCCGGTAGCATCCCTAATCAGTTTCTACAACGGAAACCCGGACAAAAAAAACTACCGCTACTTCAGGCTTAAGACAACAGACGGATACATAGACGACTTCCAGTCAATGCGCGAGGCAACCAGCCGGCGTTACACACGTCTTCTGAACGAACAGGCGGATTTACCGGATTTGATTCTTATTGATGGAGGAATCGGACAGGTAAACGCTGTTGACCAAGTATTAAAATCGCTGAACCTGGATATTCCGATTGCCGGACTTGCAAAGCGCGATGAGGAAATCTGGCGCCCTTACGCGGAAAAACCAGTATGCCTTCCAAAAAGAAGCGACGCATTGCGACTTCTGCAGCGCGTGCGCGATGAGACACACCGTTTTGCAACCAGCAGAAACCAGCGGCTAAGGACAAAAGAAAACACCGTAAGCATTTTCCTAGAACTTCCAAATATCGGTGAAAAACGGGCAAGAACACTCACAAAAACATTCACAACCCTGGAAAATATGTGCGCCGCGGACGAAAGCACCATTGCGCAGGCACTCCACGTACGCGCGGACGAAGCCACAGAAATCATTCTTGCCGCAAAACAACTTCTTGAAAAACGCAACGCCCGCAAGGAAGAGCAGATGCATTCCCTGAAATCCGCCGGCACAACCTGGCAAAAAGCCGCCGATGCCCAGTACATCGACGATTTGGCAAACGCAGCACTTTTAGCCGCGGAGGAAGAACCGAAGTTCGGGAAGGAATAAAAACAGTTGAAGAAGTCTATTCGGTTCGCCGCCAAAGAAAATTCCTGAAATGACAACATTTGTGTCAATTACAATTTTCATTTTGAATTTTTCTCCGCACGGACACTTTTTATTGAATCCTTAATATCGTTTTCGGTTATATTATTTTCTTTTGCCCAAGACTGACTTTCTTCACAAAGCTGATTG
>DLKK01000118.1:36793-48859 GCA_002478955.1 Treponema sp. UBA7590
GTTCAAATTCTACCACTTTAAAATCTGAATTATTAATCTCTTCCCATATCGCCATAAACTCTCCTTAATTATGCTCCGCCATTTTCAATTTTTCTTCCCTTTTTATTTTCTGACAAAAAAATTATAGCACAAATCCTGTATGTTTGCCGAAGCACAAAATTCCGAAAGCCAAAAAAATATTATTTCTTGCCGCGGAATCATTCCGTTTGCAGAGCAAAGACTTTTTCTTTAATCGGAACCATTCCGCGCGCCAACCCAAGACTTTTTTTACAATCGGAACCATTCCGCACGCTGAAAAAATAGATTTTCTAGGTTCGGAATAATTCCGAAGGCTGACAAAACACTTTTTCTGTCTTCGGAA
Organism: Treponema sp. UBA7590; assembly: GCA_002478955.1. Taxonomy (GTDB): domain Bacteria; phylum Spirochaetota; class Spirochaetia; order Treponematales; family Treponemataceae; genus Treponema_D. The sequence continues at coordinate 37,155 of DLKK01000118.1, forward strand.
TTATTCCAAAAGCCGGCAAAACACTTTTTCTGCTTTCGGAATTTTTTTATTGCTTTTATCAACATCTGTTCTTATCTTTGAAACACGGAGTTTAACTTTTCTAATTTTAGATGGAGGAGACAAACCGTTTGGGATTGTACATTTTGACTTTTACGACAGAATGACCAATCAAATTCTAGCCATTCATTTTTTCGTGGAGGTCAAAATGAATAAAATTATTTCAAAAATCCGGGTTTCTGAACTCGACACCCTTTCTGATGTTCTTGTGCGCCTGTACAAGGATTCAGCTTCTGATGAGGCAGGCGCAATTTCAAAGGACGAAAACCTTTCGGGCATCATGGCGCAGGTTGAAAAACTTTCTGCCGCCATCACAACCGCAATCAAGTCTGACAAGACAACAAGCAACCTTGACGAGGCAGACATTGCGCGCGACTCGGTTATCCGTAATCTTTCTGACGCGCTTAACGGTTACGCGGCGATTCCTGTTCCTTCAAGAAAAGCCGCCGCAGAAAAACTTCTTTCTGTTTTCAACAAATATGGAAAGCAAATCATAACAAAAAATTATGCGGAGGAATCTTCATTAATCGAAAGCATGCTGGAAGATTTTGCAGCGGAAAACCTAAAGGCTGACATTGAATCCTTAGAGGGAATCTCCGACCTGATTTCAAGTTTAAGAAGTGCGCAGGACAGCTTTAACAGCGCAAACGATGCCTACACACACGCAAGCGTCAATAAGGGCGAAAGCGCAAGTTCCATAAAGAAAAACCTTATCGGCACATTGAACGACAAGCTTGTTCCGTATCTTTCCGCAATTTGCGCTCTGCCAGCCTACAAAGATTTTGCCTCAAAATGCGAATCCGAGATAGAAAAGGCAAACTCAACCGTGAACGGAAGAACAAAAAAATCTGAAAAATAAGGTTTAGGCTAATATAAAAACACTGAGCCAGACCGGGCAAAAAGTCCGGTCTGGTTTTTTTAATGGGATTTCTCTTCGTCAAACCGGTCTGCGATATATCCAGCGGATTCAGCCCAAAGCGCATTCTCTGGCTTATGAAGAAGTCGGCAAGTGTTGCTTTTTGAAAACAACAGATTTGCCTCCTCGAATGAAATATTTCTTCTTCTGGCTATTTCTCTTGAAACTTCAAGAACAGAAAGACAGACATTCATCGTCACATCTTTTCCGTTATATGTAAAAAGATTCTCTGGCATACACGCTCCTATAAAACTCCGTGTTNNGTGCATGGAAGCACGCTCCTATTTAGCAAAACCAGTTTTTCTACCGCTTTTTCCGTGTGAAAAGAAACTTGGTTATTGACATCATTATATTTCAATCTTTCTACAGCTTCATCGGCTTTTATTGTTCCCAAAAGATAAAGCTGAACAGTCTGCATTGTGTTATCATCTGCAACAGGCCCAATCACAACATCAAAATCATGCTGAATGCCGCCTTTGCTTCGATTTAATTTTATGAACTCAAGCCATTCCATATTCAAAGAATCAAAATGCTTGATATTCAAATCTTGAGATTCTTCAAAACTGAATTTATACACATAACTCTCTGTTTTTCCATTTCTAAGCATCTGCTTATATGCCCAGTTTCTAGCTTGCTCTTCAAGAACAGTTGTATAAAAGCCTTTTCCAAAATCACGTCTGTTCTGAGATTTTTCCAAGTCAATCTTTTCAAAAAACGAATCCGAACCATGATACAAAATCAGTCCAGTATTTTTTGAGATATTTTTATTAACAAAATCAAAAACTTCTTCCAAAGCAATCTGATGAAGATATTCATGCTGAACAAGCATTTTTTCCATAATATGATTTCTATGGAAAATTTCCGTACATTCTTCGTAAGTTAAATTGTTGGTTTTTGTATAATTTTCGAGTGCCAATATAAAAAGAAATTCTATATCCGCCTGCTTACTCATTTTTGCCCCTCATTTATTTTATGAAAATTATACCACAAATCCGGCTTGTTTGCCTGAAATTCATGATTTGACATGAGCGCCACCCTTGCGTTTCTCCCTTGTTTTCATTCTTGCGTGTTTCTGTTAAAATCAGCTCATGCGTAAATTCAGTTTGATTTCTTTGCTGGCTCTTTGTTTGGGTTGTTTTATTTCTTGCGGAAACCGCGTAAAAGGTTACGGTGTTCTTTTGTGGAATATTCCGGAGCATCAGATTCAGGACGGGGATTTGGTTCCTGTCTACATCCGTTCAAATATTTCGCAGGTTTATGTAATCGGAACTTCGCAGGGAAAAATTGAGATTCCTTTGTGGCAGATTACAGATCCTGAGATGAAATTCAAGGCCAAAAAGACGGCAAAAAAATTTGAGGAATACAAGCACACTTACGCTTCTGTTGCGCTGGACGGACTTCCTATGCGCGCAGAGCCGGTAAACACCGCAAAACAGGTTTATCGACTAAAAAAAGCCGAGACAATAAAAATTCTTTACAAAGGAAAAGGCCAGGCTGTCTACGCAGGCAAAAAACCTCTTGAAGGCGACTGGCTACGCGTCCTTACCTCTGACGGAACAACCGGCTGGTGCTTCAGCTACAACCTTAGACCTTTTGAGACAGACATAAACGGAAACCAGATTAGTGGCGAAGTTGTAGAGGAAGAAAATCACATTGACGCAGAGCTTACAGAAATGCTCAAAAAGACGTGGTATCCTGAATCATATAAAAAAATGATTGATTCCGGGCGAATTGATCCGGCAAGAATCAACTTGAACTACAATCTTCATCTTGATGAGGAAACAAACAAGCTTTCATTTGTAATGCCAGAAGCTAAAAAGGAATGGGACTACACCGGGGCAACAGAAGACAACACGATTGTTAACGCAAGAGCCTACAAGCTGAACGACATTCCAATCATTGTGAGCGTGAAAAATTCTGTTTATATTGTTGTACGTTACACTGGCGAGAGCGGAAAACCGGAAGATTTCAACCTTGTTACAATCGACGCGGACATAAACCAGCTTGTTCAGGATGAAATCCAGCGCCGCGAAAGCGAATACGAGCAGATTTATATGTTCGGGCCGCATTTCCGTTCCTCAAGCTACGGGCAGCTTTCTTTGGGTGAAGACCATTCTTTCAGCTGGAACAACAAGAACCTTCTTGTGCCGGGCGTAATTTCCTCTTCGGCAAAAAATACAGGAACTGTGCAGATAAAATATTTCCTTATCCGTTCTTTGGCTCAGGCTTACGATGGTGTTCTTACATTCAAGTTTGACGGAATGAACAAGGAAGTCAACTTTTTCTACAAGATGGAAGAAACCGGGCTCAGGCTAGAGGACGCGACTGGTGCTGTTCTTGACGGCAATGTGTTCAGGGAACGAGGAATCTCACCTTTAATCATATTCTTTAAGCAAGCGGAATAGTTTCATGGCATTTGTACAATTTTCACAAGTTTCACTGGCATTTGGTGACAGAGATATTTTAAAGAATGTAAGCGTAAATCTTATGACCGGCACAAAAGCGGCTCTGACCGGCGCAAACGGTGCAGGAAAATCAACGCTGATAAAAGTAATGGCAGGACTTATAAAACCTGACAGCGGAAGCAGAATCTGCCAAAAAGAAACAAGAATCGCATATCTTCCGCAGAGCGGCTTGACCCACCACGGTTGCTCATTAAAAGAAGAGGCGGACAGGGCTTTTCAGTTTGGCTACGAGCTCCAGAAACAGATTGACCAGATTGGCGAACAGCTAGAAAAAGGAACTGGAAACACAGAAAATCTGCTTCTGCAGCAGGCGGAACTTATTGCAAAGCTGGAGGAATCCGGTTGGCACAGGCGGGAAGCAACAGCGGAAAGCGTTCTGATGGGACTTGGTTTTTCACACGAGGATTTGCAGAAACAGACAGAAGAATTTTCCGGCGGTTGGCAGATGAGAATCGCCCTTGCAAAGGCGCTTATGCAGAATCCAGACATTCTTCTTTTGGATGAACCGACAAACTATCTTGATATCGAAGCTAGAACATGGCTGGAAAAATTCCTTTCAAACTACAAAGGTGCTTTTCTTCTTGTAAGCCACGACCGTTATTTTCTGGACGTTACAGTAAACGAAGTCTACGAGCTTTTCGGCGGAGATTTAAAGCGCTACAAGGGAAATTTTTCCCATTACGAACAGGTGCGCGAAGTTGAGCTTAAAACTTTAATCGCTGAATACGAAAAGCAGCAGGACGAGATTGCAAAGCTGGAAGATTTTATCCGCAGATTCGGTGTTCAAGCCACAAAAGCGGCTCAGGCACAGGAACGGCAGAAACAGCTGGACAAAATCCTTGCGCAGAAAATAGAAATTCCAGAAAGCCTAAAAAAAATCCACTTTAAATTTCCGGAAGCGCCGCACGCGGGTCATCTTGTTTTGCGGACAAAAGGACTTTCTAAATCCTACGACGGAAAGACAAATGTAATAGAAAACCTTGACTTGACCGTGGAAAACGGAGAAATGCTTGTTGTTGCCGGAAGAAACGGCGCAGGAAAATCAACCTTGCTAAGAATGCTTGCAGGCGTTGACCCGATTTCTAATGGCGAAGTGATTTTAGGTTCTGGCGTGAAAATCGGATATTTCAGCCAGGACAACGCTGAGACAATAAAAGGAAGCGAGACAATTCTTGAATATGTGGAAAGCCAGGCGCCAACGGAACTTGTTCCAAAAGTCCGCGATATGCTTGGAAGTTTTCTTTTCCGTGGCGATGATGTCTTTAAGTCGCTGAATGTTCTTTCCGGCGGTGAAAAAAGCCGGATTGCGCTGCTTCAGCTTTTGCTGCGGGCGAACAACCTTCTTATCCTTGATGAACCTACAAACCATCTTGATATGCATTCAAAAGATGTGCTGATGAACGCGCTCAAGGATTTTGGCGGAACGGTGATTTTTGTAAGCCACGACCGCGGATTTATTGAAGGGCTTGCCACAAAAGTTCTTGAGTTAAGACCAGGAAGCCACCGGGAATTTCCAGGAAACTACAAATATTACACGGAACGCATTGAAGCTGAAGAAGCTGGAATCGTCGGTCAGTTTGAAAAAGGAACTGGAATTGCCACAAGCAGCGTGAATTCTTCAAAAAGCAACGAAACAAAAACTATGGAGACAAAATCTGCCGGCAAACTAAGCTGGGAAGAACAGAAAAAAATTGAGGCGGAACGGCGCAAAAACGAAAAAGAAGTAGCCCGCCTTGAAGCAGAAATTGCAAAAGCCGAAGAAGAAAAATCTGCGCTGGAAGCAAAAATGGCACTGCCGGAAGTGTATTCAAACGGCGCAAAAGCAAAAGAAGTCCAGCAAAAGATTGACGAAACAAACAAAAAGATAGAAACTTTAACCCAGTCGTGGGAAACCGCAATGGATAAATTAGGATAGAATATGAATAAATTTTGAGTTTTTATTCTAAATCCACAAATTGAATAAGCGGGAAGAAAAAGGAAGCGGCAACCGAGCCATTCGGAGCTATGGCAAGCAATTTTGTAAAAATTGCGCAGTCCGATACCTTGTTATGCTCCGCATGGCGAATTGACGCGCTTTTTCTGGTAGCTTATTCAATTTCATTCAGAAAAAATAAAACTCAAAACTAATTCAATCAACTTAACAAAACAGGAGATTTTATGAAAGTTTTAGTTATTGGTGGCGCAGGATATATTGGAAGTCATGTTGTAAAGGAACTTATGAAAAACGGACACAAAGTTACCGTTTTTGACAACCTTTCAAGCGGACTACGGCAGAATCTTTTTCCAGAAAATGAATTTATCTACGGAAACATTCTTCTTCCAGAAGATTTGGACAACGCATTTGAAAAAGGATTTGACGCATTTATTCATCTTGCCGCATTCAAGGCAGCCGGCGAATCAATGGTAAAACCGGAAAAATATTCACTGAATAACATTAATGGAACCCTGAACATAATGAATGCAGCGGTAAAGCACAATTGCCTTAAAATGATTTTTAGTTCCAGCGCGGCAACTTTTGGTGAGCCGCAGTATCTTCCGATGGACGAAAATCATCCTCAAAAACCAATGAATTATTACGGATTCACAAAACTTAAAATCGAAGAATTCATGGATTGGTACGACCAGCTTAAAGGAATGAAATTTGCCGCGTTAAGATATTTCAATGCGGCCGGATACGATCCGGAAGGCGTTGTATGCGGACTTGAACAGAACCCTGAAAATCTTCTTCCGCGAGTAATGGAAGCCGCCCTTGGAAAACGTTCACTTAAAATCTTCGGAACAGACTACGACACACGCGACGGAACTTGCATCCGAGACTACGTTCATGTAACAGACCTTGCACGTGCGCACGTTATGGCTTTGGACTACATCGCAAAAAACAACAAAAGCCTGAAACTTAACCTTGGAACAGAAAAAGGAACAACCGTAAAAGAAATCATAGAAGCGGCTCGCAAAATCACAGGAAAACCAATTCCTGCCGAAGAAGCACCACGCCGCCCAGGCGATCCGGCAAACCTTTACGCAACCAGCAAAAAAGCAAAAGAACTCTTAGGCTGGGAACCAAAATACAGCGACGTAGACACACTTGTAGAAACAACCTGGAAAGCATATTTAAAAGCTGAAAAAAATAAATAGGAAGATTTTTTTTAGAAGTTCATTTTTCATAGATTCTAAATTTATTTCGGAATCTATGAAAAAATTTGTATTTTTCTTTTATATGACGCATTTGCAAGAGAATTTTATATCAAATCTTCGTTTTTACCGTGCCAGCAGGGGCTTTTCGCAGGTTGAATTTTCGGAAAAAATAGGAATAAGTCCTAACTATCTTAATGCTGTAGAAAATGGTAAAAATTTTCCTTCGCTTGAAGTTCTTCAAAAAATCATAGATGTCTTAAATATTCTGCCTTATCAGCTTTTTTTAGAGATTCCAACAGAAAACAATGAAAATGCAAAGCCAACACAAACACTTATGGAACTGAAACAAAAAATCTGCTCAATAATTGACGATGCGATAAATGGATAATTTATTCTGCAAAGGCACAAAAAATCCCCCGAAAAACTTCAGGGGACTAAAAAACAGGCTTTAAATTGCCCAAATGCCAAGTTTTTTCTGAAGAAATAAATTCGACGTTTAGGTTAATTACAAGTGAAATATGTAGCTCCTTGAGAACTAAAAATACTCACACTTCTTATTTTTTTGGAAAACGGATTAAATCTGTTTCCTTTTTTATCTACAAAAGTAGCTAATCCCACCGTGTATATGCCTGCCGGTAATTTCAAGTTTATAGAATGCAATATTTAGCACGTCTCCTGTTTTTTCAATTCAGAAGCAAAAATTGGTCATTCAGCAAAAAATCTTCAAGGCAGATAATATAAATACCATTTTCATTGTAGTGTGGCACGATTTTTTCTTTTTGAATGATAACTTTTTTAAAACTGTCTGATATACGAAGAAGGGAATTTTCTTCTTGATTTAATTTTTCGCTATTAGAAACATTCAAAGCCGACTGAACATAAACTCTATAGTTTCCTTGATTTGCAACAAAATCACATTCAAGCTGCGTTTTTAATGAGTTGCCATTCTTATCTTTTGAATTATACTCAACAACTCCCACATCAACATTATAGCCACGAATTCTAAGTTCATTGTAAATCAGGTTTTCCATAAGATGAGTTTCTTCTAATTGCCTGAAATTCAACTTGGCATTGCGTAAACCTGTATCAGTAAAATAGTATTTTTTGTTCGCCCCGATATATTTTCGACCTTTTATATCAAAACGTTGTACAGTCTGAATCAAAAAGGCATCTTCAAGATATTCCAAATAAGAAGTTATGGTTTTATTTGTGATTGTTGATTTTTTGATTGTCTTAAATGTATTTTCTATTTTTACAGGATTTGTCAATGAGCCAATGGAAGAAGCTACAACATTTTTTCATACAAAACTTCCTATTACTTAATTTTTAGTATATACGAAAAATTAAGTAATAGGAAGTCAAAACAAACACTTATGGAACTGAAACAAAAAATCTGCTCAATAATTGATAATGCGATAAATGGATAATTTTTTCCGCAAGGACATAAAAAAATCCCCCGAAAAAATTCCAGGGGACTAAAAAATAAGACTTTAACTTACAGAGCAAAATCCTGTCTTTTACGCCAGCTTCATTTTTCCAATCAATGTAAGAACGTGATCCGGGCAGGCTTTTACACATTCGCCGCAGCTTACGCATTGATTATAGTCAATCTGCGGAATTCCTGTGGCAATATTTATGCAGCCAACAGGACATTTTCTTACGCACATTCCGCATTTGAAGCAGCCCACTGAACAGTCTTTTTTAATCTGCGGTTTGTTGTCGCTATGGTTCGAGCAACGTGCAATTGCTCCAGCCGTATCTTTTGCAATAAGAGTGAACAAGTGCTTCGGGCAAGTTTTTGCGCATTTTCCGCAGCCAACGCATTTTTCCACATCAACTTTTGGCAGTCCATCTGCGCCCATTGTAATCGCGCCAAACGGACAAGCTTCCGCACAGTCGCCAAAACCGATACAGCCGAACGCGCATTTCTTTGTTCCATTCATTGTAAGCTGAGCCGCGGCACAAGTCTTTACGCCTTCATACTCGCCTTTTTCCTGCGCGCGTTCGTTTGTTCCGGCACAAGCCAGAAAAGCTATTTTTGGTTCAGAGCTGCCTGCAGAAACTCCCATGACCTCGGCAACTTTTGCAGCAACAGAAGCGCCACCGGCAACACAGCCAGTAACTTCAGCCTCCCCTTTTACAACCGCCTCAGCAAACGCATCGCAACCTGCATAGCCACAGCCGCCACAATTCGCTCCGCTCAAAGCCTCGCGGACTTCCTGAACTTTAGGGTCAACCTGAACCGCAAAGATTTTCTTGAAAAGCCCAAGCAACATGCCAAGCGCAAATCCAATCGCAAGGGCAACAATCACTGTGTATATAATCAGATTCATATAATCCCCTATTTTATCAAACCTTTAAAGCCCATGAATGCCAGCGAAAGAAGTCCAGCCGCAACATACAAAACCGGCGTTCCTTTAAAACTCTGCGGAATATTCGCAATCTTAAGCCGGGAACGAACTCCGGACATAATAACCATGCTCAAAAGGAACCCAGCGGCAGTTCCTAAAGCGTAAACCAGGCTCTGGACATATCCATAGTCTTTTCCGATGCAGTTGATTGTTACACCAAGAACAGCACAGTTTGTCGTTATAAGCGCAAGGTAAACACCCATTGATTTATACAATGAAGGAACAGATTTCTTAAGGAAGAATTCCACAAGCTGAACCAGCGACGCAATCACAAGAATAAAGAACAAAGTCTGAAGAAACTGGAGTCCAAGCGGAACCATAACCAATTTGTAAATCGGCCATGTTACCGCAGTAGCAAGAACGATTACAAAAGAAGTCGCAATTCCCATTCCTGTAGCTTTATCAGTTTCGCTGGTCATACCGATAAAAGGACAAATTGCAAGATATTGAATAAAAACAACGTTATCAACAATTGCAGATTTCAAGAAAAGTTTAATCAAATCAAGCATTATTTTCCTCCAGTTTTTTCTGACTCAGCAGGTTTTGCGCCGCACGCAGAAGAACAGCATGAACAGTCTGTGCAGTCCTCAGCTTTTGCTTCCTCAAGCTTTTTGCCGTTTTTCTTTGCTGAAACATATTTTCCAAACTGAACAAGCGCACCCAAAAATCCAAAAACCAAAAATCCGCCCGGCGCGCTGTTAAAAACGCCAATCCGGTACGCTTCTGGAATCACAGTAACCATCAGCGGAGTTCCCGCCATCAAAGTTCCGCCCCCAAGCAGTTCCCGGAAGAAAGCAATCAGAACAAGAACAATTGTGTAGCCAAGCCCCATTCCAAGCGCATCCAAGATTGAATTTCCAACATTATTTTTTGAAGCGAACGCCTCAACACGCCCCATGATAATGCAGTTTACTACAATCAATGGAAGAAAAACGCCAAGAGCTTCATAAAGTGACTCAACATAAGCATTCAGCACAAGCTGAACAATCGTTGTAAAAGCCGCAATAATAATAATAAAAACCGGCAGACGAATCGCAGAAGGAATAAATTTCCTGAAAATACTGATTACAATCTCGCTCATAACAAGAACGAAAAGCATTCCCATTCCCATACCAAGACCATTAAAAATGCTTGTTGTAACACCCAAAGAAGAGCACAAGCCAATATTCAACACAAGAAGCGGATTTTCCTTTAAAAATCCGTTTGTAAAAATCTGAAGGTGCTTATTCATCCTTACCTCCAATATATGAAAGCAAAGTTTCTGTTCCGGCTTTTAATAAATTTGCAACACCATTGCTTGTAATTGTAGCGCCAGAAATTGCGTCAAAATTTTTGCCTTTCTCAAAACCGTCCTTTGCGTTTTTTCCTTCAAACTGACCATAAAAAGTCTTTCCGTTTGGCAATTTAAAAGTTGAATCGCTTGCTTTCAGACCGAATCCCGGAGAATCAGTATTTTTCAGGAACTGAACACCAGTAATCGTGCCATCCGCAGCCATTCCAACAATAAGAGTCGCAGAATCGTAAGTCGGCCCGGAAACCTGCGCCGCTCCACCTGCAATTTTTCCGTCCTTTTCAGCAAGAATCAGGTTTTCAATTTTGATTGAACCGACATTTTTTGGCTCGTAGTCATTTTTCTGAGAAAAAGAATAACCTTCACCCGGAAAAAACGATTCCATCGCCTTGTTGACCTTTGCCATCTGGTTCTGCTCAATTTTTGGAGCTGTAAAATTATTTACAACCGCAAGAACCGTACATGAGACAACCGCATAAATCGCAAGCGTAACACCAAGCCTTATCATGCTGAAAATTGAATCATCATTTTTTGCGCTATTCATTCTTGCCTCCGTCTGCTGTTGTCTCTGAATCAGCAGAAACCTCGATTTTTCGTTCTTTCGCAGAATTCAAGTCAAATTCCATATTGATTTTTGCAGTTTCCGGGCGGCGATGACCTTTTTTTCCGTAACCGTACATTCTTCCTATAACATTGTTAAGGAACGGAACAACCGCATTCATTATCAAAATGCTGAACATAACGCCTTCCGGATAGCCACCGAATTTTCTTATCAAAAATGTTATAAGTCCTGCTCCAGCGCCAAAAATCAGTCTTCCAGGCTTTGTGACAGGTGCCGTGGCATAGTCAGTAACCATAAACGTAGCGCCAAAAATCAGACCGCCGGTAAGGAGCGCAATTCCAACATCAGAAAGTGCGGAAGAAATTCCTGCCGAAATTCCAGCAAAGAAAGTGCAGACAACAACTGTTCCAACCATCGCAAGCGGCGCACGCCAGTCAATGATTTTTGTAACCAAAAGGAAAACAAAAGAAACCAGAATCAAAAGAATTGAAGTTTCACCGATACAACCTGCGCGGTTTCCTATGAAAAACTGCAAAAAGTCAAAATTCTCAAGAGTTCCAGCCTTAATCTGGCTCAAAACAGTCGCAGAAGTAATTCCATCCCATTTTGTAGCCTGAGACATCGCATCAATCTGCTCCGGAGAAAGGCCTTTTTCCGCAAGCTCCTTAAAAATACGCGGAACAAGATTTGGATCAAACCAGGTTGCCCCGATTGCAGCCGGAAAACTTATAAACAGGAACGCGCGTCCTGTCAGAGCCGGGTTAAAAACATTGCTTCCGATTCCGCCAAAAAGACCTTTTGCAATAACCATCGCAACAAAATCGCCAACAAGAACCATCCAGAATGGAACTGTAGAAGGCAAAACCAG
>DLKK01000118.1:48869-50689 GCA_002478955.1 Treponema sp. UBA7590
CACCACTTACCGCCGCTGAAAGATTTGCCACAACGATTTTCTGTCCAGTGATTTTCTGGAAAAGTGCCTCAAAAAACACACATCCAAGAACGCTAAAAAGCACAACTGCCAAAGCCCTAAAGCCAAAAAACACAGTTCCGGCAACAACTTCCGGCAGAAGAGCAACCAGAACGCAAGCCATAATTTTCTGGGTGGAATTTCCAAGCGAAAAATGCGGACTTGAAGAAATATGGAATTTTATATCTGTCATTTTTTTACCGTTCCTTCAGTTTTATTTTTTTTCCTGCGCCATCTTCATGCGCACAATTCCTTTACCAAGCCTGATTCTTTGAACAATCTTTATGTGGCTCGGGCATACAAACGCGCAGCATCCACATTCAATGCAGTCCATAAGACCAAAACGCTTTGCCTTGTCTACATTTCCTTCCTTCAAAGAACGAAGAATCATCACAGGAGCCAGACGCATCGCACAAGTGCTTGCGCATCTTCCGCAACTAATGCACTGGTCTTCCTCCGCAAGGCAAGTTTCCTCTTTCGTAAGGAATGTAACGCCGCTAGTTCCTTTAGCAACCGGGAATCCAGTCGAACTCATCGCAAAACCCATCATAGGTCCGCCGGAAATACACTTTACAGCCGCACCTTCCTTTAAATTAAAAGTCTCAGGCATCAAATCGCTTATTAAAGTTCCAATCGGAACACGCACATTGCAAGGCTTTTCAACCGCGCCGCCAGAAATCGTAAGGCTTCGCTCAATCAGCGGCATTCCAAGGCGGAACGCATCACTTATCGCGCATACAGTTCCAACATTGCATATAATGCAGCCTGCATCCGCCGGAAGTTTTGCGCTAGGAATCTCAATTCCAAGACAAGATTCAACAATGAATTTTTCAGAACCCTGAGGATATTTTGTCTTCACAAGACAAACTGAAATATCATCACCGTAGCCCTTCTTTTCAATCTCCGCCTCAAGAAGCGGTTTTATGTAAGATTTATTGTCTTCCAGCGCAATAATTCCAGCCGCACCAACAAGATTCAGGACAATCGCAAGACCATCAATAACTTTTTCCGGAGTCTCCTGCATTGTCCGCTCATCACAAGTCAAATACGGTTCACATTCCGCGGCGTTCACAAGCACGTACTCAATATCCTTGTCCGCAGGGGGATTAAGCTTAACATGAGCTGGAAAAGATGCACCGCCCATTCCGACAATCCCCGCATCCTTGATTCTCGCCAAAGCCACATCGTGCCCGCAAGTGAACGGATCGAGCGGCTCCATAAAATCAGTTTCGCCAGAATCATTTGCCTGAATAACAATGCAAGGCGCCATTCCGTTGCCAGTAACAATATTATTCGCAATTTTCTTTACAGTTCCTGCCACAGAAGCGTGAACCGGACAATTCATAAATTTTTCACCAGTTGCAATAACCTGACCTTTTTTTACAACATCGCCAACTTTTACAACAGGACTATTCGGAGCACCGCCCATAGTAACAGGAATTGTCACCGTTTTAGACGCCGGAAAAGCCGGAGTAATCGGACATTTGTTGCTCAATTCCTTCATTTCCTTTGGGTGAATGCCACCTTTAAAAGTATGCAGTTTCTTCATAGCTTAAATTATACAATAAGCAAAAAAACGTGTCTATTTTTTTACACCACAAAGAATTGAATTAGCACAGGCTAACTTTTGTATTTCAGGGCGAAATTCCTTCATCACAGACTGAATCAGAATGTCGGGTTTTAATTCTGAACCAACAAATTGAATGAGCGGGAAGAAAAAGAAAGCGACAACCGAGCTATTCGGTGCGATGGCAAGCAATTTT
>DLKK01000118.1:50867-53409 GCA_002478955.1 Treponema sp. UBA7590
GCCCGCTCACGCTCGGTCTTGGCGCACGCGCCAATCCTTTTGCCTCCGGCAAAACCGCTCCACCACGGCGCAGGCGGATCCAGATTTTCCCCTTTAAAAATTCCATGCAAATTCATTATACTAAAGCTATGAACGAACAAATCAAATCAGAATTATTTTCATATATAAAAGAAAGCAAAAATCAGATGGTTCAGCTGGAATCGCTTCTGACATCGCACCCTGCACTTGCCCCGGAAAACGGTGGTCAGGGAGAAATTGAAAAGGCAAAGGCTCTTGTTGAATGGCTAAAGGCGCAAGGCGTAAAGGATTCTCAGATTGAAGAATTTGACGCCCCGGACTCGCGGGTAAAAAGTGGAATCCGCCCGAACATTGTTGTTACAATTCCCGGCGAAAAAGATGACTACAACATTTGGGTTATGGCACATCTGGACGTTGTTCCTGTCGGAAACCTAAAGCTGTGGAACACCGATCCTTGGCGCGTCACTGAAAAAGACGGAAAAATCTACGGCCGCGGCGTAGAAGACAATCAGCAGGGACTTGTTTCCGGCGTTTTTGCGGGACTCTCATTCATAAAAAAGAATGTAAAACCTACACACACGGTAAAACTTCTTTTTATGGCGGATGAGGAAGTCGGTTCAGCGTACGGAATGATTTGGCTTCTGCACAACACAAAAATCTTCAAAAAAAATGATATTTATCTTATTCCGGACGGCGGTGACAAAAACGGCGAGACAATTGAAATCGCTGAAAAAAATATTCTTTGGCTGAAAATCACCGTAAAAGGAAAACAGTGCCACGGTTCGCGTCCTGACCAGGGAAACAATGCATGCCTTGCCGCATGTGACCTTAGCATACGACTGAACGCAATGCAGAACACTTTTAATAGAAAAAATCCGCTTTTTTCACCGGATTATTCAACTTTCCAGCCGACAATGCGCTTCGCAAATGTTGAAGGCGTGAACATAATTCCCGGAGAGGACACTTTTTGCATGGACTGCAGAATTTTGCCTTGCTACACAATCGCAGAAGTTTTAAAGGAAACCGAAAATCAGATTGCTGAAACAGAGAAACTCTACAATGTAAAAATTTCCTATGAAATCATCCAGAAATCAGAAAGCCCGGCGACTCCAGAAAATGCGGCGGTTGTAACAAAACTGAAAGCAGCCATAAAAACCGCGCACGGAATTGAAGCAAGAACAATCGGAATTGGAGGAGGAACTGTAGGCGCAGAACTCAGGCGCGAAGGAATGGACTGCGTTGTGTGGAGCACAATGGATGAGCTTGCCCACATGCCTAACGAATACTGTATTGTTGAAAATATTATAAAAGACGCGCTTACCCTGGCGGAACTTTTCTGCCAGGAATAAGCAAAGCTCAGGGCTTTTTTTAATTGTCTATCTGACTTTAAAGAAAAGCCCGATTACTGCAACCGTAATCAAAAGCTGCATAATCATAAACTTTAGAAGAACCTGAGTCGCGGACCAGCCTCTGTTTTTTCTCATGTGATCGTGCAGCGGAAAGCGGATATTCTCAAAAATCTTTATATTAAAGAACCGAAGCAGAAAAACCTTTACAAGGCCCATTCCACCGTTCAAAAAGATAATTGTTGATGTTGCAAGGCACAAAAGCGGGTTTCCGCTTATAAGAATTGCGCAACCGATAAAAAATCCCAAAGCACGGCTTCCTGCATCACCCATCAGAACATGGCTAGGATAAGCATTGTGCCACAAGTATCCTGTAAGAACGCCGGCAAGCGCAAACGCCATCACAGCCCATTTTGCTCCATCTGCAAGATGAGGAACAAGAAGATACCTTGAAATATCAATATGCCCAAGAATAAAGTAAAAAATTATTCCCATTGTAATAAGCGCAATCAGAACAAGAGTTCCGCTCAAACCGTCAACGCCATCAGTGCAGTTTGTTGTGTTTATGGAAGCCCACAAAAGAATCACGCCAATAACAACATAAACAACAGGATTAATAGCAATAAGATGAGAAACAAAAGGAAGCCAGAAATAAACTACTCCATCCGAGGACTGTCTTTTTGCAATGTAGTAAAGAAGAACAGAAGCCACAATGCTGATAATTAAATCAAGCGCACCTTTCAAATATTCGCCCCAGCTTGCAACGCTTTTATCATCCAGAAATCCGGTGAGCATTGTAATCCATGTAAGCAAAAGGATTCCGCCCTGTGCCCAGCCCATAGGAACAAAAACAAGACAAAGCAGCACAAAAGTTGTGATAAAAACTACACCAGCCCCGGTTGGCTTTCCTTTTGCGGCTTCCGCAGTCAGCGTAAATTCCCGGCCACGGTCGTGCGGAAGAATGTTGTAAAATTTCGGAAGAAATTTGTACATAAGAAAAAAACCGCTATATAGAGCAAGAATTATCAAAACTGCATAAGACTGAAGCAAACGCGCCGGTCCAAAAAAGTTTTGAAGATACGCACCAAGATAATAAAGCATAAAATCCTCAGAAATGTTTATTTAGTCTGAATGGTGAATTTTTTAGTGGATTATGAAAAAAACGCTCTCAGCGGATT
>DLKK01000118.1:53510-57454 GCA_002478955.1 Treponema sp. UBA7590
AATCCGCTTACGCTTTTATCCGTTTCCTAAAAATTCAACATTCAGCCTGTTAAGCTCAAACTGACAAATGCTGGATTCCGGTAAAAATCATTGAGATGTCGTGGTCGTTGCAATACTGGATAAATTCCGCATCGCATTCAACGCCGCCAGTCTGGATGATTGCCTTGATTCCCACATCCGCAAGTTTTTTCGCATATTCGTCAAAATAAATGACGGAATCGCTTATTAGAATTTCGGAATTTCGGTCTTTGCAGATTAGATTATTATTCCTGTTATTTTCAAAATATTCACCGGCATCCTGCAAAGCATAACGCACAGCCCTTTTGCGGCTAGTGTTTCCGGCAGAAATTCCCACTGTAGAAAAATCGTTCACAACCACAGCCGCATCAGATTTGCAAGTCATTGCAATCAACATTCCAAAAGCCATTGAGTCAACCTGCGCCTGGGTCGGGCGTTTTTGTGTAACAACGCTAAGTTTTGTAAACATCTTTGAATCCGGCTCCTGAAGCATAAATCCACCGTCAATCGCCGACATCTCGTAATAACTGCTGATAAAACGCGACGAAATCACAAGACGCATATCTTTTTTCTCTGAAAAAATCTCTTTCGCCTCTTTTGTAAAATCCGGCGCAATAATCGCACGGAAATCAATTTTAACAAGCTCGCGCGCGGCTTCCTCATCAACAACAGAACTGCATCCAAAAGTTGAACCTTTAAAAGAATCCGGCTCGCACGAATAAGTTTTTCTAAAAGATTCCAGAAGAGTTCCACCCAAAGAAGCTCCAATCGGATTTGAATTTTTTATTCCTATCGTAAAAACCGAGCTTGCCGCCGGAGTAAACTGCGTTGTGAACGGATAATTATTGCAGTCAACGCTGTCAACCGTAAAAGGACTTTTCAGTATCTTTGTAAAAATGCTGATTGCCTTCCACGCGGCAAAACAATTCTCATAAAGATTCAGGTTCATCTCCTTGCCCTGAATTTTCTTCATTCCAGAAAGAGCGCCTTCCTTATCATTAAGGGAATAAAGAAAAGCGTTCTGGTGGTCATTTGCTCCATGATGAAGTTTTCCCGCAAATTTAAAAGGAACCATAAAATACGGCGGAAAAGGAATTCCTTTCAAACCCTCTGAAATAGAAACAGAATTTGCCGCATTGCACGCCGCAACCTGGTTCAACGCCTTTGAGGCAAGATAAAGCCTGAATTCATCAGAAATACTGTCGTTTTTCATCTGGACAATCGCTTCCATATAATCCGAAGGATCGCAAAGAACCACAACATTCATGTAATTTTTCGCCGCGGAAGCCAGCAAGGTCATTTCCTTAAGCTCAATACAGTTGTCTGTTTTATCAACTTCAAGAAAATCATTTATCTTATGAAAAGCCGGCTCAACATTCATACAAACAAGATTCACAACGGATTCCGTATAAAATGAACTTGCAAGAAGATTTCTTCCCGCGGCAAGAACCGAATGAATCAAGCTGATAAAACTGTCATCAGAGTTCGCATTGTGCTCAAGCTGCTTTGTAAAAGTGTAAGGAATATTGTTTTCTGCAAGAAATTTTGCCGTTTCTCCGGCCGAAAGAATTTCCCAGTCATCGTGAACTAAATACTGCGCCAACGTTGCAAGTTTTTCAAAATTAGTTGTATAAAGAATCGCCTTTTTTTTCATAAAATTATAATATACTGTAAAAATGAGTTTTTCAATTTCATGGACCGATTTTCCAGAAAAAGCAGACGCAAAAGACTTTGCGGAACATTTTTTTCTTGAAAAAGATGAATCAAAATCAATAAATTCCTCCAAAAGCAATGTCTGCCATACTTTTATTGAAGGCGACAACTTTCCCGTGCTAAAACTTCTTTCAGATTACAGACAAAAAATCGATTTTATCTACACAGATCCGCCATACAACACAGGAAAAAAATTCACCTACAACGACAATATGCAGATTGACGAATGGCTTAGCTTTATGCAGCGCCGACTTTCTGCCGCACGCGGACTTTTAAAGGATTCCGGCTGCATTTTCATTGCAATCGGCCAGGAACAGGTTCATATCCTGAAAATTTTGTGCGACCAGATTTTTGGCGCGGAAAATTTTGTGAACGATTTCATGTGGCTTCACGGAAAAGGAAAAAAAGACCGCTGGAGCCGAACAATGCAGCAGTCAAACTTGTGCTACGCAAAAAACAAGAAAAAGCTGAAGGAATTTTCTGATTTTGAAGAAACCGGATGGGCGCAAAAAAACATTGACGGCGACAAAAGAGGCGCATGGTTTTCCGGAAGCATAAGTTTTGACGAGAAACGCTCAAACCCGAAAAACGTGAACTTTTACGAAATCGTCTCGCCAAGCGGGATTCACTGGCGGCGGCAATGGCTTGTCCCAAAAGACGAAATGGCCAAACTAATAAAAGAAGACAAGATTTACTGGGGAAAAGCACCGGAATTTTCAAATGTTCCCCGGAAAAAAGTTTTTAACGGCGAAACCGTTGAAATAATCCCAAAAAATATAATTGACGGCGCAGAAAGCACAAGAGCCGCGCAAAACCATCTGGACAATCTTCTTGGCGAGCAAAAATCCTTTGATAATCCCAAGCCGGTGAACCTGATTCAGCATTTGCTCCAGATTTCAAATATGCCAAAAAACATAACGGTCATGGATTTTTTTGCCGGAAGCGGCTCAACCCTGGAAGCAACAGTCGAGCAGAACCAGCTTGACGGCGGAACAAGAAAATGCATCCTGCTTCAAAAGCCCGAAAAAATCGGAAAACCCTCCAAATTTCAAAACATCGCGGAACTTTGCCACGCCCGGATAAAAGCAGTCCTTAGCAAAACTCAAGATTCACTTGAATATCTCCGCGTAAAAGAAAAATAACTTGCCAAAATAAGAGAAAAATCCTACAAAGGCTTGATTTTTGAAAAATGTTCACCAGAAACTGCCAGATTCCATGCGGCATACGCCTCTTCTTCATGCAACGCAAGCCATCCTACAATCATCTTCATTTGTCGCACTGGTAATTTTCCGGCAAGCAACTCGCCATCAATCCCGATTGCCGCCTTGTATTCCCCATAATAAACATGAACATGCGGTTTGTTATGTTCTTTGTTGTCCCTGAACAAAAGATATACAATCATTCCTTCAAAACGACTTAATTCTGGCATGATTTTTTCCTATGCAAATTTTTCATTCGAATATTTATAGCTTTCCGCATATAAAGTTTCTGGAGCTATATCAATCTCTCCATCAAGCCAAGACAAAAAACCATGCGTTACTTTAGCAGTCTGGCGATTTTTTTCTTCCGCAAGAGGCAAAAACGCAGAACCTTTATCCAAAAGCGAAGTAACATCAAAAAGCCGTGTTTCGCCAGTATTGAAAGTAACAAGCATCATTCCATCTTCAAGAAGTTTTATTGAAGAAACTTCTATCTCAGGAACACATTCCCCTGCATAACAAATACCATTTTTGATATACATTTTGTCACCTCCAATAGAAATATAACATAAAAAATAAAAAATTCTATCAAAATATTTGAACTGCTTATTTTCCCATCAATTTTTTCAATGCTTCCACGCGTTCAACCAAAGTCGGGTGGTTGTAGTTCCAGGCAACGTACAGTTTTGGCGGAAAAAGTTCGCTAAGGTTTTCGCTGTTAAGTTTTACGAGCGCAGAAACAAGATGTTCCGGATGTTTCGTAAGTTCAGCCGAAAATCTGTCCGCGGCAAATTCATCCTTTCTGCTTGAAAAATTAATGAGCGGCGAAAAAATCTCTGAAAGCGAGCCGGCAACAAGACTTGCCAGGAAAAGCCCCAGGAACTGGACTGACTCAACTTTTATTCCAGTCAACGCAAAGCCAAATCCTGTGTAAATCGAAGTTGCCTGCGCAATTTTGTACAGAATGAACATCATCACAAATTCAACAGGAATCATAACGCAAAAACGGCGGAT
>DLKK01000118.1:57491-59142 GCA_002478955.1 Treponema sp. UBA7590
CCGCCACAAGCTCATCAGTTGTAAGCTGTTTTATAAGCGTGTCGTACAGAACAATGCGCTTTGATTTTCCGATTCCGCCAAAATATGCGTTTGAATGTCCGCTGCGCTTAGAAGCGTCCATAACAAAAATTCCAGAAGATTTGAATCCAAGGTTCTGCATAAGCTCTGTGATTTTTGTCTTAAGCTCACCGTCCTCAAGCGGAACAAATTTGTTGAAAATCGGTGCGATAACCAGCGGATAAAGAATCTGCATGACAAAAGTGAACGCAAAAAGCACAACTGTAAGGAAAATCCACCAGCCGTGCGGAAAAGCGACAAGAATTCCAATCATTGCGGCAAGCAGAACAGCTGAAAGAACAAGAGACATTAAAAGCCCCTTTATCTGGTCAGCAAGCCAAAGCTTAAACGTCATTTTTGAAAAGCCAAAAGATTTTTCTATTTTAAATTCCCGAAGCAATTCAAAAGGAATATCTAGAATCCCAGCCGGAATCCCGGAAAGAACAAAAAAACAGAAAGCGCAGAAATATGTTGACCAGTAACCGTCTGGAAATCCTGTAAATCGGCATACAACATTCAAAAGCCACGGATAAAAACCAGAAAGGACAAGAATCAACGTCAGAAATACAGTGCACAATGAGCGCGGAATCCAAAAGAAATATTTTGCGTTTTCATACGCATTGATTGAAGCCAGTTTCTTTGTATCAAAAACCGAAGATTCTGGAAATTCTTTTATTCCTTCCGGAATTTTTCCACCGTTTTTTACGCGCGCGCGCCAGTCAATAAATTCAAGAAAATGATTTATCAAAAAGCTAAGAAGTGTTCCTGCAATAAAAATAACCACAAACGGATTATTGATTACGATTTTTTCCATGTTTATGTTCCCCCGCGGTTTTGTTGAAATTTACAGATTTTCCGCAATGTCGTAAATCATTTTTTCAGTTTTTTCCCAGCCAAGACACGCATCGGTAATTGATTTTCCGTAGCAACCATCTCCAGGTTTCTGGTTTCCGTCCTCAATGTAGCTTTCAACCATAAAACCTTTTACAAGTTTCTCAATCCGTTCGCTGTGCTTTGCGGAATTCAGGACATCATTCACAATGCGCGGCTGCTCAAAAGGATTTTTTCCTGAGTTTGCGTGGTTGCAGTCAACAATTACCGCTGGATTTGTAAGTTCCGGACTTGCCTCGTAAACATCGCAAAGACGGATTATGTCCTCATAATGATAGTTCGGGCGGGATTTTCCCATTTTGTTTGTGTACCCACGAAGAATCGCGTGGCAATGGGCATTTCCATGTGAATGAACTTCCCAGCCACGGTAAATGAATGTGTGGTGCCCCTGCGCCGCGTGAATCGCATTCATCATGACAGAATAGTCGCCAGAAGTCGGATTTTTCATTCCCACCGGAACATTGATTGCGCTTGCAACAAGACGATGCTGCTGGTCTTCAACAGAACGCGCGCCAATTGCAACATACGCCAGAATATCGTCAAGATACTTGTAATTTTCCGGGTAAAGCATTTCGTCCGCACAAGAAAATCCAGTTTCCTTCAACGCCCGCATGTGCATATGCCGGGTGGCAATAATTCCTTTCACCAAATCAGGTTTTTCTGTAGGATCAGGCTGATGAAGCATTCCCTTGTAGCCTTCACC
>DLKK01000041.1:0-297 GCA_002478955.1 Treponema sp. UBA7590
TAGCTCAGCTGGTAGAGCACCCGGCTCATATCCGGTAGGTCATAGGTTCAAGCCCCATCATCGCTAAAAAGACTTGCGTTCAGCAGGTCTTTTTTTTGCAATTTCAGAAAAATTCTATCCTCTAAAAACCAAGTTCTTGTTTTTCCGGAAAAAATATCTTTATTCAAATTTTATTCAGAACAAACTAAAACATATACAATTTTATACGAATTTATACAACTTTATACGTTTTTATATAGTTTTATATCATTTTATATTTTTTTAGATGAGGTTTGAATTTCAAAAAAAAAAAAAAAA
>DLKK01000041.1:308-19810 GCA_002478955.1 Treponema sp. UBA7590
AAAAACGAAAAACACAGAAAAATTTTTTTTTCGAGAAACCAAAAAAATCAAATTTGAAAAATGAGAAGTTTCCGGTTTTCACAAATTTTCCGGCGACCAAATATAAAATTTCAACAAAAAAAATAATTCTCTCTATCTTATTTACAACTGATTCAAAAAGATTTATCATGTGCGAATGGAAACATTTAAAGCACCATTCAAAGGTCGTTCTTTATTAAATTGGATCGACTGGACACCAGAAGAAATTGAAACATTATTAAATCTCGCTTTTCAGGTGAAGGCAGAATCTCACCGCGGCGAAATCCATCAGCGTTTTTTAGGAAAAACAATCGCCCTCATTTTTGAAAAAAGATCCACTAGAACCAGAAGTTCATTCGAGACAGCATTCGGCGAGGAAGGTGGTCATCCAGTCTTTATGTCCACAGATGACATACAGCTTGGCGGAAAAGAATCAGTTCAGGACACAGCTCGGGTTCTTGGAAGAATGTTCAGCGCAATTGAATTCCGCGGATTCAAGCAGGAACATGTTGAGCAGCTCGCAAAATTCTCAGGAATTCCTGTTATCAATGGACTTACAGATGATTTTCACCCGACGCAGGCTCTTGCTGATGTAATGACTTTAAAAGAGAATTTTGAGACGGTAAAAGGCCTGAAATGGGCATTCTGTGGAGACGGAAGAAACAATGTTGCCCGCTCAATGATGCTTATCTCAGCAAAACTTGGAATAAATTTCGCGATTTATAGCCCGAAGGAATTATTCCCTGACCAGAAAATAATTGATATTTGTGAGCCATTTGCAAAAGTTTCAGGTGCAAAAATTCAAATCAGTGATAAAATGGATGTTGTGGAAGGTGCAGACTGTCTTTACACAGATGTCTGGGTTTCTATGGGAGAAGAAAAGCTGAAAGATCAGCGCACAAAATTGCTTACTCCTTTCCAGGTAAATTCAGAGCTTATGAAAAAAACTGGAAAACCAAACACAATCTTCATGCATTGTCTTCCTGCTGTAAAAGGACAGGAAGTTACAGAAGATGTCTTTGAAAGCACAGCAAGCCGTGTCTGGGACGAAGCTGAAAACAGAAAGCACACCATAAAAGCAATCATGCTGGGATTAATCTAATTTTCAGCAGAATGCCGATTACTATTTCTAAAAAGGAGATGACCATGAAAAAAATCATCATGACACTTTTAGCATTAGCAACTTTAGCCACAGCCGCATTCGCAGTTCCTGTCGCATTCAATGAGACCAGTGAAAAAAACTGGACCAGCATGTCTTACGATTACGTTCCAGTCTACAAGGTTCTTGAAGGCCGAGACGCTTTTGTTGTCATTTATCAGAAAGGAAAATATGGTGTCGGAAACACAACTCTCCCGAAAAAATGGGCTCATGGAACAAAAGAAGAAGGGCCAAAGCTTAGAATGAGAACATTGCCAGGCGGAAAACTAAAGCCTTACCTTACAGTCGTAAAGGATGACGGAGAATTCAAATACGTCATTCTTACAATGCCGCTTAGAAAAACAAATGCGGCTTGGGGTGTTGTGGATAACGGTGTTCAGCTTGACACCGACAAAGACACTCTTGAATCATTAAACTAAATTTTGAATAGGCTGTTTAAAAGACAGCCTGTTTTTTTAGATAAATACAAAAAAAAACGGACATTTTACCGAATGAAAACTATCTCTCACGAAAAATTTGCAGCATTTAAATCTTTTATTGAAAATCATGATTATTTTTACATCGCAGGACACAAGGAACCTGATGGCGACTGTGTTGCATCATGCATTGGAATCTCGAAAATAGTTGAGCATTTCAAAAAGCCTTATGTCTTATTGAATGCAGGTCCTTTCAAAAGAATTGAAATCAAAAAATACGCGGATTTTTTTACAGACAAAATGGATTTTCAGACAAACGAAGAGAGAAAAAAAACCGGCCTTATAATCTGTGACTGTTCTGAAATTTCAAGAATTGGCGACATAGACGGAGATCTTAACGGTTTTGACACTTTCATCATTGACCACCACAAGACCGCTGAAATTCCAGAAGGAGCTGAATCCATAATTGATTCTACCTGCCCTGCCGCATCAGTTCTTGTTCAGTTTTTGTACGAAAATCTTGTCAGTGAAATTCCACTGGAACTTGCGGAGATTATTTTCTTTGGCGCAATGACAGACACAGGTTTCTTCAAATTTCTTTCGCCAAACGATGCTGATGTCCTGGTGGCACTTTCGCGCCTTGTAAAAACCGGCGTTGACCCNNNAAACCTACGATTACATAACCAGCGGAAAAGCTTTTTCAACCAGGAAACTTCTAGGGATTCTTTTTGACCATGCGGAACGCTACATTGACGGTAAACTTGTCCTTACATATGAAACAATGGATGACACAAAAAAATGGGGACAAGAAGGACGTGACTCAGACGCGTTATATTCAGCTTTTCTTGCGGTAAACGGAGTTGAGGCGGTCGTTTTTTTACGACAGGACACAGATTCAACATGCACAGCGGGGCTTCGTTCACGAGACAAAATTGATGTAAGCGTTGTGGCTTCAAAATTTGGTGGTGGCGGACATAAAAACGCATCAGGTTTCAGCTGCAACGGAAAACTTGAGACATTGATTCCGTCTGTTGTAAAAGAATTTTCAAGAATTATGTAAAAAAAACGCATAAAATCAAAACTTGGCATGATACTTGCTTTTAAATAATTAGACGTTATTAAAAAGTGGAGTATCAAAAAATGAAAAAATTTTGCATCGATTTAAATTCTATTCCAGAAATGATTGAATCTAAAATCATAACACAGGATGAAGCCGCAAGAATAATCGCGGAAGATTTGAACCGGAACAAAAAAAATTATCATCTTATTTCTAATGATGAAGATATTTTAAGCGAACTGAGCCTCAGAATTCTACAGACAAGCGACCTGCTGTTCAAAAACTATAAGAAAGAAAAATGCGCATTCAGGACATATCTTCTTTCTGTCCTAAAATACCAGATTCTTACGATTTTGCGGGAACACAGACGAAAAAATTCCGGAGACGAAATTACAAAGCAATTCCCGCACATACAATACGAAACACAAAACGAACTTTACGAAATGGATGAGGCGCCTTTCAAGATAATGCATGTAAAGCCTTTTATAAAAAAGACTGAGGACAAAATCACTTACAGGGAAAAAAGACAGAGTAAAAAAGACAAGAAATCCTTGTCGGCAGAAAATTCCACATCAGAAAAACCAAGAATAAAAATGCAGGACCTGGTCTCATACTGGGCAAACAGGACTTCTAAAAAAGCAAGAACCGCGCTGATTCTCGCCCTTAAATCAAGCTATTACATTACAGAAGAAAACATAGACTCTGTCTGCGATTATTGTGAAATTTCAAAAAAAATCATGCAGGAGACAATTGACGAGCTTAAAAGCAAGATTCCTGAAAGGCAAGAGAAAATCGAGCTTCTGCAGAAACGGCAGGCAAAATCGTTTAACTTTCATATAAAATTGCAAAAACGTATTTCTGAGACATTTGAGATTGAAAAAAAAGATGAACTTTCAAAAAAATACGAATATCACACAAAAAAATGGAATGAAAGAAACTCCAGAACCCACCCGAAGAGCGTAAAATTATGTCCGACAAATAAGCAAGTGGCAGAAATTCTTGGAATCTGTGAACGTCAGGTTGGAAATTATATAAAAAATGCGGAAAATGTCGCAGAGTCAATCAAAAAAGAAATAAACGACAGCGCAGAAAATTCGTAGACTAGAAAAAAAAAATTGAATAAAATCGAGCTATGAAAATTTATTTAGCGACTGGAAACAAAAACAAAAAAAAAGAGATGAGCCAGATTCTTGCTGGACACACAATCGTTACTCCGGCAGATGAAGGAATCGACTTTAATCCCATAGAAAACGGAAAGACTTTTTACGAAAACAGCATTATAAAGGCAAAAACTTTATATGAAATCGTCCACTGCCCTGTAATTGCGGACGACTCAGGAATATGCGTTGATGCGCTTGGAGGAATTCCAGGAATTTATTCAGCGCGTTATGGCGGACCGGAATTTCCACAAGGAAAACCAGATGGTTCAAAAACGCCACAGGAAATGCAGAACAGATTTCTTATTGAATCATTGAACTCTGCGCTCGCGGGCGGAAAAATTAAGACTTCGGGATTCAGGAACGGACCGCGGTCTGCGCATTACACTTGCGCAATGGTTCTTTATCTTGGCACAGACAGAGTTTTTGTCTCACAGGAAACGATGGAAGGCGCAATTGTCAACAGCATTGATGAAGCTGCTGGCGACGGCGGATTTGGTTATGACCCGATTTTCTTTCTTCCGCAATACGGAAAAACTTCCGCACAGATTTCCGCAGAAGAAAAAAATGCAATCTCACACCGGGGAAAAGCAACCCGAGCCCTGATTCAGATGATGAAAAGCCTACCTGATTTTAATTGACTTCAGTTTTTTCAGACAATTAATAATTTTTGATTTTTTTCATTTTTTTCTTAAAGTTTTTTAACCTAGTTTCCGATAATTGAAACAGAAGTGTTATGACTGCACGGCTTTTTTTAAGCACGGCTGTCAGATAATTCTGCTGCAAATGAGTGTAGATGTGGCCTTGTAAACAGATACACCATTTGCATTTTTCGGGACAGCAAGGATGTTGTCCTCAAAGATTCCAAGGAGGAACAAACTATGGTTATCAACCACAACATGTCGGCTATGTATGCCAATCGTCAGCTGGGAGTTACAGGACTCGGTATTTCTAAAGATATGGAGAAACTTTCTTCCGGTGAAAGAATCAACCGCGCAGGCGATGATGCTTCTGGTCTTGCAGTATCAGAAAAAATGCGCTCACAGATCCGTGGATTGAACCAGGCTTCACAGAACGCTTCAAATGGTATCAGTTTTATACAGACAACAGAAGGTTATCTGCAGGAAACTACTGATATTATGCAGCGAATCCGCGAGCTGGCTGTTCAGTCATCTAACGGAATCTACAGCGCTGAAGATCGTATGCAGATTCAGGTTGAAATTTCTGCCCTTGTTTCTGAAGTAGATAGAATCGCTTCTTCTGCACAGTTCAATGGCATGAACATGCTTACAGGTCGCTTTGCACAGCCAACAGGTGAAAATGTTGTAACAGGTTCTATGTGGTTCCACATCGGTTCAAACATGGATCAGCGTATGCAGGTTTTCATCGGAACAATGTCTTCTACAGCATTGGGAATCCGTGAAATCGGCACAGAGACAAAACTTTCACTTGAAACGCCGGAAGATGCCAACCGTGCAATCGGAACTATCGATGAAGGTCTAAAGAAGATTAACAAACAGCGCGCAGACCTTGGCGCTTACCAGAACCGCATGGAATATGCAGTTCGCGGTCTTAATATTTCTGCAGAGAACCTTCAGGCTTCTGAATCACGTATCCGTGATACTGATATGGCAAGCCAGATGGTAGAGTTCACAAAGAATTCTGTACTTCAGCAGGCAGGAACAGCAATGCTTGCTCAGGCCAACAACCAGTCACAGAATGTCTTGTCTTTACTAAGATAGTGTAATATAATTGTGTATGGGATTCTGAATTCCATACACAATATTGTACGGTCATTTCTACTCTATTCATTTCTCTAAAAAAAAATCGTACATTGTTATGCACTATTTTAACGTGTTTTCAGACACGCTAGTTCTTTGAAAAAGTGCAGTCCATGCTGTTTTGTAACAGCAGAAACAGTAGGTGTGGCAACAAACTTACTGTTTCTGCTGTATGGGTCTGAAACTGAAAAAGGAAGGCGCAAATCCTTTTCAGCCCGCACAAAGCAGAATACAGAACATGATGTTCTGGATTAATGACATGGAGGGCACAGATATGATTATTAATCACAACATGAGTTCTTTGTATGCGGATCGTGTACTTGGCATTTCTAATGACGGGCTCATGAAAAACATCGAAAAACTCGCATCCGGTGAAAGAATTAACCGCGCTGGTGATGATGCTTCAGGACTTGCAGTTTCTGAAAAAATGCGTTCACAGATCCGCGGTTTGAACCAGGCTAGCCGAAACATCGAGAATGGTGTTTCATTCATTCAGACAACAGAAGGATATTTGACAGAAACTACAGATATTCTTCAGCGTGTACGTGAACTTGCAGTTCAGTCTGCAAACGGAATTTACACAGATGAAGACAGAATGCAGATTCAGGTTGAAGTTTCCCAGCTTGTTGCTGAAGTTGACAGAATTGCCAGCCAGGCTCAGTTCAACGGTATGAATATGCTTACAGGACGTTTTGCATCAGAATCAAATGATGTAATGCAGTTCCAGATTGGAGCAAACATGGATCAGAACACAAGAGTTTTCATTGGAACAATGACAGCTCAGGCTCTTGGTCTTAAAGGTGCTCAGGGTTCAGAAGATGCTGTTACTATCAGTGATCCAGAGTCTGCAAATGCAACTCTTGGCACAGTAGATGCAGCTTTGACAAACGTTACAAAACAACGCGCTGACCTTGGTGCTTACCAGAACCGCTTTGAAATGGCTGCCCGTGGAATTAATATCGCTGCTGAAAATACTCAGTCAGCTGAATCAAGAATCCGCGATACAGACATGGCTTCTGAAATTGTAGAATACACAAAAAACCAGATTCTCACACAGTCTGGTACTGCAATGCTTTCTCAGGCTAACAGCCAGTCGCAGAATGTTCTTGCTCTTTTGAGCTAAAAGCGGAATTTAATGTTAAAAGATTGCTGGATGTCATCTTTTGACAATTAAAACGTGAAGTGGGAGGGGTGCGCCCCTCTCCCATTTCTTTTTATTCAAGGAGGAAGCCTTATGAATACAATAAGTTCATTTGGGCAGACGCTGGCCATGGAAGGCCTGAATCTAAACAGCAGTGCTGTTACTCCGGCAAAAAGTATATCTACACAGAAAACCAGCACTGTAAACACTTTGAAAACCCCGACAGGTTCAGAAGTTGTTGATAATCTTGTTCGAAGTATGGCGGAAATAAAAGCGGATGCCCAGCAGCTGCAAAACATGACCGCCAGAGTTATGGGCAGAGAACTACAGTTCAATGTAAACAAAGAACTTGGCAGCATTGTCGTAAAAGTAGTAGATCCAAGTACCGATCAGGTTGTAAAGGAGATACCTTCTGAAGAAATTCAAAATTTAAAGATTCGGATCAGAAAGGCAATCGGTGTTCTTTTTGACCAAATTGTTTAAATTCAGATTCAGATTTATTCATTATGGCAGGAATCAACATACCTGGTGTTACTAACCAGTACAATACAAACGAAACTGTTGAAAAACTTATGCAAATCGAGCGGATTCCGCTTACAAGGGAGCAGAAAACGCTTGATTCGTATAAGGCTCAGCAAGATGCTTGGCGTTCCGTTAACAGGAAAATGACAGAACTCCGGGACAGCGTAAAAACCCTGTACTCTTTTGATAATCCTTTTAATAACAAATTAACTTCCTCAACAGAAGAATATGCAATCACAGCCGATGCAACCAGAAAAGCATCCTATGAATCTTTTAAAGTCGATGTAATTCAGCCGGCCACAGCAGACCGTTTTCTTACATCTGAGCTTGACGCGGACACAAAGGTTCCAGCAGGAACATACACATACAAAATAAATGATAAATCCGTCTCCATGAGATGGAAAGGCGGATCTCTTCAAGATTTTTCAAACGCGCTGAACAGGCGTGGTGGCGACATTTTAAAGACAAGAGTAATTGGTGCCTCTAAAGGAAAAAAAACTCTTTCAATTGAATCCCAGAAAACAGGAAGTGAAAATCGCCTCGAATTTGAAGATGATGCAAAAACTTTTGCAGAATCAAGCGGAATGATAATCCGCGTAAAACCAAAAACCGTTGAATTTGGCACAAGCCGAAATGATTACAGAAACATCCAGCCAGAAACACCAGAACAGGAGCGGCTTCCACCGGTTTCTGCGGCAAACCTTAAAATTTCAAATGGAACTGTTGTAGTTCCTCCACGCGGCGGATATTCTCTTTCAATTCCAGCTACGGTTCTGGAAACCCCAAATAATCACATTCAGTTTACAATCTCAAAGCAACAAGTTCCAGATATAACAATCGCGATGAACAGACAAGAGGCAAAACCAGTTTTTCCAGATTCTGGAAGTGCGAGCTTTAAAGATATAACAATCACAAATGCGCCAATTGACGCAGATTTACCACAAGAACCAGAAAAGAAGCTCGAACCGCTTGAATCAATTTCAACAAATGATGTCCTTTTTGTAAAAATGAAGGATGGAACCGAAAAACTGTTTTCAACGCCAAACCTTCTTTCGGAAGAAGAGACAAAAATCGACATTTCTGTGAACGATTACAAGAATATTGATTCAATTGTGCTGAAAAACCGAAATACAGGCATTGCGCTTTCAATTTCTTCCGCAGCAGCATTAAATCCAAGCGAAAACCGTGGATTTGTTCCGCAGCACGCAATCTCTTCTGCGGATGACGCAATCATAAAATATGAAGGAATAACAATAAAACGCCCGACAAATACAATCGATGATGTTGTGCCGGAAGTTACACTCAATATTTTTGACAAGACTGAAAAAACCGCGACAATCTCTGTAAAACCAGATGTTGATTCAGCAAAGGAAGCGCTCATAACTTTTGTCGGAAAATACAATCAGTCCGTTGCCGAAATAAATATTCTTTCCCAGAACAAGCCGGAAATCATCGAGGAACTTGACTATCTTAGCACTGATGAAAAAAAAGCCGAACAGGAAAAACTCGGAATGTTCAACACAGATTCTTCCCTTACAAGCCTAAAATCTGCGCTGCAGACAACAACATCGGCAAACTATAAATTCAGCGAAGACGCTAAAATCACAATGCTTTCGCAGATTGGAATCGCGACCAACGCGACAAATTATTCGGGGTACACGCCAAGCAAACTGCGCGGTTACCTTGAAATCGATGAGAAAAAACTTGACTCCGAATTGGAAAAACATCTTGATGATGTGAAAAATATGTTCGGCTATGATTCGGACGGAGATTTGATAATTGACTCTGGAATCGGATTTAAACTTGACAGGCAGCTTACCGCATATGTTCAGTCAGGTGGAATTTTTGCGATGAAAACGTCAGCGCTCGACTCCAGGATAAAAGCTTCAGAACAAAAAATCGCGCGGCTTGAAACCCAGATGGATGACAAGGAAGCTGAGCTTAAAAACAAATACGGACAGATGGAAGGCGCGCTGAACAGCCTTGAATCTCAGCAAAACACAATAAAAAATTTCTCTAATTCAGGAAACAACAACAGATAGGCGGAAAATTTTATGGAATTCTATATTAATGATGAAAAAATTGACATCACACTTGATGAGGAAAAAACTGTAGGCGATGTACTAAAGTCTTTTGAGACGACCTGCGAGCAGAATGACTCAGCAGTAATCGGAATCAGAATCAACGGAAAGCAAATAACTGCGGAACTTTTTGATGAATATGCAAAAAAAGCCCTTGAAAATAATATGAAATTTGAATTCAGCGTTGTTACAAGACAAAATATAAAAGATGCCTTCAAAAATCTTTCTGAGCTTTTCAGACGGCTTTCAGAAAAAATGCAGACAATACCTGTGGAACTCCAGAGCGGAAAAGCAAAAGAGGCAAACGAATCAATCTTGGCGCTTGCGGACAGCATTGACGAATTCTGCCACATTGCAACGTTGGCTTCCCTTTTCCAGGATTATACTGAGGTAAAAATAGAAGACAAGCCATTCTCTGAATTTTTCAAGGAATTTTCTCCGGTGCTTTCAGATTTTGAGGATGCGCTGAAAAACAATGACACCGTAAGCGTAGGAGATCTTGCTGAATATGAAATCTGCCCTCGCCTAATCTCTATCGCAAAAACATTGGAAGTTCTGGCATGAATCTAAATTTTCAGGCAGGAGGTTCTCCGCTCGCAGCCCGGATGAATCCCGCAATTTACACAGTTTTAATAATCGCACTTGTGATTGCAGGAATTCTTGCGGCAATTTTTCTTATATTAAACAAACGGAAAGAAATTGAAGAAACTCCAGAATGGCAGGAAGCCCAGGCAAAAAGAAAGACAAACCGCAAAGATGTTGAGATTTTCTCTGAAAAATACAAATTAAGGCCAGATGAAGAAGCATTTTTGTGGAAAATCTGCAAAAAATACGGAATAACAAATATTCTTTTCGCAATAAAAGATCTAAATTCAATAAATCCATATTTTGAAAAATATTATGCACAGAACAAGAACAATTCTGCGGCAGACATAAATCTGATGTTCAGGCTAAAATTCCGGCTTGAAAGGATTTTTGCGGCAGCTGTAATAATCTCCTCAACAAAACTGATAGCCAAAAATTCAAAAATCAGCGAGATTTTTCCAGATGGAACAAAAACTGATTTTTTTGTATACGAAAACACAAAAGATTATCTTTCAATAAAAATCACAAAAGAATTTTTTGAGTCGCAGAAAAAGCCAGAAAACCTGGAGAAAGTCGCATTCACATTTCATTCACAGGCAGGCATGCAGTATGCGTTTGTCTCAAGAATCCTTCGCTACGAGAACGAACAGAACGGCTACCAGATGATTGTCTCACACAGCAACGATTTAATCACAAAGCAGCAGAGGCACTTCAAAAGAATCAATGTAAACGAAAAATGCAAAATCGCCTCAATAAAAATTGAAACAAACAAAAAAAATGAAAAAAAATATATTCCGGCGGAAAAAAAATACGAATGTGTCCTTACAAATATTTCCGGCGGAGGATGCTGCATTTCAACAACGCTTCCTATCAAGGAAAGCCAGATGACTTATATTGAGATTTCACTTTCTGACGGAGAATACGGCGTTTTTGGAACAATCGTAAAAACAAGAAAATCGCAAACGCAGGGACTTTTTAATCTTCACATCAAATTTGACAACATATCACTTGAAGTGCAGAATAAAATTCTTGCTAAAGTCTACGGATATAATTAAAATAGGATAAAATGAAAATTCTGGATTTAAAAAACTTATTCCGCGAGGAAGGTTACATTTATTACCGACGCAATTTTTCAGGCACTGCTGATGTTGAAATTCCAGGGCAAACTTTAGAAACTGATGTTGATTTTTGTATCGAGACAGATCCTTTAGGGAAGAAAACTGTTGACATCCAATTCAAGAAGCCAATAAACTACCCTATTCTTCCAATAAAAAAGGCCTTAAAAGATTATATTTTAAAGCAAGACTCTGAAGGAAAACTGCCATGATTACTTTTACAACAAATTCTGCAGAAGAAACAATTGAGCTTGGAAAGAAAATCGGTTCTCTCCTGCAGAAAGGTGACATAATCGCAATGCAGGGAACACTTGCAGCCGGAAAAACAACAATCACAAAGGGAATCGCAGAAGCCTTGGGCGTAAAGGACACAATCACAAGCCCGACTTTTTGTCTTATCAGCGAATACGAAGGAAAAATGCCGCTTTACCATATGGATGTTTACCGTCTTGATGGAGCGGAAGATTTTGCGAACCTTGGCACAGAAGATATGCTGTACGGGGAAGGTGTCTCCATAATCGAATGGAGCGAAAAAATCATGGAGGAACTCCCCAAGAAAACGATTATCCTAAAGCTTACTCCGCACGAAAACGGAACTAGAACAATAACTATTGAAAACTGGTCACATGGAGAAATAAAATGAACGGACTTGCAATTGATTCTGCCATAACAAAAATCACTATTTCTGCAAAAAACGATTTCCACACTGTCACAGCTGTGTTCAATATAGGAATGAAACAGTCGGAAACGCTGTTGCCTGCAATTCAATACGTTCTTGAAAAAGCAGATTTAACGCCAGAAAAACTTGATTATCTTAGTATTTCCAACGGACCGGGCTCATTTACAGGGCTCAGACTAGGTTTTTCCGCAATAAAAGCAATCGAAATGGTTTCAAACGCAAAACTTTATGGGATTCCAACATTGGATGCCTACGCAGAAAGTTACATGGATTTTCCATTTACTGTCTGAAGTTGCATTGATGCAAAAAAGGATCGTTTTTACGCAAAAGCATTTTTAAACGCAAAAGAAATAATCACAGCAGGAGATTACACGCCGGAAGAGATTGCAAATCTCCTAAAAAATTCCAATGCAACGGAAACAGTCTTAATCTGCGGTAGCGACGCGCATCTTCTTGCGGAAGAACTAAAACCTTTTTCAGAAAAAAAATTCCTTCCGCAGGATTTTAATATGAATGTCGGGGAAATTCTTCTTTCAATGACTGAAAAAAAGATTTCTGCAAATGAGCGGCCTCTAAATGACTATGACGGTCCGTTCTACCTTCGTGCAAGCGAAGCTGAAGTAAAAAAACAGGAAGCATAAAATCTTTTAATTGCGGCAAACGTTATGTTGCCGCTTTTTTTATCTCTGTTGACCGAAGTGACTTAATTGGCTTAACTAACTTAATAGAAAAATGTTAAAAAAAAATCTCCAACGAAAGTTGGAGATTTTTATGAGCCATGCAAGGATCGAACTTGCGACCCACAGATTAAGAGTCTGTTGCTCTACCAGCTGAGCTAATGGCCCAAAAATAATTTGCGTCCGACAGGATTCGAACCTGCTACCGCCGGATTCGAAGTCCGGAACTCTATCCAGATGAGCTACGGGCGCAACTAGAATCGGGTGCCTGATGGGGCTCGAACCCACGACAACCAGATCCACAATCTGGCGCTCTACCGCTGAACTACAGGCACCATGTAAGACGTGATGTAAATATATAATATCGATAAAATTTAGTCAATATTAAAATCTATAGATTTTCAAAAAAAATTGATTTTTTTTCATTTTTTTAAAATCTTCGAAATTGTATTCACAACATCATTATTTACAATTGAAGCCGCCGTATTTTCATTCTTGATTGCGTTAAAAACTTCCTGCCTGAAAACTTTTACACTTTTTGGAGCTTCCACACCGATTTTCACCTGATCACCTTTTATGTCAATAATTGTAATCGTAATATCTTCGCCGATTTTTATCTGCTGATCAGTTTTTCGGGAAAGAATAAGCATATCATTCCCCCTTCTTTTTTAAAGCTTTTACAATGTCAAATTTTGTTGTCCAGCGGTTGTCATTTAAAATCACCTGAAGGCATTTATGGTTCTTTTTGTTTATGACAATCGGGCCAAGAAAATTTGCTGTTATGGCTGAACCATCTTTCGGAATTGTAACTAAAGTCATAATGATTATGTCTTCCGCAGATTCCACGCCAATATTCTTTAAAGTTGAATCGTCAATGTCCGCTTCATAATCATTGCAGATAAGGAAAGGATCTATCATCAAAAACGCAAGATTGCTTTCTTCTGTTGACTGAAGCCAGATAAACGGTTCGTATTCAGAATCAATCAGCGCAAATTTTTTGTATTTTTCAAATCCTAAAAGTCCTTCCGGAAAAGTCACAAGCTGTTTTTCTTCAACATTAACAATCCCATTTACTTTTGTCTTTACTTCCATGTTTTCCTCATTTTTTTGCTAGAAAAAACTGACTATCTCATATAGTTCAAAAGTGTGCTGCTGTACATTTTTCCGGCATTGCTGAGCGTTGCCTGATAAGTGTAGTCAAGCATCTTTAAGTCTGTGATTGCCTTTGTGTAATCAAGATCACCTTCGCGGCTTATTTGCTGCTTGACATTCAACGCTGTGCCGGAATTTCTTAAGGCATTGTTCTGGGCGCGTTCGTAAGCGGAGCCGGATTTTGCAACCCTTGTCACAAGAGAATTTATTCCTTTGTCGAGCGAGCCAAGAATTCTGCCTCCGACACTTTCAGTATCTCCTTTTAAAAGAGCATTTCGGAATGCGATTACAACATCGAACATTGAGCCACCGGAAACTTTCACGCTGTTTCCAAGATTGTACGGCGGCTTCTGGCTGGAATCCTTTACAATTCCAAGCTCGTTCAGAACAGAACCGTCAACATCCTGAATCCAAAGCTGACGCGCGTCTGTTGACTCAAAATTAAGCCCATTTGTAACAGGGTCGATATTTGCGCGCACAGCCGCCCCTGAATCATTTATTTTTGCAGCCAACGCATAAACATTGTCGCCAGCGTTTATATTTATTTTTACGCCGTCAATGCTTATTGTGCTGTCTGAAGAAGCCTGCCAGGCACTTGCATCGCGTCCGCCAAAGATTTGCTGCTGTTCTGCCCAGAAGGCGCGGTTTCCAGCATTGTCAATGTCGAGATATTTATTTTCATCAACTTCAACTTTGTTTGTATCAATATTTCCGTTGTAACGCACGTTTTCAATAAGCGGAACTCCGCTTCCCTGGACATTTCCCATCTCAATCTCAAAAGGAGTCGCCTTTGTATTTGTTCCGCCGAACAATGCGTTTCCATCGCTGGAAATAGCATTCGCATTCTGGATAAGTTCCTTCAGAAGCTCATCAACTTCCACCGCCATGTTCGACATATCTTCTTTTGTATAAATTCCATTCGCACCTGTTACAGCCAACTCCCGGATCCGCTGCATAATCTCAAGAGAATTATTCATGTAGCCTTCACGAAGGGCAAATTCATCTGTAAGAGTTTTTGCGTTTTTTTCAAAATTATTCACTCTGGTCAGATAAGACTGATAGCGGACAAGATGACCTGCTGAAATCGGATCATCGCGCAACTGCTGGATACGCCGCTGGCTTCCAATCTGGTTGTTCGCAGAATTCAATCTACTTTCCTGAAGCCGAAGTGCCGACTGAGTGTCAATATTATTCATTGCAGAACTGATTCTATGCATATTCTACCTCGCTAAATTCTTTTTAGACGCCGAGCCTGTTTATTACAGTATCGATAAGGCTGTCCCAAATTGTTACAAATTTCGCCGCGGCATTGTATCCGTGCTGGAATTTTATGATGTCAGAAAGTTCCTCATCAATATTTACTCCGCTTATGCTGTCGCGCATTGTGCGAAGATCATCCATAATCGCCATGTGGCTTTTCAGGTTATTTTCCGCCTGCTCGCCTTTAAGACCGACATTCGTAACTGAATCCGCAAAATAGTCATCCAAAGTGCGCTCGTGACCAATCATGACTTTTGTGTTTCTGATTGACGCAATTTCAACAGCCGCCCTGCCGTCACCGGCATTTACATTTCCTGAGTCATCGCGGAAAGCGGCCGCAACACTTTTCACATCATTTTTGATGACACTATTCACTTCAATATATCCTGCCGGATTTAACACCGGACTGACCGCAAACTGCGCACCAGCCAGAGAATTCACCGCATCTGCACGCGCAAAATCATAAGCTCCGTCCGCACCGCTTGCAGAAAGAATTCCTGAATAACCAGTAAGAAAAAATCCAGAATCCTCAACATGACGGATCACAAAATCAGGATTTTCAATGTTCTGCGCAGTTGTTCCCTTCAAAACAAGATTATTGTTCCGGTCAAGGTAAGCTTTTACCTCTCCATTTGAATCGTTTATGCGATTTATCACAGTTTCAACCGTGTCTGTAGGATGATAAGGAACCTGTACATTTCCAGAAGGTCCGCTGAAAGTCATAACGCCTTCAAAACCAATCTGATCTTGCGGATTAAGCGTTGTCGTTCCCGTAAAGCGGAAAATATAGCTGTGGTCAAAATTACCGTCACCATCTCGGTCAAAATTTCCATTCACATTTTCCACAAATGAATGCTGCGTAAAAAAGTCAAGACCGGTCACATTGTTTGCGCCGTAGGCATTGCGGTGTATATCATTCACAAGATCAGAAAAGTTCATTGTCATTGTGTTCAAAGACTGAACTTCATTCCTGATATCAACATCGCGAAGCTCAATCAGTGCCCCCAAAGTTCCCCCAGAAACAGACGCATCCTCCCGCGTGTCAGCCCAAACCAGCTTTTCATATCCATTGTTGTCCGTAAGAGAAACCAAATCAAAATTGCGCGCAACGCCGCCCTGAACAAGAACTCTGCCGTCAACGTGAACCATAAATTCATCAGAATCACGCTGATCTGTTGTAATATTCGCAAGTTTTGAAAGTTTATCAACAAGCAAATCGCGCCTGTCAAGCAAGTCGTTCGGATTATCTCCCATTCCGCGGGAACGCACAATCTCCGCATTAATTGCCGCAATCTGGTTCGCATAGGAATTAACCTGCTTAACCGTGGAATCAATGTCGGAATTAAGCAACGAACCCACGCCCATAAGGTTTTCCCATTTCGATTTTATCGCATCTGTCAAAGATTCGCCGCGGGTAACAACAGCCTGCCTAGCCGCCTGACTTTCAGGATTCACAGAAAGTTCCTGCCAGCTTTCCCAGAATTTATCCATATTTGAACGCACGCTGACCTCATCAGGCTCATTGTAAATCTGCTCAATCATCGTGTAATACTTGCTTCTTGTGTCCCAGTAAGACTCCTGATTCTGCTGAGCCGTAATACGCTGGTCAAGCATCTCATCCCGCACGCGGTTAATGCTTTGGACATCAATTCCCTGGCCAATCATTCCCGCGCGTTCAGCACGCTCAAGATCCGGCCTGTAAAGAGGATCAAATTCCTTCATCTGCACGCGCTGCCTAGAATAACCTTCCGTATTTGCGTTAGAAATATTATGTCCGGCAGTGCTGATTGCATCCGTATGCGCCATTATGCTGCGCTTGCCTAATTCAATTCCAGAAAATGTCGATCCCATAATTTGCCTCTATTTTTCCATTTAACTTCAACTTAAAATCCGAATTTGCCAAAAACGAATTCTCAAAAACTAAAACAACGTGTTCACCACAACGCTGTCCGGCTGCTTCTGAACAAAACCACCGCCTTTTCCATAAACCTTTGTCCTGCTCTGCGGAAGCGCCGTCTCAATAACCTTCTGCACAAAATTACGCGTAATATTTATAAAATCAGCCAGAGCCTTGTTTTCCGTGCGGCAACGGACAAGTTTTCCGCGGACCTTAGCCAAAAGTTCATCTGTTTCCTTTCCAAGACCAGCCGAACCAGCAGCCATTCTGCCATTTTCAGACTTCAAAAAGTTTTCACGCTCTTCATCCAACCGGTTGAACTTATCCATCTCAAGATTTATTTCCGAAACAACCTTCATAAGATTTGTCCAGTTTTTTTCGTTAATCGCCGCCCTAAGCTCAGCCTGAGACGCAATCACATCCGAAAGCACAGAATCTTCCTTAAGCAAAATATCCATATAAATCTTTGAATCAGCCATAAGTTCCTCCATGAAAAACTTTTTTTCTCATTTCATTATCGGAATTCCACAACGCGACTTTATAAAAATCACAAATTTATGACATTTTTTTTCTTTATTTTGGGGTTCCCTTACATTCGAATTTGGCAACGCCAAATATCTCATTTCAGGTCGCTACGTTCCGGGTTCCGTTCACACTCATTGCTGCATTCAATTCACTGCCGCACCGCCAAAGGCGCCGCAGCCGCTCATCTCATTCCGCAACGCGCACAGCGCGCCTTGCACATCGCTAACCCTCCGGCAAATACAAATTCCATTGCAAAAGATTATTTTTTTAAATATTATTGCTAGTGAGTTTTAATTATTCTGAAAAGTCGCTCTCATCGGATTTTCGATTTGCTCCAGACGGTTGGGCTCGCGCTTCGCTTGTAAAAATTTGGGTGCCTCGCACTTTTACAAATCCAATCGCCCAAAGTCTTCACAAATCAAAAATCCGACTGCGCTTTTATTAATTCTAAAAAAACTCACTTTCATAAATCAGCATAAAACAGGATTTTTTCATGGACGCAGTTTCAGACATCAAATCTTTTGCAAAAAAAGCTTATCTTCCAATTATCCAGGACGGCGGGCTAAAATTCATGTGCGAATACATAAAAAATAATAATGTAAAAAATATCCTGGAAATTGGAACGGCAATCGCATATTCGGCAATAAATTTTGCAAAGGCAAAGGACGATGTCCACGTCACAACAATCGAATACGATTTGGACAGGCATATCCAGGCGAAACAGAATGTCAGCGACTGCGGACTCGATCAAAAGATTACGCTTGTCTACGGCGACGCTCTGGAATGGGAAACTGATGAAAAATTTGACCTTATATTCATTGATGCGGCAAAAGCGCAATACATCCGCTTTTTTGAAAAATTCAAGGAAAATCTTACAGAAAACGGCGTAATAATGACCGACAACCTGAAATTCCATGGAATGGTCAACGACCTGAACCTTACGCACAATTACAGCACAAAAAAACTGGTAAAAAAAATA
This sequence comes from Treponema sp. UBA7590, assembly GCA_002478955.1. Lineage (GTDB taxonomy): Bacteria > Spirochaetota > Spirochaetia > Treponematales > Treponemataceae > Treponema_D. The sequence continues at coordinate 18,510 of DLKK01000041.1, forward strand.
ATAAAATATATTGATTTTTTAAAAGCAAACACAGAATTCCACACCGATTTTTACGATGACGGCGATGGAATTTCTGTGAGCTACAAAAACCGCTAATGCTATTTTCTTACTTCAACTCCGTCCAAAACGCCATTGTAAGGCGTTCCTTTCAGCGAAAAAATAAGTTCCTCAGCCTCGTTTGTAATGATTTCAAGTTTTGTATGAACCCATTCACCGTCAACATTGGCTTCAAATTCATCACCAAATTCAAGAAAATCAAGAAATTTCATATTTTCTTCATCAACAATACAAAATTTCGCCTCGCTTTCGCTAAATTTTATTGTTCCCTGAACCATTTTCTGCTCCATTTTTTATTTTATGAAACGCTGAACGTAATCAAAAAGCATATCAACAGTTCCGTCAATTCCAAGCCTTGAAGAATTAACGCTCAAATCGTAACTTCTTGCGTCTCCCCATCGGTGCTTGCAAAAATGGTCATGGTAGGCAATCCTGTTTTTGTCATGGCGCAGAATCGTCTTTTCAGCAAGTTTTTTATCCATGCTACGCTTTTCAATAACACGCTTGACTTTTTCATTCCAGTCGGCGCACACAAATATTTTCAGGACACAAACATCCGGCATCTCATCAAAAAGCTCATCCGAACAACGCCCGATTACAACAAACGAATCGCTGTCGGCAGCCTTTGACTTTAAAAGCGCAAACTGAAGCTCAGCAATATTTTCAGCAGGACTGTTTGAATATCCACGAACGCTTCTGCTCAGAAAAAAATGACGTGGTTTTTCATCATAAGCAGAAAGCTCGCTTACATCAGAACCGCTGTTTTTTGCAACCTCGTCCAAAAGATTTCTATCGTAAAATGGAAGTCCCAGCTTTTCAGCAAGTTTTCTTCCAATTTCGTGTCCGCCACTACCATATTCACGGCTTATTGAAATAATAATCTGTTTTTCCATATAAGTACCCCTCAAGTGAAACATGAAATCAGATAAATTATAACACCATTAAAGGTATCTGACAAAAACAAAAATCGTACTTATCACCAGAACAAGAATTGTAACTGGGGCGCAAAGCTTACAATATTTTCCCCAGCCAACCGGATGTCCGGCTTTGGCCGCAACAGAAGTTCCAACAACATTTGCGGAAGCCCCGATTGGTGTTGCCGAGCCACCGATATCTGTACCAATAGCAAGCGACCATGCCATTGTAGGAAGAAAATTCATTCCGGTAACAGCTGCAAGATTCTGAATTACAGGAACAACTGTCGCCGCAAACGGAATATTATCAATAAATGCAGAAGCTACCGC
>DLKK01000069.1:0-3361 GCA_002478955.1 Treponema sp. UBA7590
AAGATTGCGGATGCGCTTTCGTATGCGAAAAAGGCTTATGATTCATGCGGACAGATAAAAAATCTTACAAACCGCGCGAACGTAATCTATAACTATGCGCTTATGAGCGAAAAATCTGGAAATACTGATGAGGCAATCCAGAAATATGCGGAGGTTCTCCAGGCAAATCCGAACCATCTGAAAACCCAGATTAATCTTGGCGTAATGTATATGAATATGAATCCGCCTGACACGGAAACGGCTCTTCAGCTTTTTGCGAAGGCTTATGCGCAGGACAAAAACAACTTTGAGGTGAACAACAATCTTGGAAGCGCATATCTTGCGGTTGAAGATTACGAGAATGCGGTGAAATATTTCCAGAACGCGCTGAAAATCCAGCCTAAAAACAATGAGGTTCGGTACAATCTGGGGCAGGCGTTCGCTTCTTCAAAGCAGTTTGACAATGCAAAAACGACTTATGTCCAGGTTCTTCAGCAGGATGCGAACAATTGGGATGCCTACATTGAGCTTGCAAAAGTCTGCATGGCTCTGGGTGACAACCAGAGTGCGGAAAAATATCTTACAGTTGTGCAGATAAAAAATCCTTCATTCCGGAAGGCTGAGGTTGATTCTCTGCTTTCTTCGATAAGTGGAAACTAGATTTCCTAAAGTTATTCTGTTCTGCGCACAAGGTGGAACAGATTTTCCCTTGTGATTGTGGTGTAGCATGGTCGGCCGTGCGGACAGTGCGGATCTTCCAGCTGGAGCGCGGCTCGTGCGATTTTTTCGGCGGCCGCATCCTCTAGGATTGTTCCGTCTTTTACGGCGGCCTTGCATGCTGTGCTTGCCGCAATTGAATAGATTAAATCTTTCGGGTTTACTTTTATGTCCAGAAGCGCGTGGTACAAATCTTCTTCTGTGCCGTTCCAGCGTTCGTGAAGGGTTGTGAATTCCCAGCGGCCGTTCCCTTTGTTCTCGCAGGTGAAACCGACTTTTTTCAGCTCGTTTTGTATGCTTTCAAGATATTCATCATCTTTTTTTGTTGAGGTTTCCAGGACATAAGGAATCAAAAGCGTCTGGAACGCGCCTGGATTTTTCATTATCTGGTCGAAAAGCATGCGTTCGTGGGCGGCATGCTTGTCAATTATGTAGAGTGTATTGCCTTTCTCTGCAATCAGAAAAGTTCCAAGCGCGCTTCCGATAAAATGAAAGTCATCTTTCTGCTGGTTTTGCGGCGGATTTTGGGTTGAATTTTCAGTTTTTTCAGCTGAATTGTTGTTTTCTTCAGGAAAAATGGCGTTTTTTTCAGGAAATTCAGAGGTTTTTAGAGGATTTTCTGTTTCGCTGTTTTCTGATTTTTTTTGAATCCCTGAATATGCGGCGATTGCCTTGTCCATAAAATCAATGATTTCGTTTGTTTTCGCTTTTTTATCAGAAAATTCCGGGGCGGATTCTTTGTCTGTTCCGCAAAATTTTTGTTTCGGTTCTTCAAAAAGCGATTTTTTTTCGTAGCTTGCATTTTTTGAAGCGTAGCCGGTCCATGAGTTCAGCGGCGTTTCTTTTGTCATCATTGAAAGTGTGCTTGAAGTTCCGCCGAAAAATCTTGAGCGCTGCCCGGAATAGCTTCCTGCGTTTCTGATGGAGTATCCGTCAGGGGTTCCAGTTTTTTCCTCCGTAGATTCCAGTGCTTTTTCTGCGAGTTTTTCCGGCTCAAAAAGGAATGTTTCTGTGGTTTTCTGTATTTTTTCAGCCTGAACTTTCATTGTTCGGTTTGTGTATTCGCTGAAAAATCTTTTTACCGCAGTGCTTATTCCGTGGTGAAGGCTTGAAATGTCCTTGAAACGAGCTTCTTTTTTTGCAGGATGAATATTAAAATCAACCAGCGAAGGATTTATTGTTATAAACGCGGCTGCGACAGGAAATGTTCCATTTGGAAAATAACCTTGGCTTCCATATTCAATTGCCTGTGCAAGAGAATATTCCTGGATTCTTCTGCCGTTTACAAAAATGTAGATGTTTTTTTTGTTGCTTCGGTAAACGCCCGGCTCTCCGATTACAATCTTAAAAGACCAGTCAGNNTCAGGATTTTTTCCGCCGGATGAATTTTCAACAAGATTAAAGAGAGAGACATTTTCGTGCAGTTCCATTGCATTTACAAAACGTTCCTGCAAAGTCTGACCTTTTGGCAAATCAAGTTTTATTTCACCGTCCTGTATGAATCTGAAAGAAATTTCTGTGTTTGGAAGAGATTTTTCGACAAATGTGTTTTTGCACATCAATCCTTCTGAGGCAGGTCGCTTTAAGAATTGCCGTCGGGCTGGAAAATTCTCAAAAAGTCCTTCTGCCTGGACAATTGTTCCATTTAATGGAGTTGCCGGTTCGATTATGTGATCTTCTGTTATTGAAGCGCGCATTTTGTAGCCGCCAGAAATAATTGAAAGCCGGCACACAGCTGCAATTGAAGAAAGCGCTTCACCGCGGAATCCAAGCGTTGTCAAATTCAGCAAATCTGTTTCGGTCGCGATTTTACTTGTCGCATGCGGGCGCGCGCAGGACTCTAAATCTTCTTTGGTCATTCCGCATCCGTTGTCAACAATACGTGTTTTTTCAATTCCGCCGTCGTTTATTTCTACAATTATATTATCCGCACCAGAATCGATTGCATTGTCCATAAGTTCCCGGATTATTGCGTTCGGGCGGTCAATTACTTCTCCGGCGGCGATTTTTCTTGCGACTTCAGGATTCAGAGTTCTTACAGGATTTTGTTTGCTCATTATTGTCTTGTTCCGTGGGCTGGTGCTCCGCTGCTTCCTGAAGAATCCACATCGAACAAATCCATCTGCGGCGGAATATTGTTTTCCGGGTCTGGCTGGTTCATTAAAATCTGGATTTTTCCTTCAATTTTATCGATTTCTTTTTCCATTCCGCGCGCAAGTTTTATTCCTTCCTCAAAATCTTTCAGCGCGTCTTCAAGAGAAATGTCGCTGCGCTTGATGTCGCGAGTCAGCTGTTCTAGTTTTGATAAATTTTCTTCAAATTTTGCCATGTTTTCCCCTTAAAAACTGGTTTGTTCCTCAATTTTTTCAACTTTTGCAGTGATTTTTCCTTTTGCAGGAATTATTTCGATTTCATTTCCGATTTCCACATCAATATTGCTTCTGATGATTTTTTTTGTCTCTTTGTTTCGGACCATTGAATATCCGCGGTCAAGAATTGTCTGAGGGCTTGCATTTTCAAGGACGGTTACGCAATTGTCGATTCTTTGTCTTGTGTCGCGGATTTTTTGGATTATATTCTGAAAAAGCGCATCTTTTGCGTTATCAAAACGAGAAAGAAGAGGCTGCTCGATTGTGCGAACCTGAAGCTCAAGATTCTGAGGGTA
>DLKK01000069.1:3417-17996 GCA_002478955.1 Treponema sp. UBA7590
ATTGAGTCGTATAAATTTTTTGAATTTTGCTGGATGAACTGTACAACTGCGGAAAGTTCTGGAACAACAAGTTCCGCTGCCGCAGAAGGAGTTGGCGCACGCACATCCGCCGCATAGTCGCTCAATGCCCAGTCGATTTCGTGACCGACCGCTGAAACAACTGGAATTTCGCTGGAAGCAATAGCCCGGACAACAATTTCTTCACTGAAAGGAAGCAAATCCTCCAAAGAGCCGCCGCCGCGCCCAACTATAAGCACATCGCAAAGAGCTGCGCGGTTCGCTGTGTAAATCTGCCGTGCAATTGTCTGTGCCGCATCCGAGCCTTGTACAACAGCCGGAAAAACAACAACAGAAACGCATTTATTCCGCCTTTTTGTAATCTGAAGAATATCGCGCAATGCGGCTCCGGTTGGACTTGTTACAATTCCTATTGTTCTTGGAAAAACTGGAAGCGGCTTTTTTTTCGCCTGGTCAAAAAGTCCTTCTGCGGCAAGTTTTCTTTTTCGGTCTTCCAGCATTTTCAGGATTGCACCTTCTCCGGCAACCGACATTTTTGTAACATTTATCTGATATTTTCCCTGTGCGCCATAAACGGTCAGTTTTCCTGTGCATTGAACTTTCATTCCGTCTTGGATTTTAAAGTTCAGATAATTTGCATAACCACGGAACATTACTGCGCTAATCTGATTTGCAGAATCTTTAAGCGTAAAATAAAGATGCCCTGTTGAATTCGGGCGGTAATTTGAAATTTCACCTTCGATTGTAAGCTGCGGAAAAGAGCCTTCGAGCATATCTTTTATGAGGCTGTTTATTTCTGTGACAGAAAATATTTTGTCAGAAGGCGTTAATGTCAAATTCATAGTTTAATTTTATATATTAAGTTTAACTTGTTCAATTCCTTAGCCGATAAGAAAGTGATGAAAACTCTTGTGATTTTATTTGCGGATTCCGGTTCGCTTCATATTTTTGATAAAATTTTCGATGGAAAATCAGCGTTCGACCGTTCTCTTGAATGGGCGAAAAAAGTCTGTGCGCTGAATGAATTTTTTGACGATTCTGAGATTTTTGTCTTTGCATCAGAAAAAAATGAACAAAAGTGCAGGAATGAAATTTCAGCTTCTGGGGCAAATGCAAATGTTGTTTCCAGAAAAAACTGGACGGTTTCTGGACTTTTTGAATCTTTCGCAGCGCTTTCGAAGGAAAAAAAAGCGGATTCAATTATTTATGCCTGGGCCGATTGTCCTTTTTTGAATATTGAAGTTACAAAAGAAATAATTTCAACACACAATGAATGTCTTGCGGAATACACATTTGCCGACGGTTATCCGAACGGACTTTGCCCGGAGGAAATCGATTCCGGCGCGGCATCGCTCCTTTTTGAGCTTACAAAATCCGGCGCGGCTTCCGGTGTTTCATCTGCGGCTTTTTCGGTTGGAAGCAAGAATATTTCCAGAACAAGCGTCTTTGACCTCATAAAAACTGACATAAATTCTTTTGAGGTTGAAACTGTGATTGCGGATGAGGACGTAAGTCTTTTTAGAATTGACTTTAACTGTTCAACAAAAGGAAATATGCTCGGATGCAAGGCGATGTTCAAAAATGGCGTTGATGGAAAATCAATAAACCAGATTTCTGAGGAAGCCTGCAAGAATGCTGATGTGTTAAAAACTGTGCCGGCATATTATCAGATTCAGGTTACTGACAAAGTCTTGTCAAAAGTGATTTATCACCCTGAAGAAATGGATTCTTTGAACGGAAAGAATTTTATGCCGCTCGAAGATTTCAGGAAAATCATCAGAAAAATTGCATATTTTTCAGAAACTGCCGTTGTAAGTCTTAGCGCGTGGGGCGAGGCGACCGTTCATCCTGATTTTGTGGAAATGGTAAAAATTGTGCTTTCTGAGCCAGGGCTTTCAGTTCTTGTCGAAGGAGACTGCTCGAATATTTCGGAAAAAATGTGCGAGGAACTGAAAAATATTTGTGATTCGGCAGTTCCACGTGCGGAAGGCGCGCAGGAAAACTCAAAAATTATGTGGCTTGTTACGTTGGACGCTTTTTCTGAGGAAATCTATTCAAAAATCCACAAAGGCGAGCTGGAAAATTTTGAAAAATCAAAGGCGGCTGTTGCTCTTCTTGAAAAATATTTTCCGGGCGATGTTTATCCTCAGTTTACAAGAATGAATGAGAACGAAATTGAACTTGAGCAGTTCTACCGTTTTTGGACCAACAAGGAATCTCCTTCAAAAGGGCAGGTTGCAATCCAGAAATATGACAATTGTTTTGGCACTTTGCCAGACAGAAAACCCGCCGACCTTGCGCCTTTGGAACGTCAAGTCTGCTGGCATTTGCGCCGTGACATGACAATTCTTGTGGACGGAAGCGTTCCCTATGCGCGCGGAAAACTAAAATCAGATATTCTTGGCAATACCCTGAAAGAAAATATTGAAGAAATCTGGAAAAAAACTGATTCCGAAATAAAAAAACAGATTAACCACGATTATTCCGGAAAATGCGAGAAATGCGATGAATACTATACCTTTAATTTTTAAGCCCCTAACTTGTTGCATTGTATGAAATGATGGTATAATTGTTGCCAGATTGTAGCCATTAAAAAGGGGAAACTTAATGAGCCGATACAGACAACCTTATTCAATCTACAAGCGCGGAAAATACTGGTATTACAGAACTTATGATTCATCCGGGAAACGGACTGTTCCGAAAAGTACGGGGCTGACTTCAAAAAATGCAGCCAAACAGTTTCTTAATGAATTATATAAGTCAAACTCCCTTTGTCAAACAGAAATAACATTCGGGAAATATGCCGCGCATTTCTTGGATTCAAGAAGCCCTTTTGTTATGGATCGTGTGACAAGACTTACAGAGAATACCTTGCACCAGTACAGAAACAGCCTTGAAAATCATCTTATGCCGGTCTTGAAGGACACGAAGTTGACGGACATAAATTATTCTGCGCTGAAGCAGCTGCGCGTTCTTCTCCTTAAAAAAGGGCTTGCTCCGTCATCTGTCACTTCCACTTTCTCGCTGCTGAAAAGAATCATCATAACCGCATATAAGGACAATCTTATCGTAAAGAATCCGTTTGAGGGGTTGGAAAGCCTTGGATTCAAAAACAAGCCGCGTGACGCCTTTAAGCTGGAAGAGATAAAAATGCTGGTGAAGGAAGTTCCCGACTACGCCAATATCATTCTGCTTATGGCTCTTACTGGAATGCGATTTTCAGAGGCGAATGGCGTACGCCTATGCGACATAAAGGATGAGGACGGAATTCTATATATTGACCTTGAAAAACAGCTTTTGAAGCATAAATACGAACCGCTGAAAAACAAGCAGTCCAGGAAAATCCCCATAACGGAAGACATAAAGAATCTTGTCATGCCGGAAGAGATTTCAAGTCCGCGCTTCTATAGGCTTTTTGTTCCTGCTGAAAGAAAATGTGAAAATGCAGTTGAAAGAAACCTTTGTTCCCATTCCCTGAGACATTTTTTTATTACAAATGCGAAGGCAAAGGGGATAAACCATATCAAGGTTGAAAAGATTGCGGGGCACTCGCTGAAAGGAATTCAGGAAGTTTACACAAATTTTTCTGCCGCCGACCTTGCGGAAATTACAAGCTGGCAGACAGAAACATTCGCTTTACTTTGTGAGAAGCAGTCTGTTTGATTCTGTGTCAACCGCGTATTCTGTGATTTTAAGCCAGTACCATAACGGCATTTTTACGGTATTGTCATCATCGAATGACACGATTGAATCGCCGTTCTCATCGTAAGGCGGTGGAAAATGTGTGTCAATCTGTAGCGGTTCAACAGCCGTGATTTGAGATGTTCTGCAAGATGTCAAGGCTGTTGTTGAAATTATCAGCATTGCTGCCAGTGTGCAGACTGTCTTTTTTGTTTTTCGCATTGTTCAAAATCTCCTGCTGCTTGTTCCGTGTTTCATTCCATCGGCTTATGATTTCCGCCTCTTTCTGCTGGATTTTCGACTTATAGAATTTTCCCTGTATATAAATCACAAGAAGAGAGATTGAAAAAAGAACTGTAAGAATGAATATCAATGTAACCAGAAACTTTGTCATCTTTTACTCTCCAAATCTGATTGATTTTACCTTGTCTAAAATCATGTTGAAATAAACCGGACTGAAACAAGCTGCGATTGCAAAACCGCTTAGAATGATGTCGTTTGTTTCTCCGCCGGAAGTCATAAACTTCTTTGCGCACCATACGGCAACCCAAAGGGCGGCTATAATCTGCGCAATAAGGCTTGTTGTCTTTGCCTTATACGTTTTCTTTTTTGGAAGTTCAGGAATTACGATTTGTTCGTTGTTATCGTTGTTGTTCAGGGCGTTTTCTGTTTCTTCTTCCTTTTGTGTTCCGTGCATTGTGCCTGCAAAAAAAGCACCGTGCATATCGTTTATTGAATAAACTGTATGCTCGTTGTTTCCTTTGTTCGGATAGCTCTGTTTTATCCATTCATCAAATTTCATATTTTACCCCAAACTGATTATTCTTGCGTCTGTCGGTTTGCCTTTGTTCACGCACACTGAATTTTCAAGGGAATTAAAGGCGACCTTGCAGTTTTCAACTCCGACCCAATGAGATTTTCCGTTATAAGTGAACTTTACGGCGCATCTTCCGGGAACGTCCATCAAGTCGGAAAGTGAACTGATTTTTCTGAACTCCACTGAGATTTTTCGCCCGGTAAGCCATTTGAAAAACGGCTGCCATATTACCGTGCAGTCATTGCCAAGAACTTTGGCTTCAATCGCCTTTGCAACTGTCACAATCGCCTCTGAATCTTCCGGCTCATATCCGGCAAGCCACATGGCTGTAAAAGCGCAGCAGGCGTTTTTGGCGATAAGTGAACAATGTTCTTTTATTAAATCTGCTTTTGTCTGTGGATGTGTCATTGTTTGCCCTCCTTTTTTGAAAGAGCTTCTTTAATGAATGAAAGGGATGTGAGAATCTCGGCGTTTGATATGTTTATCTGGTTGATACTCTGCTTGATTTCTGAAATATCAGACTTTGAGTTTTTCTCATTTTCAATAACCTGTTGTTCCAGCCGTTTCAATTTTTCCGCCATATCTTTTATCCTTGCGGACTGAACCGCGGCTTTCCATATAAGCCCCGCGATTGGCAAGACAAACACGATAACACTGATTAAACGCCATAAGAATTCTGAATTTTCCATAACACTTATATAGTCAGAAAAGATGTTGCATGAATAAAAAAAGCGGCGAAAAAAATGCCGCTATTGCAATAATTTACTTCTCTTTTCTCTCCTCATCCTGGATTACAAAGAAAGAGTATTTGCTCTGCACGACCTTGTCCTCTGTAACGTGGTAATACTCCGCGATTATCCGCCTTATGTCCTGCTGCGAAAGAATGATACCGCTCTGCATTACTCGTACTCCTTCAGCTGCTGCTGAAGCTCGTTTATTTCGTCGCGTGCCTTCTGCCTTTTTGACATAAGCTCGTCAATGTCATATGGCAGTTCCTCGCCAAGAAGTTTTGCCTCGTAGCATTTGATTACCTTCCAGTCTCCTATGCCGCTGGAAGCCGCCGAAAGGGATGACACAAGCTCGCCGATTCTTGCCTCGATTTTAAGTCTCTCAAAGTCTTGTTCTGTGTTCATTTGTTTACCTCGCTGAACAGTGATTTATATAATGCGTCCACTGAGCGGACGCTCTTGTATGCATAGTCAACCTTATCAAGCCATCTCCGCCCACAAGGGGCGGAGATTAAAGTTATGCGATTACAAAGCGGGGACGGACAACACCGTTCGTATTGCCCGCGCTGAGGTAGTAGGAAAGGCCATGGCCGTCCGCAAAACAGAAAAGCGCCGCAGACGCTACATCCTTTAGCCAGTAATATGCACTCCTGTTGTTCCTTGCGGAGTTGCTGAACTGGAACAGCGGAAGCCAGTGGTTTGCGTTTCCTGTGTCAAATCCTGATGAGCTGAAAACCACGCTTCCATAGCATTCAACCTCGCTCATAAGGATAGCCTGGGCACTTATCCATTCCCATCCGTTTGAGGCTCCGTTCTGTCCTGGGTACCTGTTCTGGCTTGAATCCTTGTTCACGCTGTTGCTGACAAGCTCTCTTGTTGTCTTCAGGTGGGTTCCGAACTCGGCATAAAGCTGCTGGTTTATTGTCGCGTCCGCGTCGGTGCTTCCTGCTGACGCAACAGAGCCAAGATGTGTCGTGTTCATCTCGCTTGCCTTGTAGCCGCCTGTGGTGTCGTTTGCCGGGTTCATACGCTGCCGTCCGAAATGCTGCGTACCGCCGAACCCCTGACCCGGAACCATCACAAGATGCTCATAGTCCATGCTGATTGTGTCACCGTTGCCCTTGAGTGTGCTTATTCCGGCTATGGTAACGTACTGCGACCCCTGCGTGCCGTCATAGCTTCCCTTTACGGTTATAGGACGGCTCATCTTTATGTAGTCGCCCACATAGATGTCCTCGTGCAGGGAAAATCCGTCTGTTCCGGCAAGCCTTTTCCAAAGTGTGCCGTCCGTAACGTATGACGTTATGTCCTTCGGCACAAGACGCGGTATGTTGTGGGATTTCGCGATTACTTCCGGCAGCCCGAATTCAAGCTTCGCGTTTGATTCTGTTCCCTTGTTCTCTACTGTAGGGGCTGCACCCTCCGCAAGTTTTTTGGCTGTTACGCTCTTTATGAACGCAGCCACCTGTCCAAGATTTACTGTTGGCATATTCCTGATACTCCTTATGCTATAATGAATATATAAGCTCGCCGCTTGAATTGAGGGCTAGGCTTGGTGCCGTGTCTCCGCTGTATGAGAGTACAAGGTTTCCGCTGTCAATATAGAATCCGTACATTCCTGCGGTCGCCACAGTGGCACCTGTTCCTGTCTTTCCGTTCTTTACGCTGATTTTCTTTGTCTGTCCGTCCGTGAATGTGATTGAAAACTCGTTTGTTCCTCCGTCATCATCGCTTGTTACGGTCTGTACGGCGGACTTTACGCCGATTCCGTCCTTGACTTCGATACTGTCCGATTCTCCGTCTGTATATGAAATACTGAGCGTGCTCTTTCTTAGTCCGTTGCCATCCGTGCTTTCCGCTGTTGAGTGTGCCTTTATCCCGACACCGTCCTTTACAGTGAAGCTGATGTCATCCACAAGTGTTGTGTCGCTGGATTTAAGCGAGACAGAGTTGCTTCTTAGTCCGTTCGCGTCCGTTGATTCTGTCTGTGCCGCCTGTGAAAGCCCTGTTCCGTTCCTGATAACGAATTTCTTTGTCTCTGTTGTACCGCCGTTCCTTACTGTGGCGGTAAGCTCGTTCACCGCACTGGGCGTTGTTCCTGTCTTTGTCTGCTCAATGCTTATGTCCGCACCGATTGCAGACTTCGCATTTGCGAATGTAGCCTTTCCGATACCGTCGCCTTCCGTGTACGCAAGGACAAGCGACTCGTCTGTGAATGACACATCATTCAGTTCTGTTATTTCCTTTACTTCAAGTTCATCTGCCATGATTTTTCCTTTTTCCTATATAGTCAGTTTTGCATAGAAGAATATTGTTGTTAAACACAAAAAAGCCGGCACATCTTCCTGATATGCACAGCTTCTTTTAAGAGAGATATGATAATTGTGATGCAAGGTTTTATTTATTGCTTGATTGGCGTAAAGGAAATATTGAGTTTATAGCCGACTGCGTTCGCAATTTTTTTCAATGTGTCCAAGGTTGGATTCCCTTCAGGGGAAAGGGCTTTATAAAGGCTTGTGCGTGCCATTCCTGCCTTTTTTGCAGTTTGAGACATTCCCTTTGCTCTTGCAACTGTGTTTATTGCTTCAATAAGTTCTTCTGGAGTGCCTTCTTTTGCTACATAGTCAAGATAGCCTTTTTGAAGTTTTTTTGTGTTTAAATATTCTGCCATATCAAATTCAGTTAATTTTTCCATTTTAATACCCCTTTGCCAATTCTTTGGCTTTTTTTATGTCTTTTTCTTGCGTGGATTTGTTCCCACCCACCAGAAGTATTACAATCTCATTTCCATTGTTCGTAAAATAAACTCTATATCCCTTGCCAATATCTATTCGTAACTCAAAAACTTTTTCGCCTACATTTTTTGAATCTCCAAAATTACCAGACTTCATTCTGATAATTCTTTGACCTATTGAAAACTTTGCCCTCTCGTCTTTGAGTTTTTTAAACCACTTTGTATAAGTTTCTGTTTGTAATATTTTATACATATCTATAATGTACACTATAATAGACATTATGTCAAAGAAAACCGGCATAAAAAAACCGCCATTTCTGGCGGTCGGGTCAAGCGTTTTTATTTGTGATTTTCGATGTAGAATTTTATGCACTCCACAACGAAACCGCTTTTTGTTGTTCCCTGTTTTTCCGCAAATTCGGTGATTGAATCAAGTATCTCTTGCGAAAGCGAGAACTGGACTTGTTTTCTCCCGGATTCTGAAAGTCTTGGGCGTCCGGCACCTTCACGTTTTCCGCCTTTAGGCATTTAGAACCCCTATAAGAAATAATATCGATGCAACAAGAAAAAGAGTAGAGCAAATTGTTTCTATAATTAACTTACATTTATTCATTGACACCCCCATAGATAAAAAGTATTATAAGGGCGGTGGTTTACCGCCCCAAGTTGCTTACCTAATCACTAGGATTAGAAAGGCAACCGCTGATACTAAAAGTGCCGTTGCTTTTGCCACTTTACAGTACAGTTTTAATACTTTTTCAAGTTTCACTGCTTGACCTCCTTGATTAAGATAATAGTTTATTTTATTGATATTGTCAATAGATATTCTATTGTTTTGTCAAGGATTTTTATTTCAACCTTAACAAAACAATATGTCTTTCTTTCTTATCAAATCAGAGAAAATTGCCCATAAGATTTTACAACCATAACACAACCCCCTGCCGGGTCTTGATACGAATCATTGTTTCTATCAAGGCAACAAAGCCCAACAGCATACCAGGTAAACTGATGTATTTGCGGAATATGAATTTGACTAAAAAAAGCAGGTGTTCCCCATTTTTTTAATGAAGTGCCTCCGCTGAATGAACAGACTGGAACATAATCATCAAATTCTATTCCTGATGTTATGTTGTTGTTTGAATCAAAAACCATTCCTCCGTTTATTTCATTGATTTGGGTAAAATGCAAGGAAAGTTGATAGGCATTATGTCCGTTCAGAGTCAGGTCATCTGTTGATATTCCTGATTTTGTGCTGGTTTTATCACTTGTAAAAAGATTCAAAGGATATAGCCCAGACACAGTCTGTCTTTCTTCAGAGATAGGCGATATATCATTAAAAACCAAGACGTAACGTCCTGTCGCATATCTGAATACTCCATACAAATTTGAACTCTTCTTCAAAAGAACTGTCTTTGAGCTATAATATGCAAAAGTTGCAAATCCTATGTTGCATTCAATCAGACCATTTTGCAAAATAAATCCGCCGAATGAGCAGTTTGCACCAAAAACACCGTCATTTGCATTTAAATTGCCATTTTCATCAACAATAAATTTATCATTGATATTTATGCTGCCGCCTTTTATGTCAACAATTCCATCTTTGTCAACTTCAAAATTATCACCTATACTGATTGTGCCACCTTTTATATCTCCCCGGACGGTAACATCATTGAACTCTGCCTTGCCGTCATAATCAATTGCCCAGCCGTTTGTGCCATTTTTGGTGATTTTTCCATTCTCTACAGTTCCATCGTAGTTAGCAGAGCGTATTATTCCGCCTGTTGTGTTGTCCTTTAAGTCTTTTCCGCTTGTAAGCTCTATCTCGTTTGCAAGAAGCATTCGAACCCTTGCGATTGCCGCGGAAAGATTCTGAACCCACGCAATTTTTGCTTTCAGGAATTCTTCTTTCTTGGTGGTGTTATTGATTGCTTCAAAAATATCATTTATTGACTGGTTGTATCGGTAGTCTGTAAGCTCTGTTATCCGCTTCCAGATATTGTTTTCCTTGTTGTATTCATAAAGATATGAATCCGTTGTGTTAAGGTAATAGTCGCCTGTGAATACTGCCAGTTTGTTGTCCTCGTATGCGTCCTGGTCGCTCGCATAATGCCCAAGATACATTGCTCCGCGTTCGCCCTGCTCACCGAATACCGCGGTTATGCAAGGGTCTGTGCAGGCAAAAGCCTTGTTTGTGTAGGTAGTCTTTGTGTAAGTCCACAGGAAGCGTTTTTCCGCGGTTACTGTCTGTACTTCATCAGTCCAGCCGTCTGATTCTAGCGTTATGCCGTTTTTCTTGTCTGTAAGAAGATAGTATGTAACAACCGATTCAATGCCTGTTCCGTCATACACAACCGGAACATTGTTCTGCTCAATGAGCGTTCCGTCCGGGGAATAGTAGCGGAATTTCAGCATTGTCGCGTCTTTTGGCGGCTCAAATCCCTTGTACAGAGTTCCTTTTGCGACTTCCTGAGGGAATGTCTCGGCTGTTACTTTCTCTTCTGTAAAGCTCGGTGCAACCTCGCTTGCTTTCATTTTCTCAAGGCTTGTGTAGTTTATCATATTGTTTTCTCCATAAAGAATAACGCTCCGCTTTTCTCTCCGTCGCCGATTACCGCGTTTTCCCCGGCTTTTATAAGGAACGGAACAGTGGCGTGGTAATATGTCTTTTTCTCTGAGAATGATTCGGAGCTTCCGACTTTCTCATATCCTGAATAGTCAGTTTCCTTTCCGTCTGGAACAGTTTCAAGCGTGATGTTTCCATAGTCGGTGTTGTTCTCTGATTTTCCGCTTGCCACTCGTTTTATAGCCCTCAGCTGTTCCGGGTCAACAACTTCTCCTGTGTCATCAACCTTTATCTTCTCTCCGTCCGGGAAAAGCATTTTGTAGATTTTTGTTGTGTCAGCTCCGTAAAGCCGTGAGAGCTGAGCCTGGACTTCTCGCTCGACAACGTTAAGGTCGTCAATCTTGTAGATGACTTTTATGGTGATATAAAGCACATCGCCCTTTAAGAATCCTGTTGAGATTTTTACCTTGTTTCCATCCCACTGTCCGACCTCATCTCCGCTTGAAAGATAAGCCTTGTATGTTATGTTGTCGGTTATCTGCTTGTCCATGTAGTAAAGATATGCGGAAATGTAGAACCACGCAGAGCCAAGTTTTCCGTCCTCTGATGACGGTACGCTCTGTGCCTCCGGGGAGATGTCTAGGGTGTATTTGTTTATGTCGATTGTGCTGGTCAGTTCTGCCTTTGCCTCTGTCAATGCGGCTGTTATGTCGCCGTATGTTGGAGTTGGAACAGAAGTGTTTGATTCTTTTTTTGATGTAAGGTTTGTCTTGTATTCAGGAATTGCCCCGTAATCAAACAATGCCTCGTTATAGTCCTTTAGCGTTAGTTCCCAGCCGTTTGCGTTTTGCTTTGCGTCATATATTGTCATTGGATTTGTGACGGATGTGAATTCGCCATTTGAATCAAGAATTCCGAATGAATAGATGTTTCCGTATTCCGGTAAGACAGTAACGGCACTTGGATTCACAATGTCAAGAATCCGGGTTTTTCCGCTGCCGTTGACTTTAAGGCACAAAAGCCGTGATTCTGTTCCGTTCTGCGCCTGAATAATTATTCCATAGTTTTTTGTGTTGTCTGTAAAGTCGCATAAATCCGAAACTTTAAGCTGGGTAAGTTTTCCGTCCTCAACTTTTGCAGAATGGATAACACCGCCTGAAAGTCCGATTTTCATCTGGCGCATTTGAAGCAGGACTTTTGAATAAAGCGGGTAATAATCGCCCTCGTGTCCGACATTCACAGTCACTTCCCTGGGTTGCAGCTTTTTTCTTGCATTTGTGCGTCTTGCGTATTTCATTGCCTGGGCCGCATTTGTTATGTAATTCAATGCGGTTTCAGTGATTGTTTTTCCGCTTCTGTAGATTGCGGCGGAATTAACTTCGTTATTCTCATTTATGTAAAGGGTGTTTATGTTCCATGTTGAGCGTTCAGTGTAGGTTACTTTCTGGGCGTAAGATGTGCGCGCAAAAGTCTTTGAGACTGCCACGCTTTTTATGCTCTGCTCGTTCAGGAGCGCAACAGGAGTTTCCTGTTTCTTCTCAATTGCGAAAGTCCATAAACCATCATTGTTTCTGTACATTGTGGCGAAACATTCAGCCAGAATCTGATTCAGAAGATCGCTTTTCTTTGAATCTTTTGTGACAATTCCATCGCAGAAGAACTGCTCATTCTCGCAGTATTCATAAAGCGCGCCCAATGATTCAAGGTCAATCTCATCATCGCGGTATTTTGAGTGCGGATGGATTTCTGTTGTAAGGATTTCAAGAACCCATGCGGCGGGATTCCGTGTAGGGTAGCGTGTTTCTGTCCATTTTGTGCCGTTCCAGATTCTCGCCGTGCCGTAAGCCATGCAGTTTATTTCATCCAGAGTGTCCTTTGTGCTGTCATTGCAAAGAACTGTAAGCCCAATGCGCAATGTCCGTTCATTCCATGGATCCTCTATCGGAATTGCCGGAACAAGATTTGTCTCTGTTGATTTTACAGCGTCATACTGCCAGCAGTTTATGTAGCAAAGATAACAGGTTTCCTGGCTGTTTTTCTCTTCCTCTTCTGTTTCGCGGATAAGGCGGACTGAAATATCCTTTCCGAAACACTGGGCTGCGGAAAAGATAATTGAAGTCTGGAACCTTACTGTCTTGTTTGAATTTATGTCGCCTGTTGAAATTGTCTGCGCGTCGTGCCATTCCGGGGAATTCCCACTGTTGTCGCACCATTGGATTTTTATGTCAACATTTTTTGCTTTCCAACCGTCATCGTAGCGTCTTAATCCGTTGAACATAATGCAGATGTCGGCACGGTAAGTGTTTTGCTCCAAGTCCTTTGTGATTCCCTCTAGGTAATCGGATTTGTCGCCGTTCTTATGCGGTATCTCATCGCCATAGCTTGTGGACGTGATTTTATTCTGCAAGACTGTCATATCTCCGGCCTTGTCTACAATCTGAATCTTGTTGCCTTTTGCGTAATATGTGCCAGAATGATAATAGAACTGGTTGGAGCTGTCAGAAACGCTTGTGTTTGGCTTCATATAGAAAACAGTTTCCTTTGAGCCGTCAAGACGTGGAACGTCAATGCTTGTGTTGTAGCCGACAAGAAGCCTTGAACCTATTGAAAGATTATTTATGACACAATTTTTATAGCCGACAACAAGGGCAATGTTCCAGTATTGTGTATCGCCGTTTGTTCCACCGATTGAATAATAGCCGCTCGTGATTTTGTACGGTGCTGTGTACATTGAACCCATAATTAGCGGAATGTTATAGCCAAGCGCATTCTTGTTCTTTGCGCCTTTCAGGAACGGAAGCGATTCAGGAGATTCTGAAAGAGCCTTGCTTTCACGCTCCGCTTTTTCCGCCTCCTCCTGCGCCTTCTGCTGTTCTACAGCTCCGTAAATTGCAAATCCTAGGGCAACTGCGGCGCATGCAATGGCGATAACCGCGCAGACAGTCGCGCCCGGTGTTTCCCTTACGAAAATTATATCATCATCTTTTAGCACATAGTCAGGACTTACCGTTTCACCGCCTTTAAGAAAAATACAGTGCTCTATGTTCAGTTCTGGAACAAAGGCGTTCAATGCGTCGCGCAGAGTTCCGTTTGTCCTGAAAGTCTTATAGTCTTTTCCAATTCCTTTGAATATATTGATTGTTCCCATTATTCAACCTCGTAGATATTTGCAAGTCTAAGATACATTTTTGCGGTTTTTATTGAAGAAATCCTTACGCCCTGATTTTCTGTTGACTGGATAAAAATATCACCGCCAAGAGCTACGCCAACGTGTAACCTATTGTCCTGACGTCCATAGAATTCAAGGATAACGCCCGGCTTTATCACTTCCGCTTTTCTTACGTTTATTTCAGGAAGTGTCCTTTTGAGTTTCTCAGCGTCAAATTTTTCAAGGGAAACATCATTCAGTTTTTTACCGAACCGTCTTTCAACCTCAATTACAAGCCCGTAACAGTCAAGTCCTTTCTTTGGATCTCGTCCGAACTCAACAAATGGAACTCCAATCAAATCATCTATTTTTACATTTTTCATGCGTTGCCTCTGTTCATGTCTGTATCAAACTTGTATGGCGGAAATGTCATATCCATACGGTCATCGCTAGAAAGCTCAAAGTTTATTTCCATTGATTCGCTGTAGCTTACAGTTCCGTAAAAATGTTCATACTGTTTCAGTTTCTGGATTTCACCATTGCTTGCTATCAGGGCGACAACATCAAGGCGGAAATTCTCATCCGCATTTTCAATGAATTCTATGAGCGTGTTGTTTATCCCGGAAATTTTCAGCGTCGCGCCTTTTCCGTATACGTCCGGCGGAGTATAATCAAAACTTGCCGGAAGATATGTCTTGCCTTCGTATGTTATGCTCTCATTGTTTCCAGCAAGGTAAACAGGCTCTAAATCTCCGCATGAGAATTTCAGCAGATAGGGCAGGGCGTAAGCTCCACCCATAAGATATTTCTGAAAAAGTGCGGCTTCGTTCATCAGTAGATCTCCTCAATCTCCATTTCTATTTTTCTGTTCAGAAGCCCCTCGCTTTCAG
>DLKK01000069.1:18028-21069 GCA_002478955.1 Treponema sp. UBA7590
ACGCTCTTGAACCTGTAGAATTTGCTTCCTAGGGCAGTGCAGGTGAACGCTCCGGCAAGTCCGCCAAGAACGTCCGTGAACCAAGTCCAGAATGCGTCATATTCACCGTTTTTGACATTCAGCGAAAGACTGCATTTTATTGTCTTTAGAAACCGTGTGTTCTTAAGGGTTACAACTTTTCTTCCGCTTGCGTACTCGCTTGTGATTGTGTTGTCATCGTAGCTGTTTGTAAGCGCAAAGAACTTTGTGTTTACAGAACTGCACCATGCGGCGTATGTCATAGATATTTCGCTCCTTTCATTGAACTGTTTGCAGCCATAAGGCTTTCATTGTAAGCACCACTTCTAAGGCTTGAATTGACAATCTTATCAACGGTTATTCTTACCCGCTCATAGTCGCTGGACGCGCTAACGCTTACTTCATTTGCGGCGTTGTTTTCAATCGTTATTGGCATATTGACGGTGACAGGGGCTTGCGTTCCCTCTCCGTTTGCAAGCCGCATAAAATTACGTTGCTCCGCCGGATTCAAGACTGCTTCGCCTGCGTTTCCCTTGAATGGTATCTTGTCGCCGTGGGTGGAATTTCCTGTAAGGAATCCGCCTGTAGAAAATGACGGTGCGGACGGTTTGTTTCCTGCCACAGTCGCAACCTGCGCCGCTCCTAAAAGTCCGGCTGCAACAGCGTTCAGGATGTTTGCCGGCGGTGTTCCGCTTGCAAGCGCATTGGCTACCGCCTGAGCCGCGGAAACGTTCGCCATTGCCAAATCCATCTGCCATTGCGCAAGCTTTATCTTGTATTCCCTTTGTGCGGCTTTTTTGTCCAGCTCATTCTTTTTGTCGCAATACTCATCATAGGAAATAAGCCCTTCCTCATACTGCATTTTAAGGCTGTCTGTTTCCGCTTCGGCTTCTTCCTGCACGTCTGAAAGACGGCTTTCCATTGCGCTGTTGAAATATGATGAGATATTGTTCAAGCCGCTAGAAAGAGTTCCCAGCACGTTTGTGACATTAGAAACAACTTTTTGGAAATTCTTTTCAGAAAGACTTTTTTTCAGGTTTTCAATAGCCGTGTCAACCTGAGAGATGTTCACTCCAATATCAATTTCACCGCTTGAAATCTGTTCCTTTAAGAGTTCAATTGTTGCAAGCTCATTCCGCATTTTCTCTATCTCTGTCAAGGATTCTGAACCCCATTTCAAGACAAGCTCTTTTTCTGTCTTGTAGTCTTTCGGCTTTTCAGTTTTTTCAACTGTTTTCTGCTCTTCCTTTAGAAGCTCGTTGTATTTCTTTTCTGCCTCCGCGCATTTTTCTGTAAGCTCTGCAAGTTTTGCTTTTTTGTCCTCAAGCTCTCCATTCGCTTCTGAGCGTTTCGCCTCCGCTTCCGATAAGTCAACATTATAGTCAGCTTCCTCTTTCTGGCTTTTTATATATTCCCGCTTTGCCTTTATAAGGTGGGTGAGTTCCGTTCTTTCCTCTTTTGTTTTGTCGTTTCCCTTGGCTTTCAGCTCTTCTATGCGCTGCTGCACGTCCGCAAGTTCTTTCTCATTCTTGATTAAAGTTCCTGTTTCTTTTGCGGAAGATTCAACAAGTTTTTCGCTTGCGGCTATTTCATCTGATAGCGCGCCGACTTCCTTTTTAAGGTTCTGCCAGTCGCGGAATGCTGCGTCGCTTGGCTTGATGTCAACTTCTGTTGAGAATCCCAAGAATTCGTTCACAAGCCCGATTGCCTGGGTTACCTTTGTCACAAGATTTGTGAAAAGTCTTTGAATCGGGGCGATTATTGCGGCAAATCCCATTCCAAGCTGTTCTTTAAGGTCTCCAATTGCGTTTGAAAGTTGTATTCCGCTGCCGGTCGCCTTTGCGGTTTCTGCTGCCATTCCTGCGTACTGTTTTGCGATGATTTTTACCGCTTCGCCGTTTTGCAGCTGTTCTTTTGTAAGACTCTTTATCTGCGGGATTGATTCGCCAAGCTCGCCAGAAAGTCCAGAAAATGTCTTGTTAAGGTTTCTTACCGCGCTTTCCATGCTCATTGCGCCACTTGCGGAAACGTCAAGAGCCGCGCTCATTATTTCCTGAATTTCTGCCTGTGTTCTTCCGGCAGAAGCAAGCTGCGCCATTAACGGCAAAAGCTCTTCATCGCCGATTGTTCCGATGTTCTGGAGTTCAGAGGCAAAATTCTTCAGCTGTTTTACATTCTGTGCGTTCAGGAACGGATTGTTCTTTGCGGCGGCTTCAAGCTGTTTTTCTGCCTTTATCTGGACTAAAGCGGTATCGTTCAGGTCTTTGATCGCGCTAGCGGCTTTTTTTATGCCGGTAAGAGCAACACCAAAAGCCTTGGCTAGTCCAATTACAGATGTTGAAAAATTTGCTGTTTTAGTAGAGCTTAAAGTCTTCTTTAAGCTATTTAATTTTTCTGTAACTGAATTTATTCCGCTTTCAGCTTCTTTTGAATCTGCCTTAATTTTTATGTTTACATTATTATCTTTTGACATCGATTTTCCTTGCCCTGTTATAAAGTTGCTATTAATATAGTCATTAAAGGGGTTTGCCTATGTTGGAGTTTTTATTTGGCATTTTCTTGCTTTATTTGATTATAAGTTTTTTTAAAGATTCAAAACCTGATAAATATGAGGGCAAACCAAACCGGTTTTCATCAAGAAAAGTTTGTATTGCTTGGAATACGCTTCACCCGGACGACCCGGTAGATGTTCCTGATGAGGATGATGATTAATCCCTTTTGCCTCTGTTCAGCCGCTCAAACTTTTCAAGTTCTTTCTGCTCATCTTCTGTAAGAGGCGTTTCAATCCTCCACATGTCCTTTAGTTTCAGCATTTGGTTTTTGTATTCCTTGCCGTCTGTCTGCCGTGGCTTGTAGCTCCTGAATCCCATTATGTCGTTCAGCTTTGTTTCTTTAAGTCCGTTCAGAAGCGAACTGAATTTGTACCAGTGCAGTGAAAAATTTTCAGCCATAAGGTCAATGTTGTAGTAATGGAAAAATGCGCTGTAGATAAAATCCGCGTCTTTCTCGTAGTCAAGGATTAT
>DLKK01000042.1 GCA_002478955.1 Treponema sp. UBA7590
GAAAAGGCTTTGCCATTTAGAATCAAGTTCGGAATCTCTTTGTGAGAAAATCGCGCGCGAAATGGGCGAGACTGGGAAACGTCTTTACAGCTGGGAAAAAATTGCTCGGCAGTACAACGAGTTGTATTAAAAGCGTTAAATCTGCTTTTTCCCTTCTTCTGTGATTTTAATTCCATTGCCAGTTGGAGTTGCAAAGCCTTTTTCAATGCAGCCTTCCAGCGCATTTTTTATTATCTGAGGCGTTACGGCAAAATCTTTTTCTCTGTTTTTGCAGATTGCTTCTATTATTTGCTCTTCCTTAGGAAACTCGCTTTTTTGAGTGTTCAGATTATTGAGGATTTTTAATATTTCTGTTTCTATTTTAGTTGCGGTGAACACGTTTTTATCTTATGAAAAACTTTGATTGCAGTCAAGAAAATAAAATCGCTTTGAATAAATATTTAAGACAACCTCTGTTTTATAAATAAAAAATATTTTCTTCTTCCCTAAACAAAAAAACTCCCGCCACTAAAAAATGGCAGGAGTTATGAAAAATTCGGAAGGTAAAACCTTTTAGTGTTTTACATAGCGGATTTTATTTACTTGCTCCAGGAATTACTTTTTCAAATTCCGGGTTTCCGTGTGTGTAGTGCGGCAAAAGTTTCGGAGAAACTTCATCACCTTTTATTCCAGCTGCATCGCGTTCTTTTTCAAACGCTTTTACATGGTCAAGGTTCATTTTTGAAGTGTCTGAAAGCTGGATGTCCTTGAACATTTTTCCAGCTTCAATTCCAGCTTCGCGGCCGAATACAACAACGTCAAGCAAAGAATTTCCCATCAAGCGGTTTGTTCCGTGAACACCGCCAGAAGCTTCACCGGCAACAAGCAAATTCTTTACGTTTGTGTGGCAAGTCTTGTCGATTTCAACACCGCCGTTCTGATAGTGGAGCGTAGGGTAAACCAAAATCGGTTCCTTGCGGATGTCGATTCCGTATTTAATGAACATATTGTACATTGCAGGAATTGACTTCAGGATTGTGCCTTCACCGTGAATCATATCAATCATCGGAGTATCAAGCCAAACAGCGTCCTGAACATCATTGTGAACGCCACGACCTTCTTTTACTTCACGGATAATTCCAGAAGCGTTTACGTCGCGTGTTTCAAGCGGGTGAATATAAACTTCACCATTTTTATTGATAAGTTTTGCACCAAGAGAGCGAACTTTTTCTGTTACAAGTTTTCCAAGAATCTGGCTTGGGTAAGCGGCACCTGTAGGGTGGTACTGCAAAGAATCCTGATACAAAAGCTTTGCTCCGGCTCTGTAAGCAAGCACAAGACCATCGGCTGTCGCACCGTAATGGTTAGAAGTAGGGAATCCCTGGTAATGCATACGGCCTGCGCCGCCAGTTGCAAGAATAACAACTTTTGCCTTTGCGATGTAGATTTCATTTGTTTCCATGTTCATAAGAACTGCACCACAAGCTTCGCCTTTCTCATTCTTGATAAGTTCGATTGCAGACGTAAAATCAACAACAGTTATGTTGTCTTTGCGGTTGAAAGTCTCATCGCGGAGTGTACGCATGATTTCAGCCCCTGAATAATCCTTGCAGGCATGCATACGTTTTCGGCTTGTTCCGCCACCATGAGTTGTAACCATTGTTCCATCTGGCATTTTATCAAATTCAACGCCAAGATCGTTCAGCCATTTGATTACAGAAGGAGCTTTGTTTACAAGAGTATAAACAAGTTCCGGCTTTCCATCAAAGTGTCCGCCACCAAAACAGTCAAGGTAATGCTGTGCAGGAGAATCGTTAGGCTTATCAGCAGCCTGGATTCCACCCTCTGCCATCATGGTGTTTGCATCTCCTACGCGGAGTTTTGTTACAAGCAAAACTTTTGCGCCGGCCTCAGAAGCCATGATTGCCGCTGAAGTTCCAGCTCCACCGCCTCCGATAACAAGAACATCTGTCTCGTAGTCAACGTGGTTCAAGTCAATGTGCTCCGGTTCAATTCTTGGCTTTGCCTCAAGCATTTTTGCCAATTCAATAGGGGCTTTCTGTCCTTTGTTAGGACCGATTTTCAGCTCTTCAAACTGACTCTTGATTCTATCCGGATGGAATTTCAAAAGCAAATCGTCTTTTTCTTCCGCAGTAAGACGTGCGTGTTCAAATTTAAGGTTTTCTTCGCGTTTTTCTGCAACAATTTTAGCTGCATCATCAAGATAATTTCCGTACATATCTTTGTCTCCTGTGCGTGTTATTTTTCAATTTCTCGTGTGTTATACAGCTCTTTGATTTCAGCCAAAGGCTTTTTCATCAAATTCTGAATAAGCTCCTCGCACTTTCCCTCGTTGATTTCTTTTACACGGTCAAGAAGATGCTGGCTCTGCGGCTGGATATATTTTCCGTTCAGGCGGCGAGCAAGCTCGGCAACCTGAGGATGGCTGATTCCTGCCGGACAGCGAGAAGAACAGCAACCGCACATGATACAGTCAAAAGAAAGATCCGCACATTTTGCAAAATCACCGCGCTGAGCATAAGCAATGTACTGCATTGTCTGAAGATTCTGCGGGCAGGCACGTGTACAAGCGTTGCATCCTACACAAGAATAAATCTCCGGGTAAAGCTGCATCATAACAGCCTGCTCCGGCTTAATCTTGTTGATGTCGTAAACCTGTTTTACAAGCGGGAAGAACGGAAGTGTCGCAATGTACATTCCATCAATAACTTTTTGTGAACAAGCAAGACAAGTTTTAAGCTGATTTTCGCCTTTTACGCGGTAAATAGTCGCACACGCACCGCAGAATCCATTTCGGCATCCGCAGCCACGCTTAAGCTGGTAACCAGCATATTCCATCGCATTCATTACTGTAAGTTCTGCCGGAACTTCGTATTTTTTGCCGAACAGATATATTGTAGCCATTTGAGTTTTATTTTCTGCCATTTTTATACTCCTAAAAGGGGCGCCTGCCCCTCGTTTCAAACTTGCGGTTTTCCGCTGCCCCCTCTCCTAAGGGGCTTTTGCCCCTTAAAATCCCCGGGGAGTTTTTACCACAGGTCAGTAATATTAGTATTCTGGAGGTAATTCTCCGAGCTGATCAAAACTGAATACCGGACCATCTTTGCAGACGAATTTATCACCGATGTTGCAGCGACCGCATTTTCCAATACCGCATTTCATTCGCATTTCCATTGTTGTAAAAACCTGCTCATCCTTAAAGCCAAGTTTTTTCAATGCGTCCAATGAAAGGTGAATCAAAATCGGAGGTCCGCACATAATTACTGTCATGCTTGGATCAGGATTAAGTTCAGTTACAAACGGAGGAACAAATCCTACGTGACCTTTCCAGTTTTCTTCCGGGCGGTCAATTGTAAGATCTATTGAACAGTTTGGCTGTTTCATCCATACGTTCTGCATTTCATCAAGGCGAACAAGGTCTGCCATTGAGCGGGAACCATAAATTACCTGGATTTTTCCATAGTCTGCACGGTGATCCATCATGTAATTAACTACAGAATGAACCGGAGCGATTCCGATACCGCCGGCTATTACAAGGATGTCTTTTCCTTTAAGCTTTGTGTCTACCGGGAACCCGTTTCCGATTGGTCCGCGCACGCAGATTTCCTGGCCAACTTCAGCATTGTGAAGGAATTCTGTTACCACACCGCATTTTTTGATTGAAAATTCCATGTGTGTTTCAAGAGTCGGTGAAGAAGTGATTGAAATCATTGATTCGCCAACGCCAGGAACAATAAGCATTGCGCACTGACCTGGAATGTGCTCGAACAATTTTTTTCCGTCAAGACCGACTACACTGAAAGTCTTTACATCAGGAGTTTCCTGCTTGATATCAATAATTTTTCCTACATAAGGAATAAAGCTTTCGTTGTTTTCCATCGTTTTCTCCTATTCCTTAGATGTCGCTAGTTTCCTGAACGGCTTTTATTACTTTTACAACGTTCATGTTTACAGGGCAACTTTCTATGCAGCGACCACATCCAACACACTGGAACAAACCTTCGTGCGCCATCGGGTAGTACATAAGTTTGTGCATGAATCGCTGGCGACTTCGTTCAAGCTGAGTAAGGCGAGGATTTGCGGCAGCCATCTGTGTAAAATCTGAATACATGCAGGAATCCCAGCAGCGGATCTGCCTGATTCCGTGACCAGTGTTGAAATCACGCACATCAAAGCACATACAGGTCGGGCAAACGTAAGTGCAAGTTCCGCAACCTACGCAAGGTTCTGCAACTTTTTTCCAGATCTGCGAGTTGAAAATCTTGAGCATATCTTTTCCCTGGAATTTTGAAAGGTCAAGATGTGCAAATGGAAGTTTTTCTGTTTTTTCAAGAATTGACTTCTTTTCGTTTTCAACAGCTTTATCATCAGTTTCTGTAAGAATAGAAGAAACTTTTTCAATAAAGGCTTTTCCTTTTTCAGTGTTAGCCTTGAAGAAATATTTTCCGTCTGCAAGCCAGCAGCTTACATCTCCGGCAGAACCGTTCTTGTCGCTGGAAAGAGAGGCATCAATTCCATAAGTAGAGCAGAAGCAAGTTTTTTCAGGCTCGTTGCAGGCAAGTGTAACTACTGTTCCGTGGTCCCGGTGATTTTTATAGTAAGAATCAACAGGATTCATGTTAAGATAAACATTGTCAATTACAGTAAAACCAACAACATCGCAAGGACGAACACCAAAGATTACAAAATCTTCTAAATCTTTTCTTGGATCAATAATCTTGATTTCTTTTCCTTTTAATTCGTAGCTTACCATGTGCTCTGTTTTTGGAAAGAAAAAATCTTTTGCAGAACGTACAGTTTTTAAGTTTGATGAAAGTTTTACGCCTTTTTCCCATC
Organism: Treponema sp. UBA7590; assembly: GCA_002478955.1. Taxonomy (GTDB): domain Bacteria; phylum Spirochaetota; class Spirochaetia; order Treponematales; family Treponemataceae; genus Treponema_D. The sequence goes on from DLKK01000042.1 coordinate 4,837, forward strand.
TTTTGAAGTCAGCCTTACCACTTTCATTTGTAACAGGAAGATATAACGGCGATTTTTCACCAATCAATGCAAATAATGAGTCTATTTTATCAGATGAAATACTAAGCATTACTGTTCTCCTCCATCTTTTGACCTTGACCAAACAATGCTAGTCTCTGCGTCGTTAGTTTTAAATGTGAGCATAGGAGGTTTAGTTTCCATGTCGCTTCCTGCCTGATATTCACCATAAATTTCATTTATATCTTTGATGTATTTACGGTTAAGAAGATAAAGCGGAATTCCCTGAGGACAAACTCTTGAGCATTCTCCACAATCTGTGCAGCGGCCGGCAACATGCCAAGCTCTGATGATATGGAAAAGACTTTCCTCAAAGTTTGTCTCTGCAACTTTCTGTGATGTGTAAAGCTTGTTGTTGTCAAATACACATTTTTCGCAAGTGCAGGCTGGGCAGACATTTCGGCACGCGTTACAGCGGATACAGCGGCTGAATTCATTTTTCCAGAATTCAGAGCGTTCATCTGCTGTCATTTTGTCAAATCGGTCAAGAACTTCAAGCCGTTTTGATTCACCCGGATTTTCGTTCTCTTCAACGCCCAGAAGCTCATCGCAGGAAACGTGTTTCTTTCCGGCGCAGTTTTCGCATACAGAGCCACCATCAAGCGAATCCTGGCAAGGAATTCCAATTGCGTATACATCGCCACGGGCAATTCTGTTTTCCTTTAAAAGCTGTGTGAATGAATATGAATCATTCGGCTTCAAGAATACAAGAACAACTTCTGAAGGAATCGGTGCTTCGGCAGCATTTGGATCACGCTGTTTTGCCATTGTGTTGTTCATTCTTGTTGTGCTTTTTCTTGTTTCAATTTCTCTTGTTATTTTTACAAGATATTTTGAAAGGTTTGCCGCACAGTTTTTATCATATATAAATTCTT
>DLKK01000031.1:0-14840 GCA_002478955.1 Treponema sp. UBA7590
TATTTCTTCGCCGCGGTCCATTGCAGTTAAGCCGGTTTTTACGTATTCAAGGATTCCGAATGGCTCCAGAAGTCTTATAAGGCTTTCGATTTTTTCTTCGCTTCCTGTGGCTTCAACAATGACGCTGTCAGGAGCAACGTCAATAATATGCGCGCGGTAAATATCGCAGGTTCCAATGATGATTGCGCGTTTTTCGCCTGGAGCCTTTACTTTTATCAAAGCCATCTCACGCTGGGTTGTCTTGTTTTTTTCACATTTTTTAATGGAAATCACCTCAACAAGTTTTGAAAGCTGCTTTTCAATCTGCTCAAGAATATATGAGTCACCATTCACAACAATTGTCATGCGAGACTGACCTGGATTTCCTGTTTCGCAAACCGTCAAAGAATCAATGTTGTAACCGCGTCGGCTGAACAAGCCTGAAACTCGGCTCAAAACACCAGCATGATTTTCCACAAGTACACTCAACACGAATTTTTCCATTTTTGTCTCCTTTCTAAACAAAATATTATATTCTGTTTCCGGCTTCGGAATAAACGCCCAAAAGACGGACTTCTTCCGCAGATTTCTTTAATTCTACCATAAAATTCTGGATATAGTTTTCATTTTGCAGAATTTCTTCCCGAATTTCAACATCGGTATAAAACCAATAATGCCACGGCTGCCCTGCAATAGGACGGCTTTCAAGGCGCGTAAAACTCAGCTTGTGTTTTTTGAAAATTTCCAGAACATTGCACAATGCGCCAGTTTCATTCGGCGTGCAGAAAACAAATGATGCCATGTTCGGAGTTTTCCCGTTTGCCTTCACTTTCTTTTCAATATGGTTTGCCGCAATCACAACAAATCTTGTGTAATCACGCGGATCATCCTGAATATCCTCGCGGAGAATTTCAAGATTATAATATTTTGCCGTAATTGAGCTTGCAATCGCAGCAGAATCATTTGTATCTGACTCAGAGACCATTTTTGCGGCGTTTGCAGTTGATGAAGCCGAGATTTTTTCCCATTTTCTGTCTTCAATCAGTTTTGAACACTGCGCAAACCCCTGAGGATGCGAATAAACACGTTTTATTGAATCGAAAGTTGTTCCTTTCCGGCCCAAAAGCGCATGCTGAATCCGCAGATACAACGCGCCTACAATCGAGACATCTTCAAAAGCAACAAGGTTATCGTAATTGTCGTAAACTGAGCCGCCAAGAGAATTTTCAATCGGAATCATTCCGTAATCCGCCTGACCGTTCACAACAGCTTTAAAAACTTCCCGGAATGAAGCAACAGGTTTTGCCTCAATCGCACCATCAAAATAACGATTAACTGCCTGTTCCGCATAAGTTCCGCGGATTCCGTTATATGCACAGACAGGTTTCGCATTTTTTTCAAGTTTATTTTTATTCTGAAAAGAAAAACTTTCGCCGCGGATATGCACAACCGATTTTTCAATCACCGGAGCAAACGCCTCAATATCGTGCATCAATTTGTCAAACATTGAAGGAAGCAAAGCCTGCTGACCGTCGCTGAACGCTTTTTCCGGATTGTCGTGAACTTCCACGCTAATTCCATCCGCACCAGAGGCAACCGCCGCAAGCGCCATCGGAGCAATTTTATCGCAAAGCCCGACCGCATTAGCCGGATCAACAATAATCGGAAGATGAGTCATTCCGCGCAAAACAGGAACTGCTGAAAGATCCAGAGTATTTCTTGTTGCTTTTTCGTAAGTCCGGATTCCACGCTCGCACAAAACAACATCCGCAGAACCTTCAGAAAGAAGATATTCCGCGGACATAAGAAGCTCCTCCAAAGTTGCACACATTCCGCGCTCCAGAATAACAGGAAGCCTTGATTTTCCAGCTGCTTTAAGCAAATCGTAATTCTGCATATTGACTGCCCCAATCTGAAGGCAGTCAACACCATGCTTTTTCATTATTTTTATCTGCTCTGCGGACATTATTTCAGAAACAACAGGAAGCCCGAATTTTTCCCCGGCAGATTTCAGGATTTTCACACCTTCCTCGCCAAGACCTTGAAAAGCATAGGGACTTGTGCGCGGCTTAAAAGTTCCGCCCTTTAAAATACAGGCACCACTCTGCTGAACAGATTTTGCAATTTCAAACATACGTTCCGGATTTTCAACCATTGAAGGGCCTGCCACTGCCACAATTCTCTGGCCACCAACCCGGATTTTCTGCCCCAGCCGGTTATTAAGCTCAACAATAGTATTTTCAGGCTTAAATTCACGACTCGCCATTTTATACGGTTTTGAGATAGGAATAACTTTTTCAACGCCAGGCAAAAGCCCAACTTCATCAGGGGCAATCACAAGCTGCCCCACCGCCGCAATGATTGATTGTTCCTCACCATCGACTTCATTTATCTTAAAGTCTTTGTCGCACAAAAATGACTTTATGCGTTTTTTATCTTCATCTGAAATATCGTGTCTAAGAACAATAACCACTGCAAGCCTCTAAAAATTAGTCTTCGCTGGAAAGATTGAACGAAACGGTTCGCATGATATCGCCAAAAACACCTGCTGCAGTTACACCGGCGCCAGCTCCGTATCCACGGACTGTAAGAGGAATCGGCTTATAACGTTCAGTATAGAAAACAAATGCGTTTTCACCACCTTTTACGCTGTACAACGGATTTTCAGGACCAACTTCCATCATTCCGACAGAAACTTTTCCATCTTTTATAGTCGCACCCATTCTTAAAACTTTGTTTTCTTTTTTAAGTTCTGCGATTTTCTTTGCAAAGTACCCGTCAACTTCAGGAAGTTTCTTCAAAAATTCCTCTACACTTCCAGATGGATCGAAAGAATCCGGGAAAACCTTGTACATTGTGATGTCCTCTAGCTCAATCTCGTAACCAGATTCACGCGCAATGATAAGACCTTTTCTTGCAACATCCATTCCATTCAAGTCATCACGAGGATCCGGCTCTGTGTAACGCAGTTCCTTTGCTTCCATAACAGCCTTGCTGAACGGAACGCCTTCGTCAAGTTTTCCAAAAATATAAGAAAGAGAACCAGACATAATTCCGTTAAAGCTTTCAAGCTTGTCTCCAGACTTATAAAGATTCTGCAAAGTATCAATAATCGGAAGTCCGGCACCAACATTTGTTTCATACAGGAAACGGCAATGATGCTTGTTCGCAACTTTCCTCAAATCCTTGTAGAACTTCATGCTCATTGAGTTTGCGCGCTTGTTCGGAGTTGCAATCGACATTCCTGCGTCAAGAATATCAAGATAACGTTCCGGCAAATCATAAGATGCAGTGCAGTCAACAAAAACCGGATTCAAAGGCTTTGTTTCTTTAACAAATTTTATAATGTCATCAACATTTGAAGGTCCGAATTTGTACATAGGATTTTTCATATCCTTGCGCCAGTCAGAAAGATCAAGACCGTTCTCGTTAAGATTCATTCCATCGATAGTTGTAATCGCAATGACTTTTATGTCAATTTTCTGCTTCAGAAGATTTTCATGCTGCTGGTAAATCTGATCAATCAATGTGCCGCCGATAGTTCCTGCGCCAAACGCAAAGACTTCTATTGTCTGGCAAGTGTTGAAGAAGAACTGATGCACCGCCTTTACAGCCTTGTCCGCAAATTTTCCATTTATTACCGCCGAAATACAGCGTTCAGAAGAACCTTGAGCCAAAGCCTTGATGTTTATGTCCTGCGAGGCAAGCGCATTTGTAAAGTTCGAGGCAACACCGCGGTTACGGATCATTCCGTCACCGACAACAGAAATAATCGCACATTCAGTTTTTACACCAATCTCGTCAATGATTTTTTCCCGGATTTCAAGCTCAAATTCCTTTGAAAGAGCATCGCGGACTGTATCAGCCTCGGAGTCGCGCACGCAGAAAGAAATTGTGTATTCAGAAGAAGACTGTGTAATAAGAAGAACCGAAATTCCAGCCGCAGAAACAGTATTGAACACTCTTCCTGCCATTCCAGAACGACCGCGCATTCCTGAACCGCTTACAGAAATCATTGAGACTTTTTTCAACGCGGAAATACCACAAATAGAAGATTTTGTGCGGCTTTCAAAAGGGCCTTTTCCAATTCTTGTTCCACGAGCGGCCGGATTAAGGCTATTCAAGCTCCATGCCTCAATTCCTTTTGCCTGAAGCGGCGCCAATGTTTTCGGGTGAAGAACTTTAGAACCGAAGAAAGAAAGCTCCATCGCTTCCTCGTAAGTCATATCGTCAACAAGAATAGCATCATGCACAACGCGCGGATCAGCAGTGAAAACGCCGTCAACATCAGTCCAAAATTCAACGCGCTTAACACCAAGTGAAGCACCAAGAATCGCGGCAGAAAAATCGGATCCGTTTCGTCCAAGAAGACCCATAACAGGATTTGAGCCAGTTCCCTTTGTCCATGAGCAGACAAATCCCGGGAAAAGCAGAATCCGTGTCTGGCTCTTGTTTTCACCGTCACGGTAAGGAAGACAAGCTTCTGCTGTTTTTATATAGTCAGCCTCGCCTTCCTTCTGGTTTCCTGTTGTATAAATAAATTTCCTTGAATCAAGAAAAATGACGCTCTGTTTTTTTGCACGGAGAACGGCTTCCATAATCGGTGCAGAAAGAAGCTCTCCCATTCCCATAATTCTGCAGTAAACAGTATCCGGACATTCTGCAAAAGACGCAACGCCGGCAAGAAGTTTTTCAAGCTCCTCAAAACGAGGTTCAATAAACTGCATTACTTTTTCAGCATCGAATCCTTCGCATTTAGACTGAAGCTCAAGACAAATTTCCTCGTGAGTTTTTTTAAGGTCTGACACAAAATTGCCAGTGGTGCCCGATACACTTGAATCAATTGCAGCCTGAAGAGTATTAGAAACTCCGGCAACAGCAGAAACAACAACGCTAAGCCTATCTTCTTTTGCACGCCCGATTATAATTTCCGCAGAAGCAAGAATGCGGCGGGCATTGCCCATTGAAGTACCGCCAAATTTTAATGTAAGCATAAAAACACCATTCCTTAAATAATCAATTTGTCTGATATTCTATAAAATTGGCACATAAATTACAATTGGAAAAAATCATTCAAAATGCCAAATTGACAGTATAAGACTAGAGTGTTAAAATGTTTTCTACTATAATATTTATTCTAAAATCAGTTTAAGGATTTAAAAATGAAAAGAAGTGTTTACACAATCGGCTCACTCATCATTTTGTTGATTGCAGCTTTTATCTTTGTTCTTGTTCCTATTTTCCAGGGTGGAAAGATGGGAAAAAGACTCCCGGTTTTTGGAAAATACGACGGAACAGAAATCAGATATGAGCAGGATACAGATTTTTACAATTATGTTGCCCGCTATGCTGAAAACTTCAAGAATCGTGGAATTGAAATAAAAGATTCAGTTCAGTTATATCTATTTGAGTATGCCTTTAATACAACTGTAACAGAACTTGCATACAAAAAAGCTGTTGCAAAAGCCGGCTACAAAGTTCCGGAAACAGCAATCAACCGCGCAATAAAACCATATTTCACAGATGATAACGGAAATTTCTCCCAGAAACTTTACAATATTTCTGTAAGCAACAATCCGGACAACGTTGCAACACTTAGAAATCAGATTGCATCAACGCTCTCAACAAACCGTTACGCAGAAGACTCGTTCGGCGGACAGACAGCCCTTGGAAGCGGAACGCTCTACGGATTAAAGACTTCCGGCGCAGAAGCTGATTTTATCCACAAGATGGGAAATGCACAGCGTTCATTCAATATGGCCGTTTTCAATATGTCAGACTATCCAGATTCTGAAAAAGTTGCATTCGGAAAGGCAAACGCTGAAAAATTCGTAAAATATGATTTTTCTGTAATCACAGTTTCTGACAAGGCAAAAGCAGCTTCAATCCTTAAGCGCATAAACGAGAACGCTATCACATTTGAGGATGCTGTAAGCGAATCCCAGAAGATTTATTCAAACGAAAGCGGAAAAATCAACAGCAAATATCATTATCAGATTGAGAAATTCCTTAAACAGCCGGCCGACATGGAAAAACTTGCAGCCCTTGAAGAAGGTGCCTTAAGCGAACCGCTCCAGACTTCTGTCGGATATTCAATTTTCAAGGCAAACAGCGCAAAAACTGAACCTGATTTTTCAGACAGCACAGCTGTAAAAACAGTATACAATTATCTTACAGCAAATGAGGCTGAACACATTGAAGATTACTACAAAGAAATGGCAAAATCATTCGCCTCTGCAGCAAAGAACCGTGGATTCAACGCAGCTGTAAAGCAGTTCAACGCAAAAAAAGTTTCTATTCCAGAATTTGCATTGAACTATGGCGGACTTTCGGTAATGTCAAAACTGAACACAACACTTGATGGACTTTCAGGCGCTGACACAAACAAGAATTTCCTGAGCTCAGCTTTTGCGCTCAAGGACGGAGAACTTTCAGAGCCAATAACAAACGGAAACAATATCCTTGTTCTTCAGCCAACAAAAATCAACGTTGCGGCTCAAGAACCAATTCCTGCAGAAGCATTGAATGACGAGCTCACAAACTACGATATGACTTCTGCACAGACAGCATTGCTTTCAAGCCCGAAACTTGTAAACAATGTCCAGGATGTCTTCTACAAATATTTTACACCGAATAACTAAACAGGAGACTTCTTGCCTGTAGAATCCGAAAACAAGCCCTGCCTGGTAAAAACCGCGCGGGGCTTTTCTGTCAATTACAAGAACCATTTTCTTTACTCAAAATATAATCCGGAGCGCAATATTCTTTCTATAATCGAAAAAATGCAGATTCTTCCGGGAACAATTATTCTCTGTTTTTCTCCGGTTTTAAAATACGGTCTTGAAGCACTTGCAAAAAAACTTCCGGAAAACTGCCTTATGCTCGGTATTGAAGCCGACTTTGAGCTTCACAAACTTGCCGAAGAAGAATCAAAAGCTCTTGAATGCAGAAAAAATAATGTTTACACGCTTATTCCACAAGAAGAACTGTTCACGCTTCCTCAAAAATTAGAAAAATCAGGAAAAAACGGAAAATTCCGCCGGGTTATCTATATTGAATTTTCTGGCGGATTTTACTTGAACCAGGAATTTTACATCAGGCTTTTTGAAGCGTGCCGGAATTCTGTAAGCCAGTTCTGGAAAAACCACGTTACCCTTGTAAAATTCGGAAGAAAATACTGCGCAAATATTTTCAGGAATCTCAACTTAATTCCAAAAAGCATAGAACGAATAATAACTTCAAAAAAAATTGTTGTAGTCGGTGCGGGCGAAAGTTCTGTGGAAACATTAAAAGAAATCAACAGACACCGAGATGATTTTTTCATACTCGCAGTTGACGCTGCTTTAAAAACACTGAAAGCATTGAAAATAAAAGCGGATGCCGCTGTCTGCGAGGAAGCGCAATCCATAATCGCAAGGGCGTTCACCGGCTGCTGTAACAATTTTGACTATCTTTTTGTAAGCACAACAGCAACAAACACGGTCGCAAGAATAAATCCCAAAAAAAACATTTTTTATACGCCACTTTTTACAGACACAGGATTTTTGAGGAAACTTGAGAAATACGGAATTTTATCTTCTGTGCAGGAACCGCTTGGCTCAGTCGGATTAACCTCAACGAAAATCGCCTTAAGCATCAGAAAAGACGAAAATGTTCCAGTTTTTGTCACAGGCCTGGATTTTTCTTATTCAACAGGAAAAACACACGCGACAAATTCTTTTCATGACAATGCGCGACGAACTTTATCAACAAAAATAAAAAGTTTTGAAAATTTTTCAGCTTCATTTGGAAATGACAGCATAAAAATCTGTGGCAAAGACGGAAAAACCGTAATCACTACAACGGCGCTTTCTGGATACGCAAAATTATTCATCTATAAATTTGCAGGAACAAAAAATCTTTTTGACGCCGGAAAAACCGGAATAAAACTGGGGTTACCGCAAAAACAGCCGGATGAAAACACAGAAAATTCAACACAGATAAAAAAAGTGACTGAAGAATTTTTATATGCCGAAAAAGACAAAGAAATCAGCACAAAAATAAAAAACTGGCTAAAAACTGAAAAAGAAGCGCTGAACGAGCTGAAATCAATTTTTACAGGAAAAATCCAGCTTTCTGAAAAGGAGCAAAACGAAAGAATCTTGGAACTTTTAATGAACCGCGAATATCTTTTTATCCACTTTCCGGACAGCTACAAACTTGATTTTTCCCAAAGTTTTTTAAACCGCATAAGAATCGAAATCGACTATTTCCTGAAAATTATTGCTCATCAGATTCTTTAAGAACAGCAAGGAATGCGCTCTGAGGAAGTTCAACATCGCCAAACATTTTCATGCGCTTCTTGCCTTCCTTCTGTTTTTCAAGAAGTTTTCGTTTTCTGGTAATATCACCGCCGTAGCATTTTGCAAGGACATCTTTTCTGTACGCGCTGACAGTTTCCCTTGCAATAATCTGACCCCCAATCGCGCCTTGAATTGCAACCTTAAACTGCTGATGGCTTATCTCGTTCTTTAGACGTTCACAGACTTTTCTGGCGCGCTCAGGTGCGCTAGGTTTATAGCAAAGGAATGAAAGCGCGTCAACAGGCTTTGAGTTCAACAGCATATCAACCTTCGCAAGCTCCGTAGGACGGTAACCAATAACCTCGTAGTCAAAAGACGCATAGCCACGGCTGAAACTTTTCAGTTTATCATAAAAATCAAAAAGAACTTCAGAAAGTGGCATTTCGTAAGTAAGCTCAACGCGTTTTTCGTCAAGATACTGCATATTCGTCTGCTCACCACGCTTCATTTTGCATAGTTCCATAAGTGAACCAAGATATGTTGCCGGAGTTATAATGCTTGCCTTTATGTACGGTTCTTCCGCGGACTGAATACGCCCCTGCGGATATTCACTAGGATTATCAACAAACATTTCTTCGCCGTTTGTAAGTTTTACCCGATAACGTACAGATGGCGCAGTGAAAATAATTGCCTGGTCGTAATCGCGCTCAAGGCGTTCCTGAATAATTTCAAGGTGAAGAAGTCCTAAAAATCCACAGCGGAAACCGTTTCCCAAAGCAATAGAATTATCTTTCTCGTATACAAGACTTGCATCATTCAGTTTTAATTTTTCTATGCTGCTTTTAAGTTCCTCATAGTCATTTGAATCCATCGGATAAATCGAAGAATAAACAACCGGCTTTACTTCCTTAAAACCTGCAAGAGGTGCTGCAGCCGGATTTGCCGCACTGGTAATTGTATCACCAACACTGATATCAGAAACTGTCTTTATTCCTGAAATTATATATCCAACATCACCAGCCTCAAGTTTTCCTGTTTCCTCGTAATCAACCTTAAAAATACCGCACTGCTCAACTTTATATTCAAGACCAGTATTCATCATTTTGATGACATCTCCAGTCTTTAAAGTTCCCTCTTTTACACGCACATGAACAACAACTCCACGGTAAACATCGTAGTGACAGTCAAAAATCAAAGCCTGAAGCGGAGCGGCAGGATCGCCTTGCGGTGCAGGAAAATAATTTACAATTGCCTCCAAAAGCTCATCAACGCCTTCGCCGGTTTTTGCGGAAACAAGCTGAGTCTGGCTGTCATCCAACCCAAGTTCCTTGGAAATTTGCTCACGGCAAGCGGGAATATCCGCACTTGGAAGGTCGATTTTATTTATAACAGGAACAATCGCAAGGTCGTGCTCCAAAGCCATATACATATTTGAAACAGTCTGGCTTTCAACGCCCTGGCTTGCATCAATCAGAAGAAGAGCTCCTTCACATGAAGCAATAGCGCGAGAAACTTCATATGAAAAATCAACGTGTCCCGGAGTATCAACAAAATTCAGCTCATAATCATGTCCATCTTTTGCGTGATAAGGAATCGTAACCGCCTGGCTTTTTATTGTAATTCCACGTTCGCGTTCAATATCCATGTTATCAAGAATCTGGTTTGTCATTTTCCGTTCGTCAATAATTTTTGACTTTTGGATAAGTCTGTCCGACAAAGTTGATTTACCATGATCAATGTGCGCAACAATACAAAAATTGCGCTTGTACTTCATTTCCATTTTTATTCCTTTTAAAAATAATAAGGGCTGTCCAAAGATGAACCAATCCTGAGCGTTATGTCAAGATATCCCTTTTTCTTTTTTCGTGTATTCATTGTTATAGAAATCGCATCGTTATTTTCGCTGAATTCTACATCAGTTATAAGAACCGGATCAAGCACAGAAAACCCTGACTCATCAGCGACACTGCCCTTCAAGACATCAGAAATTGTAAAACGTTTTGAAGAAGTTGTTGAGACCGGCAAAAGTTCCATTCCAAAAATCGGAACAAGCGAGGTTGAAAGCAAATCCGACTTGTAAATCTCGTAGCCAGGCTGCGCCGGGCGCTCTTCAAGATAAATATTTACTGAATATTCTTTTCCGTCTCTATTGTAACAAAAATTGACAATAGATTTTGCGCCAAAATTTCTAAGCACATCCTGCGCATTATCAATTGCATAAATCCTGTTTCCGTCAATCGCCGTAATTACATCGCCTTTTTGCAGACCGGAGCGGAATGCAACTCCACCTGGCATCACATACTGAATCTCAAGCCCGGAATTTTTTCCGCCTTCTTTGTAAGTGTGGCCATAAGTTCCAATCCATACGTGATTTCTTTTTCCGCCATAAAACAAAAACGGAAGATCCTGACGCAAATATTCAACAGGAATAGCAAAATTCAACCCCTGATACTGCATAATTCCTGCAAAAACAATTGCCTGAACCTTCATCTGACTATCAATCAATGGACCGCCTGAATTTCCAGAATTAACCGCCGTATCAATCTGAAGGACATTTCCGGTTGTAAAAAGTTTTCTGTCAATTGCAGAAACAATTCCGCTAGTCAAAGTTCCATGCAGCCCCAGCGGAGTTCCAATCGCGCTGACTTTATCGCCAATCTGAAGGTCGCGGCTTGATCCAAGCTGAAAGACAAACGGCGGATCAATCTCAACTTTCAGCAGAGCCAAATCAAGAACGCTGTCGTAGCCGACAACTTTTGCAGGAATCCGCGTATCCTGGTCGGAAGCAAGTTTTATGTAAAGACGTGAATAACCTTCGTATTTAGGGTCAACCATGTCATTTATAACATGATGATTTGTAATCAGATAACCTCGCTTATCTATAAAAAAACCAGAGCCAAGAACCCTATCCGCGTAACCAATTCCGTTGTGAATCGCAATTCCCTTGTCAACCCAGATTGTAACAGTCGCATCAATGCAGTTCTGTATATTTTTCGGAAGCAAAGATTTTTCCACAACAACGCCGGGAACATTGTACAAATATTCTGAATAAAGTTGCTGTTCCGAAACAGAAAGAACGTTCAGTTTTTTATATCCGACAGTCTTTAAAGTGCGGTAAATCTGCCAGCTTTCAAAAAGTTTTTTTTCATCATTCAGCTGCTTAAGCTTTTCAAAGAGAAAATCCGCATACTCATCAAAAAGCTCGTCATTTTTAATAAGAGAAGCTCGCCAAAGTGCAAACTCCGGATTTTCCTCGCCGATTTTCTTTATGCGTTTTATTTCGTTGTTAAGCACATCTTCTTCCGTATAATCCGGCATGGAAAACACACTTTTTGGCTGTTTCAAGGTTGTGCAACCAAAGAGAAAAAATGTAAAAACCAAAGAAAATCGCAAGAATTTATTCATCATTTTGTTTGCTTTCATCATAAATTGTTTCGTCATAAAAAGGAAGAATTTCGCCGTAAATATTCTGGCCAATTCTTACAGCCATCATCCTTACGTTTTTATTCTGCAAAATCACGCTTACGCCTTGCTCAAAAAACTTGTCAAAATTTTCCAGAAGAAATTTCTCGTCGTCGGCATTTCCTTCTTTTCCTATCCAATAAAATGAATCAGAAGCACCTTGAGTTACAGGAAAAAACTGATTTTCGTATTCAACTTTTACAGGAATTTCGTTCCAAAGAGTCACAGTAACAAGTTTACGTTCTGGATTTGTGTAAAACTGAGCGTCCTCAATAACCGGTGAAGCAGAATCAGCCTGAGGATAGCGTTTGTACCGAAGTTCCCAGCGAGAATCCGCGTCAAAGTCCCAGCTGGAAATTTTTCCGTTGTCAGCAAGATATTCCTCTGAAAAATCTGGAACCGTGTCGCCATTTGAATCAATCTGAATCATCTTCATATAAATTCCTGAACCAGCAATCTCATGGCCGAACAAATTCGTCATAATCTGTTTCCGCTCTGGCTCCGGAACGTGATAAAGATTTTCCGGGTCGTAGCCAAATGTTTCAACAGTCTCAAAAATTCCATCGCCATCATTGTCAACAGAACGAACAGAAGGTAAACCGTCAACAAATTCTGCACGCGCATAAATTTTTCCATCCGCAACATATTCCGCCGTCTGGAATTCTCCGTTAAGAACATAAAAACGAATCCTAGAACCTGGCCTTTCATCTGAAGAAATCTCGTAATTTGAACAGTTTCTGACCAGCGCATTTTCATCAATTTCTTCTATATAATTAAAAATATACGGAACATAAAAATCGAAATCGAAAAGATTTTTCGCAATTTCAAGCGGCCTAATCTCAAAAGGAGACCAGTCAAGAGCTTCATCTACAAGATTAAAAACCGCCTCGCCGCCTGAAATTTTATCCGAAGCAAATACAGCGCGCACAACAGATGGATAAGTTCCATAATAAAGCTGAATATTTCCACGCGTCAAAGACAAAGATTCCGGAACACCAAAATCACATTCGGCAGACCATTCAATAACGCCGTCATTTTCCTTGTCCCAGGAAAAATTTGCAGGACGGCCGCGCATATATTTTGCGGTAAGATTCGGCTCAAGATCAAAATCCGTGTCGAAAGTCAAAATTCCAGAAAAAGAATCCAGATGCTCTTTCACAGAAGCAACCGTAAGTTCGTCCGTAATCATCGGAAGAATATCCTGAAGCATTTCAATAGAAACCGATTCATCAGCAAATGAGCAGAAATAATCCCACGCTTCCTGCTGCCCCATAAGCCCGCACTTCAAGGCAATCAACGCATACAAAGGATGACGCATTCCGTGCGATGCAAATGCCTCCGCCAACCGTTTCTGCTGTTCACCGGACGCAAAAAAAACTGAATAAATCTCAAGCTCTGCATCTGGATTATCATATTCAGGCATTTTTGCCAAAAACGAATCCGCAATTTTCTGAACAAGAATCGAATCATCTTTTTTGACAGAAGATTCCGCTTTTTCAGAAGGAATTTTGTCGCCGGAAGAATCCGCATAAAAACCGGAAAGCCTTGACAAATCGTATTCGTGCTTAAAAAAAAGTTTTGGAAAACGCTTGTCCGCCGGATAAATTTTTCGCGCCGAATTTATTTTATCCCGTGCTTTTGAAATAGATTCCGCGCTCCTGATTCTGTAATAGGCTTTTGCCCGGATAAATTCCGCATCGGAAGAATAAATAAAAGGCTCAGCATCAAGGATTCCAATCGCTTGCTCATAATTTCCTGTGTCACACAGCAAATCAGCATAAAGAATTCTAGCTCCATCGCGGTTGTAGTCAACCCATTCCCCTTCTGTAAGCGCATGCGTAACAAGAGGAATAAGTTCCGCCCGCGTAGCCCCTAGCCCAGACCGGGAAGCCGCCTTGACATACCATAAATCCGACACACTTTCATCGTAAGCAAGACCAAGTTCCGCCTGCGCCAAAGCATTTGTGTAATCATCTGAAGAAAGAAACGATTCAGAAAGCTTTAAACATCGAACCGCAGTACGTCTGTTTGCCGCAACCAACGATGAGCTTGCAGCCGACAAAAAAAACTGCGCAGACAATAAAAGAAAGACTGAAAAAAACAATTTTTTTTTCATCAAATAATTCCTCTACTTCCAGAACGAAAAACCAGAATCATGCGAGTCTGATTTTACAATCCAGTTGTTAAAACCAAGAAGCGAGCCAAGGACAGCGACAATCTCCTGGTTTTTGCCAGAAAGTTCCTGAACAACAGGAACCGAATTTTTCAGGTCAACAGAAACGTGCCAGTCAGAAAGAATATCTGAAAGCGATTTTTTTCCGCCATCTGCGGCACGGACAAAATCATCCGGCTGGCGGCTGCGGACGCAAAACGGCACAGGCACATTTTCCAGCGAAACTTCGTCTTTTTCCGAAAAAAAACTTATTTTCGCGGATTTTTTATTTTCAGCAAGCTTTACAAAAACCTCGCCAGCAGCAAATGAAAACTGCATATCTTTATCTATTATAACAAAAAAAGACGATTCAGTCGCTATCAATCCTTTCTTTTTGATTTCAATTTTTTTTCCGTCAAAAGAAAACAAAAGATTTCCGGCAGTTTTTTTCACACAATTTTTGGAAAACCCCGAATTTTCAGAATTTTCAATAGATTCCAAAAACTCCTTCACAAACAGAAAAGGAATTCTTCCACCGGATTTTTTTTCCAGATTATCCACGCAGCTTTCTTCAGCTTTATTTTCACTATCATGCCCCGGAAATTTTCCGCAAAGCAAATCAATTCCGGCAAAAATCTGCCGCCTTTTCAATGCTTCAGGAAGAGCCAGAAATTCATCGCCGGCACATTCAACAGAATTCTTTTTTACAGACCAAAAATCCTTTTTCAAAAAAGAGCAAAGCGCATTTTCATCATCAAAAGCCTTGTGCGCGCCGTTCAAAAGAGCCTTCTCAAAGCCAAAGAAATTTTCATTCAAAAACGGAACAAGTTTCTGCCGGATTCTGTTGCGCATATAATTCGTGTCAAAATTCGTGGAATCCGTCCGCCATGGAATATTTTGCGCCAAAAGATATTCCTCAATCTGCACACGCGAAACATCCAGAAGCGGACGCACAAAAATTCCGC
>DLKK01000031.1:14867-16293 GCA_002478955.1 Treponema sp. UBA7590
TCCGCAAAGCCCGGAATTTCCGCTTCCCTGCAAAAAACGCATAAGCAAAGTCTCAATCTGGTCATTTCTATTGTGCGCAAGGGCAATAAAAGCCGGTTTTTCAGCCGACGCAAACTCAGAAAAAGCCTCGTAACGCAAAAAGCGCGCCGCTTCCTCAACGCCGTTTCCGCGCATTTCTGCCACAGAAAAAACTTTGCCACGCTCAAGAACCTTCTCTGAAACCTTAACGTCAAACCCCTGCTCAAAAAGTTTTTTTCCAAGTGCCAAAACAAATTCCGCATCACCACAGGTTTCAGATTCTTCCCTTATATTATGATTTACCGTTACAGCCCGGACAGGAATTTTATATTTTTTTGAAATATGGCAAAGCGCCACAAAAAGAGAAACAGAATCCGCGCCACCAGAAACCGCAACGCCAATGCATAAGGATTTTTTTTCAACAGAAGACAAATCAAAACCAATTTTTTTCAGATTACTTTCAATATGATTTTCAAAACTAATGATTCTGTCTTTATTCATAAAAGTTAAACAAAAAGAGCTGCCAAAACTGACAGCCCTTTGTAAAGCAGCACGGCTTAGCCGCGAGCCGGAGCAATACTTACAAGTGAAAGTTCACCGTCTGTAAGCACTGTAACATCTTTTCCAAGATTCAAATCTTTTACCTTGTAAACGTCACCAATGTTCAAACCAGAAACATCAATAACAACTCTTTCAGGAAGATTAGCAAGTGCAGCCAAAACTTTTACTTCTGGAACACGCTTTACCATGAAACCACCCTTCAAAACACCAATCGGGTTTCCAGAATACTGAATCTTGTACTTGAACACAATCTTTTCATCTGGATCTGGTGCAAAAAAGTCAACATGAAGAACAGAATCATTGCGGATATTATATTCAACATCCTTGATAAGAACTTCTTCCTTTTTACCGTCAACAACCAATTCAACCGGTGTAGAAGCAGTAATTGTGCGCCAAATCTTGTTAAATTCAACAGCATTCACTTCGATAGATGTAGCCTCACCCTTGTGGTTGTAAACAACAGCAGGGATACTACCTACTTTTCGAAGATTTTTGGCAGCTGTTTTTCCAGTAGTAGAACGAACCTTTGCATTCAAAGTCTGCTTAGTCATTTTCTAAAAGCTCCTTATATCCTTAAAAATTAAGTAAACAATTTTACCATAAAAATCAATAGTATGTAAATAGCAAATTTCCAATATTTCATGCAGGGCGGAGCACCGCCCCTCGCTCCCAAGCCAATCCGCTCCGCTCATTGCCTTGTCCGCTACCCCACCCAGCGGGGACACCCCGCAACGCCCCGGAAGAAATATACAAAACTTGCACGCCTGCAAGGAAACTCTCTATCTGCTTCAACAAGCATAGCCATCTACCACCACTAAAGGTGGTAGCTTGAAATGTGAACCGCTCA
>DLKK01000051.1:0-1006 GCA_002478955.1 Treponema sp. UBA7590
AAAATGGTTGCGATGTGATTGTCCTGGCTTGCACGCATTTTTTGAATATGTCGGATGAGATAAAAGAGGCGGCCGGAGAAAACATAAAGGTTGTGGATTCCCGCGATGGAGTTACGCGCCATGCGTTCGATGTTGTTCCGGCGGAAAAAATTTCTGCGTTGAATACATTTCATTCGGAGCTTTACGTTACCGGTTTTACAGAATGCAACGACAGCCAGCGTTATATTTCATTTTGCCGTCAGAACGACATAAAATTCGGCGGGCTTTTAAAATAAAAATCGCGCAGAATATCGCATAAAATCATTTAATTCTGTATAATTTTTGTATGGCTAAAATTCAGATGAAAAATGCTATCGCAGAGCTCGATGGCGACGAAATGACACGTGTATTGTGGAAGGTTATAAAGGACGAGCTTCTTTTGCCTTATATCGATTTGAAAACTGAATACTTTGATCTTGGCCTTAAAAGCCGTGATGATTCAGACGACAAAATAACTTATGAAGCGGCGGAAGCAATCAGGCGGCTTGGCGTTGGCGTAAAATGCGCGACAATAACTTCTAACGCGGCAAGAATGGAAGAATATAAGTTGAAGAGACTTACTCCTTCTCCGAATGGAATTCTTCGCGGTGAACTTGATGGGACAATTTTCCGCGCTCCTATTTTTGTGAAAAACATCGCGTGCAATGTTAAATCATGGGAAAAACCAATCGTTCTTGGTCGACATGGCTATGGTGATGTATATAAAAACTGCGAGATAAAAACTCCTTGCGCTGGAACTGCGGAACTTGTTTTCCACGGTGAGGACGGCACAGAAATAAAAAAGACAATTCAGGTTATGAAAGGTCCTGGAATAATTCAGGGAATCCACAACCTTGACGCTTCTATTGAAAGTTTTGCCCGCTGTTGCTTTAACTACGGTCTTGACCAGAAAATCAGCGTATGGCTTGGCACAAAAGACACAATCTCAAAAATCTATGACGGAAATTTCAAGGCGATTTTCCAGAGA